>NZ_JBNFOM010000027.1:0-56827 GCF_057364785.1 Brevibacterium sp. LAARM2_SD2 | reverse complement strand
GCTGGTCGGTCCCGGGCTCGGGCCCGGACGGCCCGGTCGCCCCGGTCCGCCCGGCGGCGCGCCGCGCGAAGGCGCTCGAGCGGATGAGCGTCATCGCCGGGGAGACGGCGGAGAGCCTCGGCGGGGGAGACCGGCCCCTGCAGGTCGAGATCCAGCACGCCGACGGCAGCCCCGACGCCCCCGACGTCGTCACCCTCACCGAGAAGCTCGTCGATCGGGGCCTGACGCCGACGTTCCGCACGCTCTCGCCGATCATCACCGCCCACGTCGGCCCCGGCGCCCTCGGCATCACGGTCCAGACCACCCCGTAGTCGGGGTGGCCGGGCGCCTGCTGGTCGGGGTGCGGCTGGCCTCGTGCGGCAGGCCGGTCTGGACTGCTCGCACGGTCGGTTGCGGCTCTGTTGGGGCCGGAGGGCTCAGGTAATGACGTGGGCCCTGGAAACCCAGGTGAGCCGGAAGACCAGTGTGCGCCAGTTGAGTCTGAGATGGACAAGGCAGCCTTGGCCATCTCAGAGCAGACTGGCGCAAAGTCGCGTCGAGCGCCGACGTGAGGTGTCGGACCGCGACTTCCCGCGCAGGACAAGCCGTTGCTCAACCGCCCTACCCCCGCCCGCCGAAAGCACTGGTGTCCCTCGCGGCCTGGTGGCTGCGGCACTGTTGGGGCCGGAGGGCTCAGGCAATGACGTGAGCCCTCGAAACCCAAGTGAGCCGGAAGGCCAGTGTGCGCCAGTTGAGTCTGAGATGGCCAAGGCTGCCTAGGCCATCTCAGAGCAGACTGGCGCAAAGTCGTGTCGGGCGTCCGCGTGAGGTGTCTGACCGCGGCTTCCCCGCACCGTCGCCGGACAATTCCCAGCCCGCCACGGACTCGGGTGCGGCCGGGTGTGGATGACGCGGCGACTCGTGTGCTGAGAGCCTGTGGACGCTCGCGCACTGTCCACAGGGCCGGCCGAATGCGTGGAGCCCGTGGCCGTGCCCGTCGTAGCGTGCGCGCATGGCTGTGTCCCCCGATGACAGGTTCGCCGGCCTCGTCAACGCGAGCGCCGAACGCGGCGGATGGGTTCCCGGCGACATCTACACCGCCGGCACCGAGGGCGAGGAGGAACCAGTCCCGCCGCGTCGCGTCCGCCTGCCCATACTCATCGCCCTCGCCGTGGCGACGACCGCCGTGCTCGTCCTGGCGTTCTACGTGTTCCGGCCGACGCAGACGCAGAGCCCGTCCGATCCGACCGCAGGAGGTGTCGTGTCGGAAGGATCATCCGCCGAGGCGGCCGACAGTCAAGGCGGCAGCGGAGAACCCGGGTCGGCTGAGGACAGCGCTGGACCCGGTGATCAGCCGGCGAACCAGCAGGTCGTCGCCCATGTCACGGGCGAAGTCGCCAACCCGTCCGTCGTCACGCTGCCCGGCGGCTCACGGGTCAGCGACGCCGTCGAGGCGGCTGGGGGACTGACCGGCGACGCCGACGCGGAAGCGGTCAACCTCGCCCGGCTCGTCGCCGACGGCGAGCAGATCCGCATCCCGGCAGTCGGCGAGACACCCGCTGGTCAGGCCCCGGGCGGACAGCCGCCGGGCCCTGCACCGGACGGCCAGTCCCCAGGAGGCCAGGGGCCTGGTGCGCCCACCGCCCCAGCACCTCCCGGCAGCGGGCCGGGTGCGGTGCCCGGTGGGAAGATCGACCTGAATACGGCGGACTCGGCGACCCTGGAGACCCTGCCCGGGGTCGGCCCCGTCACCGCCCAGGCGATCATCGCCCACCGCGAACAGACCCCGTTCACGAGTATCGAGGACCTCCTCCTCGTCAAGGGCATCGGCCCGAAGACCTTCGAGAGTCTCAAGGACCTTGTCACCGTCGGATGAGGAGGCCGCCGGAGCCGAGCGACCACAGCCCGGGCCGCAGACCCGGTGGGGAATCAGGCCGCGGACTGGACCGGAGCCTCGAACACACACTGCGCCGCACACCCGACGACAACCTCGGCCGCGGAGACGCGCCGCGGCGCGGCAGCGACGCGCGGCTGGGCCCCAGAAGCCTGGGCCCCAGCAGGCGGCGGACTGGGTGCGCAGGCAGACTCGCGCAGGCTGGCAGTGGGCGCGGACGACGGCCACGCTGTGGCCGTCATCGGTGCGCTTAGTCCTCTGCGCCGGCGGGCTCTGGGTACTCGCCCTCCTCGCACCTGGCCCCTGGGCGCTCGTGGGCGTCCCGGTCCTCATCGGACTCGGCTTCGTCGTCGTCCATCGCCGCCGGTTCCACCACCTCGGCGTCGGACTCGTCGTCTTCGCGTGCCTCGCCGCAGTCCAGATCTGCGTGCTCACTTCCGCGCGCGGTCCTGTGGAGAACACGGAGACGAACGGGATCGTCGTCGGGGCCTCGACGCCGGGTCCGTCGGGCTGGTCACGCCTCACTCTGCTCACCGGCGGTGGCTTCACCGAGGTGCTCGCCCCCGCCGTCCCGCCCGCCGGTGCGCACGTCGAGATGCGCACCGAGCGCCTCGACGACATCCGCATCACCCGAGACGAGCCCCGCGTGACGCGCGCACCGAACGCCGTGTGGAGGTGGCGGGCGGAGGTGCGCGCGACCCTGCGCGAGAACTCGCTCGCCGCAGGCACCAGCGGCGGTGCGCTGCTGCCCGGCCTCGTCGTCGGGGACACTGAGCCGCAGGATGCGCAGATGACCGATGACATGCGCGTCGTCTCCCTCACCCATCTGTCCGCGGTGTCGGGGACGAACGTGACGATCGTCAGCCTCGGCGCCGGCCTTCTCGCGGGGCATGCCGAGCGGGTCCGCGACCCGCGCCGCCGTCGGCGTGCTCACCTGCCTCGGCTACGTCTTCGTCGTCGGCTTCGAACCGAGCGCGATCCGCGCCGCCGGCATGGCAGTCGCCGTCGCCCTCGTCTTCCTCCGCGGCGGCGGGATCGCCCCGGTCGCCGTCATCGCGGCCACGGTCGCGCTCCTCCTCACCGGTGTGCCGGTGCTCGCCACCTCGGTGGGATTCGTCCTCTCGGTCATCTCGACGACGGTCATCATGTTCGTCGTCCCGCTCCTGCTGCGCAGACTCCTCGTCCGCTTTCCGCTCGCCCCGTCCGTGCTCGTCAGCGCGCTCGTCGTCCCGCTCGTCGCGCAGCTCGCGTGCACCCCGGTGCTCGTCGCCATCGATCCGCGCCTGGGCGGCTGGTCGGTGGTCGCGAACGCGCTGGCCTCTCCGGCCGTCCTCCCGGCGACGATCGCCGGGTTCGTGTCCCTGGTGACCGGCGGGATCGGCCTGCCCGGACTGCCGTGGATCGCCGAGTTCACTGCCTGGCTCGGTTCGCTGTGCGCCTGGTGGATCGTCGCCGTCGCGCGGGTCTGCGCCCGCTTGCCCGGGGCATCGCTCGCGTGGCCGGATCCACCGGTGGGGTCGCTGGTCGCCCTTGCGGTGCTCGCGCTCTTCACCGTCGGCGTCGTCCTGCTCATCCGCAAACGGCTCTGGGGCGCGCCGGTCGTCGTCCTCGCGATCGCTTTCGGGGCGGCGGTCGTCGTCGTGGGCAGTCCGCGTCCGCCTGCCCGGGATTGGCTCGTCCTCGTGTGCGACGTCGGACAGGGGTCGGCGACGGTGGTCAACCTCGGCGACGGTCGGGGCCTCGTCATCGATGCGGGGAAGGAGCCGGGGCCGATCGATGCGTGCCTCGACGACAGCGGGATCGCTGAGGTCGACCTCGCGATCTCCCATTTCGACGCCGACCACAGCGGCGGGGCGGCCGGCACCGCGTGGTCGCGGACGGTGGGTCAGGTGTGGGTGTCAGCCAACGTCATCGGCAGTCCCGACGTCGCGCAGCTCGTCCGGGACACCGGCGCCGAGGTGGTTCCCCTCGACCGCGGACGTCGCCTCGACATCGACGGAGTGGCCATCGAGGTGCTCTGGCCGCCCGGTGGGGGCACGGGCGTGCCGCCCAGCGGAAGGACGTCGGTCCCGCCTGCTGGGGCCGGCCCACCTGTTGAGGGCAGAGGCGGAACCGAGGGAGACGACGCGGGCGGGACCGGGCAGGGCAACGGCCGGTCCGAGTCCGGGCAGGGCAGCGGCGGGTCCGAGTCCGGGACGGCCGCGCGCAATGAGGACTCCCTCGTCTTCCGCATCGACGTCGGCGGGCTCACCGTCCTCATCCCCGGTGATGTCGGCGAGGAGGAGCAGTTCGTCCTCGCGCAGAGCCTGACGCCCACCGACGTGCTGCTCGCCCCGCACCACGGGTCCTCGGATCTCTCCGTCGACTTCTATCGGGCGGCTCGCGCGCAGCTCGGCATCGTCTCCGTGGGGGAGAACCGCTACGGACACCCGACTGACCGGTCTCTCCAAGCGTTCGGGCCGGTCAGGGTGCTGCGCACCGACGAGTGCGGGACGATTGCCCTCTACTCCGGGCCCCGCTTCAGCACGGCGCGCGGCTGCGTCAGTGCCGGCGGCGAGGACGACGACGGTCGTGTCCCGGGCGGACGATAGGCTGGGGGCATGGCAGCGAAGAAGACACTGATCCCCTGGAGTTCGGCGAAGCCCGCGCCCGTCGTCATGATCTCCGGCGGCGAATCGGTGCTCGTGCGGATGGCCAAGGATCGGATCGTCTCCGCGGCCCGGAAGAAGGACCCCGAGGAGGTCGAGTTCGACGCCGCCGCGTACCAGGGCGGAGAACTCGAGATGGCGGCCTCGCCGTCGCTGTTCTCGAGTGCGAAGCTCATTGTCGTCGACGCCGTCGAGAAGTGCTCCGAACCGTTTCTCGAGGACGCGGTGTCCTATCTCGACGAACCGAACGACGACGCCGTCGTCCTCTTGCTCCATGGCGGAGGCAACCGCGGTGCGAAGCTCGTGAAGAAGATCGACGCGGCCGGATTTCCGCGCATCGATGCCGCCGTGCTGAAGAACGAGAGCGACCGGGCGAAGTTCGCCCAGGCGCGCTTCAAGTCGGCGAAGCGGCAGATCGACGAATCCGGGATGGAAGCGCTCATGTCCGCCCTCGGTGCCGACCTCTCGGAGCTCAACGCCGGCGTCGACCAGCTCATCGAGGACACGGAGGGCACGATCACCAGCGCCGTCGTCGATCGCTACTACGGCGGCAGGGTCGAGGCGACCGGCTTCAAGGTCGCCGATGCCGCGGTCTCCGGCGATGCGAAGAGCGCGCTCAGCCTGCTCCGCCACGCGCTGTCGACGGGATCGGATCCGGTGCCGCTCGTGGCGGCCGTGGCGATGAAGCTGCGGGGCATGGCGAAGGTCCAGGGCTTCTCGGGATCGAGCGCGAGCTCGCCGCCGAACTGAAGATGGCGCCCTGGCAGGTCGACGGCCGGCGGGAGGTGCGGCGCTGGAACGAGGTCGCCCTCGGACAGTCCCTCATCGCGGCAGCCGAGGCGGACGAAGCCGTCAAAGGCGGCGGCCGCGACCCTGTCTACGCCGTCGAGACGTTCGTCTCCGAAGTGTGTCGGCTCGCCCGCGCCCGCTGAGCCCCCAGGCGGTGACCTGAGCGAACCCCGTCACGGTGTCCTGCGCGAACCCCGCTCCGGTGTCCTAGGCGAGTCCCCTTCCGGTGACCTGAGCGGACCTCGTCCCGGCGCCCGTTCCCGGACAAGCGAAGTTCCCGGGCAAGCGAAAGGGCCCGATCCGCAGTGCGGATCGGGCCCTTTCAGAAGCCATCAACTCAGAGAGCGTTGATCTGCTTGGCGAGCCTCGACTTGCGGTTCGCAGCGTTGTTCTTGTGCAGAACACCCTTCGACACAGCCTTGTCGAGCTTGCGGGCGGCCACAGCATAAGCCTGCTGTGCCTCGTCCTTGTTGCCGGCAGCAATGCTCTCACGGACGTCGCGAATGAGACCGCGGACCTCGTGCGCACCGACTTGTTGCGCAGACGAGCCTTCTCGTTGGTCTTGATCCGCTTCATCTGGGACTTGATATTAGCCAATTTCAACACTCTTTCGTGTTCGTACTACATGGTCGTGAGGGCACATCCGCACGAGCGCGTCATCTCCGCGGGGAAACACCTCGATGACATCGTGTCGGACGGCATCTTCACCCGACCTCGGCGAGACACACGCCTTGATGAAGACACAAGCACATATCCTACCAGGCGACCGCCCTCAGTCGAATTCGGCGGCGACGAGGGCGAAGACCTCACGCGACATCACCGCGCCCTCCCGGCGGATGCCGTTCGGATCGAGGCGGATGATGCGGTCGAGGCGCACCTCCGAGGGCCGGCCCTGCGAGTCCCAGTCACCGCTGCCGATGTTCATCCACCGCGCACCGCCGTCCGAGCGCACCTCGCCGATCCCGCCGGGGATGCGATCCTTGCTCGTGAGCATGAGGACGAGCACCCACTGCCCGTCCTTGCCGATGACGAGCGAGGGCCGATCCTTGCCCTGCGAATGATCCTCCTCGAACGGCACCCAGCCCCACACGACCTCACCGGGATCGGCGTCGCCGTCGAGATCGGGGGAGTAGGAGACCGTGACCGGTCCGCGGTAGTCACCGGGATAGCCGCCGGTGCGTGCGTTCGTCGTCCGTGCCCCGCCCGGCGCCGAGGCGGTTCCCCCGCCCGGACGCGACTGGCCCTGCGAGGACGGCCGGGGAGCAGGCCGGCCACCGGACTGCCCGCCCTGTGACCGCTTGCTCTGCGACTCCTTGAGGTACTTCATGCCCTCGCGGACACCGATCTTCACGGCACGATTGACGATTGATCTCCAGCTCATGCCACCCAGCCTAGTGGACGGCCTTGACAGCACTCTGTCGCCGAACGACGGACCGGCTTCCGGCACCAGCTGCGGCCGGGTGACCCCCTGAACCGGCGTGACACCCCAGTCTTCGTGCCGGCACCGGCAAGCGTCCGGCGGCAACGGGAGTCCGCAGTCCGCGCCTCATGCCCGGACGTCGCCGGTCCAGCGCAGGGTCGCCTCGACGGGGAAATGATCGGACGGGTACGTGCCGTCGACGTTGAAGGTGTCGATGCGGGTGGCCACGGTCTCCAGCCCCGGCGTCGTGAGGATCCAGTCGATGCGCGGCTCCCCGGCCTTGGGTCCCTTGTAGCGGTGGAACGTGCCGATGTCCTCCCCGGGCACCGCAGCGGCGGTGTCCGTGAGGCCGAGGTCCGTGACGAAGTAGTCGTAGACGGGGGCTCCGGTGGCGACGTTGAAGTCACCGGTGACGACGCAGGGGACGGCCACCTCGGCGATGGTCTCCGCCATGATCTTCGCGGACTCGAGCCGCGCGCGTTCGGACTTGTGGTCGAGGTGGGTGTTGAGCAGCCGCAGCGCCCGGCCGGTCTCGAGGTCCTTGAAGTCGACCGTCGTCAGGGTGCGGGCATGCGAGACGCCCCACGACTCCGAGGCGACGGTGTCCGGGGTCTCCGACAGCCAGCTGATGTCGACGTCTCGACCTCGAAGCGGGTGGAGTCGCAGATGATCGCCGTGAACTCTCCGGCATTGCCGCCCGAATGCCCCTCGCCGAGCCAGATGTACTCATCGGGGAGGAGTTCGATGAGGGTCTCGAGCTGGTCGAGCTCGCCCTCCTGGGTGCCGATGAGATGCGGATGGGCGGCGCGGATGAGCTCGGCGGCGACCGGCAGGCGCTCGGCGACGGGATGCCCGTCCATCGCCGGGTAGCGGAGATTGAAGCTCATAACGGTGAAGTCGCTCATGAGACCATCATCGCCGACGTCCGCGGCGAACGGAGGGAAATCCGCCGAGATTTCCCGGGCCCACCTCGGCGAACCGGGCGGGCCGACACCGGCGAACCGGGCAAGCTGAGCACGGCGAACTGGGCAATGCGACACCGGCGAACCGGGCAAGACTTCCCGCCTGCGCGGATTCCGGCCCGGGGACCAACTCGTGGAACAATGGAGGTTCGCACGAATTGAAGAAAGGGCGTTCATGTCACCTCAGGTGTCGCCACAAGCACTCCAGCGGATCACACCGTCCGCAACCTCACCCGAGTTGATCCGCAATTTCTGCATCATCGCCCACATCGACCACGGCAAGTCGACCCTGGCCGACCGGATGCTCCAGATCACCGGAGTCGTCCAGCCCCGCGACATGCGCGCGCAGTACCTCGACCGGATGGACATCGAACGCGAGCGCGGCATCACGATCAAATCGCAGGCCGTACGCATGCCCTGGGAGACCGAGGGCACCCCGTACGCGCTCAACATGATCGACACCCCCGGACACGTCGACTTCACGTACGAGGTCTCCCGGTCGCTGGCCGCCTGTGAGGGTGCGCTCCTCCTCGTCGACTCCGCGCAGGGCATCGAGGCCCAGACGCTCGCGAACCTCTACCTCGCGATGGAGAACGATCTCACGATCATCCCCGTCCTCAACAAGATCGACCTGCCCGCCGCGCAGCCGGACAAGTACGCCGAGGAGCTGGCGAACCTCATCGGCAGCGACCCGGCCGACGTCCTCCGCGTCTCCGGCAAGACCGGCGAAGGCGTCGAGGGCGTCCTCGACCGGATCATCACCGACATTCCCGCCCCCGTCGGCGACGCCGATGCTCCGGCCCGGGCGATGATCTTCGACTCCGTCTACGACACCTACCGCGGTGTCGTCACCTATGTCCGCGTCGTCGACGGCTCGCTCTCCCCGCGGGAGAAGGTGACGATGATGTCGACGGGCACGACCCACGAGCTCCTCGAGATCGGCGTGTCCTCCCCGGAGCCGATCGCGACGAAGGGACTCGGCGTCGGTGAGGTCGGCTACCTCATCACCGGCGTCAAGGACGTCCGCCAGTCGAAGGTCGGCGACACCGTGACCGCGACGAAGGCCCCCGCCGAGGCGCCCCTGGCCGGATACTCCGAACCCAAGCCGATGGTGTTCTCCGGTCTCTTCCCGATCGACGGCTCCGACTACCCGGCGCTGCGCGATGCCCTCGACAAGCTCAAGCTCAACGACGCCGCACTCGTCTACGAGCCCGAGACCTCGACCGCACTCGGCTTCGGCTTCCGCTGCGGGTTCCTCGGCCTGCTCCACCTCGAGATCGTTCGGGAGCGCCTCGAGCGCGAATTCGACCTCGACCTCATCTCGACCGCCCCGAGCGTGATCTACAACGTCACCCTCGAGGACCGTTCGGAGGTCGTCGTGACGAACCCGAGCGAGTTCCCGACCGGCAAGATCCGCGAGGTCCGCGAACCGATGGTGCGCGCGACCATCCTCACGCCGAGTGACTACATCGGCGCGGTCATGGAGCTGTGCCAGGATCGTCGCGGCAAGCTCCAGGGCATGGACTACCTGTCCTCGGACCGCGTGGAGATCCGCTACCGGCTGCCGCTGGCGGAGATCGTCTTCGACTTCTTCGACCAGCTCAAGTCCCGGACGAAGGGGTACGCCTCCCTCGACTACGCCGACGACGGTGAGGACGCAGCGGATCTCGTCAAGGTCGACATCCTCCTCCACGGCGACCAGGTCGACGCGTTCTCCGCGATCGTCCACCGCGACAAGGCCTACGGGTACGGGGTGCTCATGGCCGGCAAGCTGCGCGGACTCATTCCCCGCCAGCAGTTCGAGGTGCCGATCCAGGCCGCCATCGGCTCGCGCATCATCGCCCGCGAGACCATCCGCGCGATCCGCAAGGACGTGCTCTCGAAGTGCTACGGCGGCGACATCAGCCGCAAGCGCAAGCTGCTCGAGAAGCAGAAGGAGGGCAAGAAGCGGATGAAGATGGTCGGCAGCGTCGAGGTCCCGCAGGAGGCCTTCATCGCCGCCCTGTCCTCGGACGAGCCCGACAAGAAGGACGCCAAGAAGTAAGTGCCGGCACAACCGCTCGGTGAGATCCCGCCGCTCGACGGTTCCCTTCCCGCCTCGGCGGGGACCGGGACCGACACGCGGCTGAGCCTCTACGTCCACGTCCCGTACTGCCGGGTCCGGTGCGGGTACTGCGACTTCAACACCTACACCGCAGACGAGCTCGGACCGGGCGCGAACCGCGAGGACTACCGCGCGATGATCGCCCGTGAGCTCGATCTCTCGACCCGGGTCCTCGCCGAGGCGGGGGCCGGTGACCGTGAGGTCGGGACGATCTTCTTCGGCGGGGGCACCCCGACGCTCCTGCCCGCCGAGGTGCTCGCCGGGGTGATGGACGACATCCGCGCCCGCTACCGGCTGGCCCCCGACGTCGAGGTGACGACCGAGGCGAACCCCGACACGCTCGACCCCGGCTACATCGACACGCTCGCGACGGCCGGCTTCACCCGGATGTCGGTGGGCATGCAGTCGGCGGTGCCGCACGTGCTCGCCACGCTCGACCGCACGCATGATCCGAAGAAGATCCCCGAGGTCACCCGGTGGATCAAGGACGCGGACCTCGAACTCAGCCTCGACCTCATCTACGGCACTCCGGGCGAGTCGATCGCGGACTGGAGGACCTCCCTCGAGGCCGCGCTCGAGGGCGACGTCGACCACATCTCCGCGTACTCGCTCATCGTCGAACCCGGCACGAAGATGGGAGTGATGGTCCGTCGAGGGCAGCTGCCGATGCCCGACGAGGACGATCTCGCCGACAAGTACGAGATCGCCGATGCCGCCATGGCCTCCGCGGGCCTGAACTGGTACGAGGTGAGCAACTGGTCGACGTCGGAGGCGACCCGCTGCGACCACAACATGGCGTATTGGCGCAATGCCGACTGGTGGGGTTTCGGACCGGGGGCGCATTCGCACATCGGGGGAGTGCGGTTCTGGAACGCGAAGCACCCGCGAGCCTGGTCCGACCGGCTGCGCGCCGGTGACTCGCCGGCGATCGGCCGGGAAGTGCTCTCGGCGTCGACGCGGGAGATCGAACGGATCATGCTCGCCGCCCGCATCGACTCCGAGCTGCCGCTCGAAACGCTGGCCCCCGGCAGCGACGCCGCGATCAGGACCTTCGTCAAGCAGGGGCTTCTCGACGCCGAGGCGGTCGAGAGCGGCCGCTTCTCACCGACCCTGCAGGGCCGGCTCATGGCCGACTACATGGTCCGCGTCCTCACGGAGTTCGTGGACTGAGGCCGGCAAGGCAGGCTCGCGGTGCCGACGTCCTGCTACGCTGACTACAGATATGGTGGCATCCCTCGCGGAAGCTCATTGTCCCGCGGGCGTGCACTGGGGGAATCTCGCCGGGGAGGTGGCCGATGCCCAGTTCCGATCCGTACGAAGAGCCGTCTGGCCTGCCCCCGTTCCCACAGAGTGCCGAGCGCCCCTCGGATTCCCGATCCGAAGTGCAGCCCACACGGTCACCGGCGCCGCGAGTGGAGATCTCACGGTCCGGCGAGGGGGAGAATGAGCATCGCGACGACCGGCATCTCCCTCCGTCGCTCCCGCACCCACACTCTGCTCGGTCGCAGCGCCCGACTGTGGCACAGGGGATCGGTCGGGTGAGCGGCGACGTCAAGAACGTCGCGGTGCGTGCCACGGGCACAATGAGCCACTCAGCGCTGTGGACGAAGGGGCGCAGAGCTGCGGGACGTGCGTCGGCGACGGCTCTGTCCGGAGGCCGCGTGGCATGGGAGGCATCGACGGCGGCTGTCCACGCCTACACGACGGCGTCCTCCCTTCATGCAGATCGCACCGGTCGCAAGCGCCGACCGTGGGAAGTGCTCGCTGCAGCGATCCTCGGGTTGATCGCCCCGCTGTTCATTGCGCTGGCAGTCATCGTCATGGCCGTCACCGGTGGCAGGACGCTGAGAGCGGCGGGTTTCGCGCTGCGGCAGGTGGGCGGCAGCACCGGAGCAGAGGCGGTCACCGCCGTCGGTGACATGTCGACCGCCCTGGCCAATGCGCTTGTGGTGGTGGGCATCATCGTCGGGCTCATCGTCGTCGTGGCCTTCGTCGTCTATGCCTGGCGACTTCTCGTGGGGCGCGGCCGCGCGCGGTGGATCGCCCTCGCTGCACTCATCGTGTCTCTGTTCGTCCTCACACCGCTCAGCCCGATCCTCGTCACGGGTTTTCAGCTGTTCGGTGTCACCAGTCTCGTCTTCGCTTTTCTGCCGCGATCCTCGGCGTGGTTTGCCCACCGCCGGCGCGGCACGCGCTGGGCTGCGCGATGAACGACGACGCCGCCGTGCCTCAGCACGGCGGCCCGTCTCGGTTGACTGTCAGTGTCTGACTGTCAGTGTCGGAGTCGATCGGCTCGGGAGCCGGTCACTCTCACTTGACGAAGGGGATCGTCATCGGGATCTTGTAGCACTCGCCCTTGTTCGCGGCCATCGCGGCGATGATCTGGAAGACGATGGCACAGATCCAGACGGCGATGTAGAGGAAATAGCCGACGATGACGAACATGAGGAGTCCGCTGACGAAGTACGCGATGAGGATCGTGAGCTGGAAGTTCAGGGACTGACGAGCGGTCTCGCGGACGAAGGGGGACTCGTCCTTCTTCACGAGGAACATGATGAGCGGCAGCAGCCAGCCGAGGAAGATCGCTCCGACATCAGTCCACAGCGCCGTCGTCCGCTCGGACTCGTTGGCATTCCAGAAGCGCTCGGAGCCGGGTCCGTAGGCGGCCTCGGGGAGGTTGGCAGAATTGAACATCGCGGGATTGCCCTGCTGGATCCCGTAACCGGGCTGCTGCCCGCCGTAGCCCTGTCCGCTGTAGCCCTGCTGCGAACCGTACTGCTGCTGGCTGCCGTAGTTCTGGCCGCCATAGCTCTGCGGCTGGCTCCCGTACTGATTCTGCTGCGAGCCGTAGTTCTGCTGCGACCCGTACTGCTGTCCGCCGTTGTTCGGCTGCGACCCGTACTGGTTCTGCTGCGAGCCGTACTGGTTGGGCTGGCTGTAGGGCTGCTGGGGTCCCGACGCCTGGGAGTAGTCGGGCGGCATCGGGCGGGACTGGTGCTGATCGCCGTTCGGCGGCTGCGGGGAATTCGACATGACGGGTCCTTTCGAGAAGCTTCTGCCCCCTTACCCTAATCGACCTGCCTCGCCCGGACGTGGGAATGGTGTTCCAAATCCATCACAAACGCCCGCGCGGACGCTGGCCGCAGCCTGTCCGTGCACCGGCCCCGCAGCGAACGCAGTCCCCGGAGCGACCGCAGTCCACACACCGCCTCGGAGCGAAACGTCAGTCCACGGTGACGAAGTCGATGAGCTCCTCGACCCGGCCCGAGAGCGTCGGCTCGACGTCGGCGATCGTCGTCACCGACTTGAGTATCCGCACCCAGCCGGCGGCGACGTCCCTGTGGTCGGCGTGCGGCCAGCCGATGCGGCGCAGGATCCCGGTCTTCCAATCCTCGCCGCGCGGCACGGTCGGCCATGCGTCGATGCCGACGACCCGCGGCTTGACCGCCTGCCAGATGTCGACGTAGGGGTGACCGATGATGTGGACGACCTCGGCGTAACGGGGATCGGCGCGGACCGCCTCGGCGATCTTCGACTCCTTGGTGCCCTTCACCAGGTGGTCGGCGAGGATGCCGACGCGGTGCTGCCGGTCGGGACCGAAGGCCTCGAGCTTGTCGGCGACGTCGTCGAGCCCGCCGAGCGGTTCGACGACGACGCCCTCGATGCGCAGGTCATCGCCCCAGATCTTCTCGACGAGCTCGGCGTCGTGCTTGCCCTCGACCCAGATCCGCGACCCCCTGGCCACCCGCGCCTTCGCATCGGCGACGGCCCGCGACCCCGAGGCGGTGCGACCGGGCGCCTGCGGCTTCCGTTTGGGCAGCCGCAGATCGACGGGCTCGCCTTCGAAGAGGAATCCCGGACCCAGAGGGAACGCCCGGCGCCCGCCGCGGCGATCCTCGAGGGTGACGACGACGCCGCTCGCGGTCTTCTCCGCCCCGATGACCGCCCCGACGAACCCGCTCATCGCGTCTTCGAGGACCATGCCGAGGCCGACCTCGACGGGGCGGGACTTCTTCGGGCGGTGCGAGGACGGCGAGGATCCCGAGAGGACATCCGAGCCGTAGCGATCAAAGGCATTCACGGTGCCCCAGCCTAGTGAATCGCCCCCGGCGCGGCCGGGCTGACACGCAGGCCGGGTGCCGACGGCCGCCGCGGAATCCGCGCGCCCCGGCGGGAGGAGGGGGCGGACGTGAAATCACGGATCAAGAGGCGTAGAATTGGCACTCTGAGTATTCGAGTGCCAAATCCGGGGAGGAGACGAATGAACGACAGCAGGCGCGCGCAGGTGCTGCGGGCAATCGTCGAAGACTTCGTGGCCACGAACGAACCCGTCGGATCGAAGGCGATCGTCCAGCGCCACACCCTCGGCGTCTCACCGGCGACGATCCGCAACGACATGGCCCAACTCGAGGCCGAGGGCTACATCGCCCAGCCCCACACCTCGGCCGGTCGCATCCCCACCGACCTCGGCTACCGCATGTTCGTCGACCGCATCGACGAGTTCAAGCCCCTCAGCCACGCCGAGCGCCGCGCGATCCTCCAGGTCGTCGACGGCGACGTCGACCTCGACGGGATGCTCGACCGCACGGTCCGCGTCCTCGCCGGACTCACCCACCAGGTCGCGCTCATCCAGTACCCGATGGTCTCGCAGGCGCGCATCAAGCACATCGAGGTCGTCGGGCTCGCCCCCGGCCGCATCCTCGTCGTCCTCATCACCGATGCAGGCCAGGTCGAGCAGAAGATCGTGACGAGCGCCGAGGCGGTCGATGACGCCGATCTGCAGCGGTTCCGCGAGCGGATCAACTCCGAATTCGCCGGTGCCAAGCTCTCCCGCGTAGACGTCCGCGGGGCCGACCACGGCGCCGAGGTGGGCGCGACGGCGGCCGCGACCGGACCCGATGACGAGGCGGGCAGTCCCGTCCTCGATCGCATCCGCGACGCTGTCATCGACCTCGTCGCGGCGACCCGCGAGGAGCGCATCATCATGGCCGGCACTGCGAACCTCGCGCGCTCCGGCTCCGAGTTCGGCGAGCAGATGGCCCCGATCCTCGAGGCCTTCGAGGAGCAGGTCGTGCTGCTCCGGCTGCTCACCTCGATGGCCGAGGACCACGCGGAGATCAGCGTGCGCATCGGCCGTGAGAACACTCACGAGTCCTTCAGCTCGACATCCGTCGTCGCCGCCGAATATGGTCATCTGGCGGGATCCTCGGCCCGCCTGGCCGTCCTCGGTCCCACGCGCATGGACTATCCGACGACGATCTCGGCCGTGCGAGCCGTTGCCAAATACGTCTCCTCCGCCCTCGACCAGGGGTAGGCCCGCCGGCAGCCCGGGCGCGACCCACCCACCTCACACGCACACACCACCACCAGGGAAAGAGAAGTTTCTGTGGCCGATCACTACGAAGCACTCGGAGTGTCGAAGGACGCTTCGGCGGCTGAGATCAAGAAGTCCTATCTCAAGCTGGCCCGCAAGTACCACCCCGACGTCAACCCCGGATACGACGAGGAGTTCAAGTCGATCTCGCTTGCCTACGAGGTCCTCTCCGATCCGGACAAGCGCCGCAACTACGACATGGGCGGCGGCGACAACGGGCAGGGCTTCCCGGCCGGCGGCTTCGGCGGCTTCGGCGACATCTTCGAGACGTTCTTCGGCGGCGGGGGAGGCTCCGCCGGCGGTCCGATCCCGCGCATGCAGCGCGGCAAGGACGCCCTCGTCGGCGTCAACATCGACCTGCAGACCGCGGCCTTCGGCGGCACCGTCGACCTCGACGTCACCACTGCCGTCGTCTGCGAGACCTGCCACGGCGCCGGCACCCAGGACGGCACCTCCGTCGAGACCTGTTCGCTGTGCCACGGCTCCGGCAGCATCCAGCGGATGACCCGGACCCTGCTGGGACAGATGGTGACGAACCAGACGTGCAACCAGTGCCACGGCTACGGCACCGTCATCCCGCACCCCTGCCTCAACTGCCAGGGCGACGGCCGCGTGCGCAAGCAGCGGACGATGAAGATCCGCATCCCCGCCGGCGTCTCCGACGGCACCCGCATCCAGCTGTCGGCCCAGGGCGAGGTCGGCCCCGGCGGCGGACCCGCCGGTGACCTCTTCGTCGAGGTCATGGTCGCCCGCCACGAGGTGTTCCGCCGCGACGGCGACAACCTCCGCGCCGCCGTGTCCGTCCCGATGACCGCCGCCGCACTGGGCGCCCGGATCCCGTTCGAGACCTTCGACGGCGTCCAGGACCTCGACATCGAACCCGGCACGCAGTCGGGCACCGTCGTCAAGCTCCCGGGCCTCGGCGCGACCCGCCTGCGCACCGAGACCCGCGGCGACCTCCTCATCACCGTCGACGTCGTCACCCCCGACAAGATCGACGATGAGCAGAAGGAGCTGCTCGCCCAGCTCGCGAAGCTGCGCGGCGAGGAGACCCCGCGGGCCCAGATCACGACGGAGTCCCGCGGCATGTTCTCCCGCATGCGTGAGAAGTTCGCCGGTCGGTGAGTCTCCCGGTCTTCCATTCGCCCCAGGCCGCCGAGGCGGTCGCCGGTCGCGCGCTCACCCTCGGTGAGGACGTGGCCGGGCACGCCGTGCGGGTCCGCCGCATCGGTCCCGGCGAGGAGATCGACGTCGTCGACGGGCACGGGACGCGGGCCCGGGGAACCGTGGCGACCGCCTCGGCGACGGAGCTCACCCTCGACGTCACCGAGGTGGCCGCCACCCCGGAGGCCACGCCCCGTCTCGTCCTCGTCCAGGCCCTCGCGAAGCGACCGCGACCTCCAGGCCATCGAAGCGGCCACGGAGATCGGGGTCGACGAGATCATCCCGTGGGCAGCCGACCGCTCGATCGCCGATTGGCCGGCGAAGAAGCAGGCGAAGATGGCGGCGAAATGGGAGAACCTCCTCACCGCCGCCTCCCTGCAGTCGCGGCGCTCCCGCTTCCCCGTGCTCACCGAGCTGGCCCGCGGTGCCGAACTCCTCACCCGCCTCGGCGAGGGGACCGCACCGGAGGGCGAACCGCCTGCCGATGCGATCTTCGTCCTCCACGAGACCGCGGAGCTCAGGCTCTCGACGGCACTGGCCGACCTCGACACCGCGGCGACGGCGCGGATCGTCCTCATCGTCGGACCCGAAGGCGGGATCAGCGACCGGGAGCTCGCCTCGCTATCCGGAATCGGGGCCACCCCCGTCCTCCTCGGCGACACCGTCCTGCGGTCCTCCTCGGCGGGACCGGCGGGACTCGTGCTCGCACAGAATTCCCTGGGCCGCTGGTGAGATACCGGACTACGATGGGAATGCACCCTGCTGCGCTCCGACCGCGGAGCGCCCGATCAACGAAGGACTGTTCTGGACACCTCCACTGACGCCACGACCACCACCGCCTCGGAGACCGTGCGTCTCGTCATCCCCGAATCGATCGACCTCGTCGAATTCTTCGGACCCGGGGAGGCCAACCTCCGGGCGCTCGAGAAGGTCTACCCCGAGCTCGACCTCCACCTGCGCGCCAACCAGCTCCAGGCCGCCGGCGACCCGGACCAGGTGAGCGCGTTCGTCTCCGTCATCGGCGAACTCAAGAAGCTCCACCAGTCGGGCCACCGCATCGACGAGGAGACGATCGAGCGGGTCGCCTCGTTCTCCTCCGAGGGCAAGGCCGCCTCGGCGGTGATGGGCACGAACATCCTCTCGACCCGGGGCAAGTCGATCCGGCCGAAGACGATGGGCCAGCACGACTACGTCAAGGCGATCCGGAACAACACGATCACCTTCGGCATCGGCCCCGCCGGCACGGGCAAGACGTATCTCGCGATGGCGATGGCCGTCAACGCCCTGCAGAACAAGGACGTCTCCCGGATCATCCTCACCCGCCCCGCCGTCGAGGCTGGTGAGCGCCTCGGCTTCCTGCCGGGCACGCTGGGGGAGAAGATCGACCCCTACGTCCGTCCCCTCTACGACGCCCTCCACGACATGGTCGACCCCGAATCGATCCCGCTGCTCATCGAGTCCGGCACGATCGAGGTCGCGCCCCTGGCCTACATGCGCGGTCGCACCCTCAACGACGCCTTCATCGTCCTCGACGAGGCGCAGAACACGACGGGGGAGCAGATGAAGATGTTCCTCACCCGCCTCGGCTTCGGCTCGCGGATGGTCGTCACCGGCGACGTCTCGCAGATCGACCTGCCGGGGAACACGAAGAGCGGGCTCAAGGTCGTGCAGAAGATCCTCGCCGGCATCGACGACCTCGCGTTCTGCCAGCTCGGCAGCAAGGACGTCGTGCGGCATTCGCTCGTGACGAAGATCGTCGACGCCTACGACCTGTGGGGGAACTCGAAGTGAACACGGAGATCGCGAACGAGACCGACGCCGAGGTCGACCTCGACGAGGTCGTGGCGCTCACCGAATACCTCGGCGAGGCCCTCCACATGCACCCCGGTGCGGAACTGTCGGTGACGATGGTCGACGAGCCGGCGATGGCCGAGCTCCACGTCACGTGGATGGACCTCGAGGGTCCCACCGACGTCATGTCCTTCCCCATGGACCAGCTCAGCCGCGGCCGCGCCGACGCCCCGACGGAAGGCCAGATGGGCGACATCATCATCTGCCCGGCCGTCGCCGCGAAGCAGGCGGCGACCGCTGGGCACTCGACGATGGACGAGATCCTCCTCCTCACCGTCCACGGCTTCCTCCACCTCCTCGGCTACGACCACGGGGAGCCTGACGAGCGCGAGGAGATGTTCGCCCTCCAGCGCCACCTGCTGCTGACGTTCTTCGCCGCCCGCTACGACGGGCGGACGGACATCCCCGCGCCCACCGAGGTCTGACGCCGTGGTCTGGCTCTTCCTCGGCGCGCTCCTCTGCCTCGTCGTCGCCGCGGCGCTGGCCGCCGTCGACGCCGCCCTGCTCAGCGTCTCCCACCATGCGATCCAGGACGCGAAGGCCGAGGGGAAGAAGTCCGCGGCCCGGGTCGAGCGGATCCTTGCCGACCTGCCGACGAACATCAACGTCATCATCTTCGTCCGCCTCTTCCTCGAGGCGCTGGCCACCGTCTTCATCGCCCTGGCCTACGACTCGATCTACTCCGTCGGCCCGCTGATGATCGTGCTCACCGTCATCACCTCGTCGATCGCCGTCTTCGTCGTCGCCGGCATCTCCCCGCGCACGATCGGCCGCCGTCGCTCCCTCGGGGTGAGCCTGGCGCTCAGCGGGGTCGTCACCGTCCTCCTCGTCATCCTCAAACCCCTGACCCGGGTGCTCGTGTGGCTCGGCAACCTGCTGACCCCCGACCGCGTCTACCGCGACGGTCCCTTCGTCACCTCGGAGCAGCTGCGAGACCTCGTCGAGAGGGCAAGCGAATCCGACGTCATCGAAGACGGGGAGCGCGAGATGATCCAGTCTGTCTTCAGCCTCCGCGAGACCTCGGCGAAGCAGGTCATGGTCCCGCGCACCGACCTCGTCACCGTCACCTCCGGCACACCGCTGCACAAGGTGATGAACCTCTTCCTCCGCTCCGGGTTCTCCCGGATCCCGATCAGCGGCGACGACCTCGACGACATCGAGGGCGTCGCCTACCTCAAGGACGTCGCCCGCCGCCTCCACCAGCACCCGGAGGACGCCGACCGGCCCGTCAACACGCTCGCCCGCGACGTCCTCTTCGTGCCCGAGACGAAACCGGCCGACGACCTCCTCGAGCAGATGCAGATCGATTCGACGCACCTGGCGATCCTCGTCGACGAATACGGCGGCACCGCAGGGCTTGTCACCATCGAGGACATCGTCGAGGAGATCGTCGGCGAGATCGAGGACGAATACGACTCCGGAGACGAGGACCTCGTCATCGACGACGACGGCTCGTTCCTCATCAGCACGCGCATGTCGATCACCGACTTCGCCGAGTACTTCGACGTGCGCATCGACGAGGACGATGTGACGAGCGTCGGCGGACTGCTGACGAAGCTCGTCGGCCGCGTCCCCATCGCCGGATCGACCGCGCACATCGCCGGGCTCCGACTCACCGCCCTCGAGGGCCAGGGCCGCCGGCACCGCATCACCCACGTCAAGGTCACCAGGGAAGAGAGCTGAGATGGACTTTCGCACGGACTACCCGGAGGACTTCCGCGCGGGCTTCGCGTGCTTCGTCGGCCGCCCCAACACGGGCAAGTCGACGCTGACGAACGCGCTCGTGGGGGAGAAGGTGGCGATCACCTCGGCGAAGCCCCAGACGACGAGGCACACGATCCGCGGCATCGTCCACGAGGACGACTACCAGCTCGTCCTCGTCGACACCCCCGGCCTCCACAAGCCGCGCACCCTGCTCGGCTCGCGGCTGAACGACCTCGTCGTCGCCACACTCTCCGAGGTCGACGTCATCGGCTTCTGCCTGCCCGCGGACGAGCCGATCGGACCCGGTGACCGCTACATCGCCTCCCAGCTCGCGCTGCTCGACGGGCGGACCCCGATCGTCGCGCTCGTGACGAAGGTCGACACGGTGAGCCAGGAGAAGGTCGCCGAGGCGCTCCTGGCCGTCGGTGAGCTCGCCGACTTCGCCGACGTCGTCCCCGTCTCCGCCGTCGACGGCTTCCAGGTCGACACCGTCGGACAGGTGCTCGCAAGCCACCTGCCGGTCTCGCCGCCGCTCTACCCCGAGGGTGAGCTCACCGACGAGCCCGAAGAGGTGATGATCGCCGAACTCGTCCGCGAAGCCGCCCTCGAAGGCGTGCGCGACGAACTGCCGCACTCGCTCGCCGTCCAGGTCGAGGAGATGTACCCGCGGGAGGGCCGCAGCGAGGACAATCCGCTGTGGAACGTCCACGTCAACCTCTACGTCGAGCGCCCGAGCCAGAAGGCGATCATCATCGGCAAGGGCGGCAAGCGGCTCAAGGAGATCGGCTCGGTCTCCCGCCGCGGCATCGAAGCGCTGCTCGGCACGAAGGTCTACCTCGACCTCCACGTCAAGGTCGCCAAGGACTGGCAGCGCGACCCCAAACAGCTCGGTCGCCTCGGCTTCGACTTCAGCTGAGCCGGGGCCCGGTCGGTCCGCGACCGCGCCTGCCATAGAATTGGGCGAGTGAATGCCGAGCAGACTCTGACCTCTCTGAGTGAGCGCAACCCGAAGGTCGCCCCCGAAGAACTCATCGCCGGGCTCGTCCCGCCCCCGCAGTTCGAGAACGTCTCCTTCGCGAGCTACCGCACCGACCCCGCCCAGCCCTCGCAGGCCGAAGCGCGGAACAAGCTCGAGGAGTTCGTCGCCGACGACCGGTCGACGGGATTCTTCGGCAAGCTCTTCGGCAAGGGCAAGGACGGTCCGAAGGGCGTCTACCTTGACGGCGGCTACGGCGTCGGCAAGACCCACCTGCTCGCCTCGGCATGGCACGCCAATGAGAAGCCGGCGACCTTCGGGACCTTCGTCGAGTACACGAACCTCGTCGGTGCCCTCGGCTTCGTCAAGGCGCGCGACGACCTCAAGGAGATGAAGCTCGTCTGCGTCGACGAGTTCGAACTCGACGACCCTGGCGACACCGTGCTCATGTCCCGGCTGATGCGCGAGCTCACCGATGCCGGGGTGAAGATCATCGCGACGTCGAACACCCTGCCCGGATCGCTCGGTGAGGGGCGCTTCGCCGCCCAGGACTTCCTCCGCGAGATCCAGGCGCTGGCCGACCAGTTCGAGGTCTACCGGATCGACGGCCAGGACTACCGGCACCGCGGTCTCACGGCCCCGGCCGAACCGCTCACCCCCGAACAGCTCGACGAGGCGGCGGCGCAGCTGCCCGGCACCGTCGCCCGCGACGAGTTCTCCACCCTCCTCGACCACCTCGCGACGGTCCATCCCTCGAAGTACGGCCGGATGGTCGACGGGATCGACGCCGCCGTGTGGGACGACGTGCGCACGATCGACAACGAGAGCGTGGCGCTGCGCTTCGTCGCCCTCGTCGACCGCCTCTACGACCGCGACGTGCGGATCATCAACTCCGGTGAGCGCCTCGACAAGGTCTTCACCGAGGAGTCCCTGGCCGGCGGCTACCGCAAGAAGTACATGCGCTGCCTCTCGCGCCTCACCGCGCTCTCGGCCCCGGAGGCCGACGCAGGCTGACGTCGCCTCCCGCCACGGGATCGTCTGCCTAGCGCAGGTGGAGGAACTCGAGCAGTCCGCCGAGGTCGGGCACCCAATCTGGGATGCCGATGAGTTTGAGGACCAGCCACACGATGACCGCGACGAAGGCCGCCGTGAGCGCGCCGACCGTCCAGCGCACCCAGAGCGGCTGCCGCATGATCCAGCGCGTCCACGCCTCGACGCGCACCCGCACGAAGTGGAGGAGATGCCTCGCCCAGTGGAACTCGGTCGAGATGACGAAGAGACCGATGATGACGATGAGCCAGCCCGGTCCCGGCAGGGGCACGAGGATGAGGCCGATGATGACGATGAGCGTGCCGACGCCGCCGACGATGAGTCTGAAGAGGCGATCGACGTGGGGGTTGGCGGCGACGCTCTGCCGCCATCGGAGGTAGCTCAGCCGGCACTGTCTCCAGGGGCGCCTCCCGTGCTTGTGATGACGCGACAGCCAGCCCTTCGGGCGCTTGTCGGGGGATCGTTCGCTCACACAGCACATTCAACCTCACCAGCCTGAAAGCTTGATCGGGAGCTGTGACGACGATCACCGCGGATCGATTTTGCGTGCGGGGCCGGCTGCGTATAGAGTTATATCTCGTTGCCAGGGAAACCAGGCAGCGAAACGCGGATGTGGCTCAGTTGGTAGAGCATCACCTTGCCAAGGTGAGGGTCGCGGGTTCGAGTCCCGTCATCCGCTCGGAGGCGTCATGGCACTGCCTTGGCGGTGGCGTGGCCGAGAGGCGAGGCAGCGGCCTGCAAAGCCGTATACACGGGTTCGAATCCCGTCGCCACCTCGGATTCCTCGACGGTCTGACCGTCGGTGAGTCGGCGCGATTGGCGCAGCGGTAGCGCGCTTCCTTCACACGGAAGAGGTCACTGGTTCGATCCCAGTATCGCGCACAGGGACCATCACGGTTCCGGTGCAACAAATGAATAGAGCGCGATTGGCGCAGCGGTAGCGCGCTTCCCTGACACGGAAGAGGTCACTGGTTCGATCCCAGTATCGCGCACAACAGGAACCCCAGGCTCAGGACTGGGGTTTCGTGCATTCACGCCGGTGCTCAACGCTCGGGGTCCGAGCTCCCGGACTCAGTGCTCTCAGGGTCCCCCGCGGTCCCCGCCGTTGTGCAGTCGCAGCCCTGCTGCCGCGGCAAGTCGTCGTGTCCGCGCGACCTGTCGTCCTCACCGGTGAGAATGTGTGTCAGTTCTGCCACGAATCAGGCGGGTGACCGCTAGTCTTGTGCTTGTACGCTAATCACAGCAAACATCGACAAGGACTCCGGAGCAACTATGTCTACCCCGCAGAATCCGTACGACCCGAACCGCGATTCGGGCAACGACAACTCTGACCAGAACTCGTCTGCCGATCAGAGCCGATCGGCTGACGACAACGGCAGCCAGGCGCCTCAGTACGGCTCGGGGGATCAGGCCCCGCAGTACGGCTCGGGCGACACCCGCTCCTACGACAGCGCGAACGACGCCACGCGCGCCTACGATTCGAACGACACCCCCTCCTACGGCAGCGGCGACCAGGCTCCCTCCTACGGCGGCGACCAGGCCCCGCAGTACGGCTCGCAGGAGCAGTACGGCCAGGACCAGAGCCAGGGCTACGACCAGAACGCACAGGGTTCGCAGGGCGGCTACGGCCAGAGCCAGGGCTACGACGCCAACCAGTACGGTCAGAACCAGGGCTATGACCAGAACCAGAACTACGGTCAGGGCTATGACCAGAACGCTCAGGGTTCGCAGGGCGGCTACGGCCAGAGCCAGGGCTACGACGCCAACCAGTACGGTCAGAACCAAGGCTACGACTCCAACCAGTACGCCCAGCAGCCCTCCTACGCGGCAGCCGGCGGCGGGGGAGACCAGTTCACCCCGGCGAACCCCAACGCCTCCTACGGCAGCTACTCATCGGGGTCGGGCAACAACACCTCGAAGAACATCTGGGGCATCCTCGCGCTCATCGGCGGCATCGTCGGCGTCGTCCTCGGATTCGTCTTCGGCATCGGCTTCCTCTTCGCCGTCGCCGCGATCATCTTCGGCTTCATCGGCCTCTCGGCGATCAAGAAGGGTCAGGCGAACAACAAGGGCCTCACCCTCACCGGCCTCATCCTCGGCTTCGTCGGCGTCGTGGTTTCGATCATCGTCATCATCGCGACGATCATCGGCCTCGGAATGATCGGCAGCGCGGTCAACGAGGGCATCCAGAGCTACTCGCCGACCGCTCCGGCACCGATGGATCCGTCCGATCCCGGCTTCGAATCGCCCGACTCCGGCAGCAGTGACGACTCCTCTGCTGAGGCAGCCCCCGTCGAGGGCGGCGAGGTCGAGATCGGCACCGATGTCACGGCCGCAGTGGCAGTGGAGACCGGCACCGCCAGTTCCACCTCGTCCGGTGCCGAGGGAACGAACGGCGAGATCGCAATAGTGAACATGACGATCACTAACAACACGAGTTCCGACCTTGACCTCACACTGACCAGTGTTTCGGCCGTCAACGGATCCGGTGCCATGTACCCGAGCGTGTTCGATCTCGACAAGTACAACGGCGTGCTCGACATGGTCGACCCGCTGCCCGCGGGACAGGACAAGACCTACACGTTCGCCTTCGCCGTTCCA
Source organism: Brevibacterium sp. LAARM2_SD2 (assembly GCF_057364785.1). Lineage (NCBI taxonomy): Bacteria > Bacillati > Actinomycetota > Actinomycetes > Micrococcales > Brevibacteriaceae > Brevibacterium > Brevibacterium sp. LAARM2_SD2. The sequence goes on along the minus strand of NZ_JBNFOM010000027.1, from coordinate 32,311 downwards.
GAGGCGGAGGTCGATGGCATGGTTGTAGAGCTCAACCTCCTCGAAGACCTCGGGGCCGGTACGGAGTTCACCTTCAAGAAGGCCTGAGCCCAGCAGCGCCGCACGGTTCGGGCATCCGCGACCGTCGCGCTGTCGGGGATCCCGCACCGCTCAGTGCGACCCCGTTCACCCCATCAGTCGGGCGGCAGTCGGAAGACTGCCGCCCAACTGATTCTGCAGTCCCGTTGAGGGACTAGACTCTAAGAGCGGCGTGCGCGCAGGACTGTCCTGAGAAGCCGGCAGCGCCCCTAAGGCCGCACCGCGAGACAAGCACAACGAAACGGAGAAATTCAGTGGCAGACAGCATCGACTGCGCGGGCCAGAGCATCCCCTGGGCTCAGGGCATGACCGGGACGGAGATCTTCTCCACGGACCGCGCGGTGGTGGCGATGTGGCTGAATGGAGAGCCCGCCGACCTCAGCCGCGAACTCTCCCCGGGCGATGCGATCGCCCCGATCACCATCGATTCCCCTGAAGGACTCGACATCCTCCGTCATTCGACGGCGCACGTCACCGCGCAGGCCGTCCAGGATCTCTTCCCCGACGCGAAGCTCGGCATCGGGCCCTACATCACCGACGGTTACTACTTCGACTTCGACGTCGCCGAGCCCTTCACCCCCGACGACCTCAAGGCCATCCAGAAGAAGGCCGCGCAGATCGTCAAGTCCGGACAGACCTTCAACCGGGTCGTCGTCACCGAGGACGAAGCGCGTGAGCGCATGGCGAACGAGCCCTACAAACTCGAACTCATCTCCGACAAGGGCGCCGGTGACGACGAGTCCGCGGCCGTCGAGGTCGGGGCCGGCGAGCTCACCGTCTACGAGAACGTCGACCGCAAGGGCGAGGTCGTCTGGCAGGACCTCTGCCGCGGACCCCACCTGCCGAACACGAAGCTCATCGGCAACGGATTCGCCGTCACCCGCTCCTCGGCGGCGTACTGGCGGGGCGACCAGGCCAACGCGAGCCTGCAGCGCGTCTACGGCACCGCATGGGCGTCGAAGGACGATCTCAAGGCCTACCAGGACCGCCTCGCCGAGGCGGAGCGCCGCGACCACCGCAAGCTCGGTGCCGAACTCGATCTCTTCTCGTTCCCCGAGGAGCTCGGCTCCGGCCTGCCGGTCTTCCACCCCAAGGGCGGCATCATCAAGCGGGAGATGGAGGACTACGTCCGCGCCCGCCACATCGCCGAGGGCTTCGACTACGTCGGCACCCCGCACATCTCGAAGGAGACCCTCTACTACACCTCGGGTCACCTGCCCTACTACGGGGAGAACATGTTCCCGGCGATGCTCGTCGACGAGGTCCGCGATGAGGAGGGCGAGATCGTCAAGGAGGGCACGCCCTACCGGCTCAAGGCGATGAACTGCCCGATGCACAACCTCATCTACCGCTCCAGGGGCCGCTCCTACCGCGACCTGCCGCTGCGGCTCTTCGAGTTCGGCACCGTCTACCGCGACGAGCCCTCCGGCGTCGTCCACGGCCTCACCCGCGTCCGCGCCCTCACCCAGGACGACTCCCACTCCTACGTCGCCGTCGAGGACGCCGCGGCCGAGATCCGCCACCTCCTCGGCTTCGTCCTCAGCCTGCTCCGCGACTTCGGCCTCAACGACTTCTACCTCGAGCTCTCGACCCGCGACGAGGACGGGAAGAAGAAGGACAAGTTCATCGGCTCCGACGAGCAGTGGGCCGAGGCGACGGCGACGCTCGAGCAGGTCGCCGCCGAATCCGGTCTCGAACTCGTCCCCGATCCCGGCGGCGCGCCTTCTACGGCCCGAAGATCTCCGTCCAGGCCCGCGACGCGATCGGCCGCACCTGGCAGATGTCGACGGTCCAGCTCGACTTCAACCAGCCCGAGCGCTTCGGTCTCGAATACGTCGCCGCCGACGGCACCCGCAAGCGGCCGGTGATGATCCATTCGGCGAAGTTCGGCTCGATCGAGCGCTTCCTCGGCGTCCTCACCGAGCATTACGCCGGGGCCTTCCCCGTGTGGCTCTCGCCCGTCCAGGTCACCGCGATCCCCGTGGCCGAGGAGTTCAACGACTATCTCGCCGAGGTGGCCGACCAGCTCCGCGCGGCCGGTGTGCGGGTCGAGGTCGACGACAGCGACGACCGGTTCCCGAAGAAGATCCGCAACGCCTCGAAGTCGAAGGTCCCCTTCGTCCTCATCGCCGGCGGCGAGGACCGCGACGCCGGGGCCGTGTCGTTCCGCTTCCGCGACGGCACCCAGGACAACGGCGTGCCCGTCGCCGAGGCGATCGCCCGGATCACCGAGGCGATCGAGACCAAGGCCCAGGTATGACGAGCGAGGGCGAGCAGGCCGCGGACCCCGACCACCACCTCGGCGAGGGGGACGAGTACGGCACGGCCGGACGCGATCAGGACCGCCCGGATCCCGCGCTGGGCATGGACCTGGCCGACATCGAAGCCGCCGAGGGCTTCCCGCGCGTGCCCGACGCCTTCCAGCGGCTGTGGACGCCGCACCGGATGGTCTACATCGGGGGACAGGACAAGCCGAAGGACTCCGGTCCCGCCGAGTGCCCGTTCTGCGCTGCGCCCAAGAAGTCCGATGAGGAGGCGCTCATCGTCGCCCGCGGTGAGACCGTCTACGCCGTGCTCAACCTCTACCCGTACAACCCGGGTCACCTCCTCGTCTGCCCGTACCGCCACGTCGCCGACTACACGGAGCTGACACCGGCGGAGACCGTCGAGCTCGCGGAGTTCACGCAGAAGGCGATGCGGGTCATCCGCGCCGTTTCCGGTCCCGACGGCTTCAACCTCGGGATGAACCAGGGTGAGGTGGCCGGGGCGGGGATCGCCGCGCACCTGCACCAGCACGTCGTCCCGCGGTGGAGCGGGGACGCGAACTTCCTGCCCATCGTGGCGCAGACGAAGGCCCTGCCGCAGGTGCACGCCGATGTGCGCGCGGCGCTGTCGAAGGAATGGAACCGATGAACCCGGAAGATCTCGATTCGCTCGCCGAGTACGCCACGCCCGTCGCCGCCGGCGATGAGACGATCATCGCGATCACGCGTCCGGACCTCGAATCGAACTCGTACCTCTCCCAGCTCTTCGCCGTCGGCTCCGACTCCCCGCGCCGCCTGACCCACGCGTGGCGCGACACCTCACCGCAGCTCGGTGAGTCGTGGGCGGCCTACCTCAGCGCCGAGAAGGGGGAGCGGTCCCAGCTCTTCGCCGGCCCCACCCTGACGACGGCGCACCGGATCACCGACCGCCACCTCGGCGTCTCCGAGTTCGCCCTCGATGATGCGACGGGCCGCATCCTCTACGTCTCCCGGGTGCCCGAACTGGGCCGCTACGGCACTGATGACGACATTCCCGCCGACGAGGAGGCCCCGCGGCGGATCACCTCGGCGGCGTACCAGGCCAACGGGCTCGGATACGTCAAGGACCGTCCCGCGCGGCGTTCCTCGTCGACCTCAGCGAACCCGGACTCGGCAAGTCGGGGATCGCCGGCTCCGACGAGGTGCCGCTCTCGACGATGCTGACGACCCCGGACTCCGATGTCCACGACCCGCAGTTCTCACCCGACGGTGCGCACATGAGCGTCGTCGCCGCGACCCATCCCGACCACGGCGCACCCGACCTGCGCTCGACTGTGTGGCTGCTCGGGGCGAACGGCCCCACCCCGCTCGAGCTGCCGCGGATGAGCGTGAGTCTCCACCGGTGGATCGGCGCCGACCGGATCCTCCTCGTCGGCAGCGACCTCACACGCGACGAACTCGACTTCGTCGGGCAGATGCCCGGTCTCTTCGTCCACGACATGCGCACCGGTGCGACCAAGCGGCTCACCGACCCAGAGACGGTCGCCGTCGCCCAGATCCCGCCGCTTATCCTCGCCGGCACTGTCGTCTTCGCCGTCGACACCGACGGGGCGACCCGTCTGGCCCGGCTCGACCTCGATGCTGCGATCGGTGATTCCGGCACCGAGGCGGCCCTCGACGATCTCGTGTTCCTCACCGACGACGTCACCGTCGTCACGGGCTTCGACGTCGCCGACGGCACCGCGGTCGTCACCGCGGTGACGCCGACAGCGCCGGCCGCACTGCTGCGCGTCGACCTCGAGGCCGCACGGGAGTCGTCCGGTGGGCCGGCCTCGACCGTCGTGCTCGAGCATCCCGCTCCGGCCGCCTCGGTGCGCCCCGAGGTCCTCCGGGTCGAAGGCCCCGGCGGCACGGTCACCGGATGGCTCGCCAAGCCGGCCGGGCAGGGACCGTTCCCGGTGATCCTCAACATCCACGGCGGACCGTTCGCGCAGTACACGCACGGGTGGTTCGACGAGACCCAGGTGCTCACCTCGGCGGGCTATGCCGTCGTCTACGCGAACCCGCGCGGTTCGGGAGGACGCACCCGCACGTGGGGCACCGCGGTGCAGGGCGACATGGCCGCACCGGCGATGGCCGATGTCCTCGCCGTCCTCGACCACGCACTGGCCGCGGACGCCGACCTCGATGCGAGCCGCCTCGGCGTGCAGGGCGGATCGTACGGCGGATATCTCACGGCGATGACGATCGCCGCCGATCACCGCTTCGCCGCGGCGATCGTCGAACGCGGATACCTCGACCCGCACAGCTTCCTCGGCACCTCCGACATCGGACGGTTCTTCACCGAGGAGTACACCTCGCGTGATGCCGCGGCGATCGCCCGGCAGTCCCCGCTCGCCCATGCGAATGCGGTGCGCACGCCGACGCTCGTCATGCACTCCGAGCTCGACTTCCGGTGCCCGCTCGAACAGGCCCAGCAGTACTACGCCGCGCTCCAGCGGGCCGGGGTCGTCACCGAGCTGCTCATCTTCCCCGGTGAGAACCATGAGCTCTCGCGTTCGGGGCAGCCGCGACATCGCCGGCAGCGCTTCGATGCGATCCTCGACTGGTGGGACCAGCGCCTGCGGGCCCCCAAGGCCGACTGCACGACCGTCGATCGCCCGCTCACCACCTCGGCGGTTCGCTGACCCGATGCTCAACACCATCGCCCGCGAGGCATTCACCCGACTCTTCCGTCCCCTGGCCAGGCTGCTCCTGCGCCTCGGGCTCACCCCGGACGCCGTGACGTTCATCGGCACGCTCGGGGTGAGCGCCGGCGCGCTGATCTTCTACCCGCTCGGGCACCTGTTCTGGGGCACGGTCGTCATCACCGTCTTCGTCTTCTGCGACATGCTCGACGGGATCATGGCCCGGGAGATGGGACGCAAGAGCCTGTGGGGCGCATTCCTCGACTCGACGCTCGACCGCATCGCGGACTCCGCCGTGTTCGTCGGTCTCGCACTGTGGTTCTTCCTCGGCGCGGATGATCCGCTCACCGCGCTCCTCGCCCTCGGCTGCCTGGTGACAGGGTCGCTTGTCTCGTATGTGCGGGCGCGGGCCGAGGGCCTGGGCGTCCACGCGTCCGGCGGAATCGCCGAACGCGCCGACCGGTTGTTGGTCACACTCATCGTCACCGGCTTGGTGGGAATGGGACTTCCCGATATCGTTCTGACGGTCGCCTTGGGCGTCTTGATGATCGCCTGCTGCATCACTATCCTGCAAAGAATTTCGTCTGTCCGCCGTCAACTCCTGGAGAACCATGAAACCTCGTAAAGCTTCACGGGTCGTTCTGCTCAATGAGCGCGACGAGGTTCTCCTCATCAGGGCCCAGGACCTGCTCACGCCCACCCATCAGTGGTGGATGACCGTGGGCGGCGGCTCGGAGATGGGCGAATCGCCGGCGCAGACGGCGGCCCGCGAACTCGCCGAGGAGACCGGCCTCGAATGCGAACCCGGCGACCTCATCGGTCCGCTCGCCATCCGCGACGAGGTCTTCCACTTCACGGAGAAGGAGCTGCGGCAGCTCGAGACGTACTTCGCCTACCGGACGAGCGAGGACATCGAACTCGAGGACGCCGTGTGGACGGACATCGAGAAGCGCAGCCTGCTCGAGTTCCGCTGGTGGTCCCGCGACGAGCTCATGGCGACGACCGAGACGATCTACCCGAAGAACCTGCTCAGCCTCATGGAGCTCGCCGCCGTCGGCACCGTGCCCGACGTCCCCCTCGTCATCGACTGAGCGACTGCACCTGGACAGGAGTCAGCCGGACCGCCTCGGTGCGAACCGACCGGACCGGGAAGCGACTGCACCTGGACAGGATTCAGCCGGACCGCCTCGGTGCGAAAGGACTGCACCGCGGAGGTTTCGGCGCGCGGGCGCTGGGGCGTATAGAATCTAAGGGCTTCATCTATAGGAAGGAACACCAGTGTCAGGTCATTCCAAATGGGCAACGACTAAGCACAAGAAAGCTGCCATCGATGCCAAGCGCGGCAAGCTGTTTGCCAAGCTGATCAAGAACATCGAGGTTGCCGCACGCAACGGTGGACCTGATCCCGACGGCAACCCGACCCTCTTCGACGCGATCCAGAAGGCGAAGAAGAACTCGGTGCCCGCAGACAACATCAACCGCGCCGTCAAGCGCGGCGGCGGCCTCGACGGCGAAGCGGTCAACTACGAGACGATCATGTACGAAGGCTACGCGGCCGGCGGCGTCGCACTCCTCATCGAGTGCCTCACCGACAACCGCAACCGTGCGGCCTCCGAAGTGCGCGTCGCCGTGACCCGCAACGGCGGCTCGATGGCCGATCCCGGTTCGGTGTCGTACAACTTCAACCGCAAGGGCGTCATCGTCGTCCCGGCCGAGGGCACCGATGAGGACGCCATCGTCGAGGCGACCCTCGAAGCCGGCGCCGAAGAGGTCAACGACGAAGGGGAGACCTTCGAGGTCATCTCCGAGGCGACCGACCTCGTCGCGGTGCGCACGGCGCTCGTCGACGCCGGCATCGACTACGACTCCGCCGAGGCCTCGTTCGTCCCCGGACTCAAGGTCAGCCTCGACGCAGCCACCGCCACTAAGGTGTTCAAGCTCATCGACGCCCTCGAAGACAGCGACGAAGTGCAGAACGTCTACTCGAACGCCGACGTCAGCGACGAGGTTCTCGCAGAACTCGACGCCTGATGCGCATCCTCGGCGTGGACCCCGGCCTCACGCGGTGCGGATTCGGCGTCATCGACACCCTGCCGGCCAGGAAGGCCGCCATGGTCGCCGTCGACGTCTTCCGCACCCCGTCCGCGGACTCCGTGGACCTGAGGCTGGGGTCCCTCGCCGAGGCGTTCGACACCTGGCTGGACACGCACCGACCCGATGTCGTCGCCATCGAGCGGGTCTTCGCCCGCAATGACGTCTCGACGATCATGGGCACCGCGCAGGCCTCGGGCCTGACGATGGGACTGGCCGCGCGCCGCGGGATCCCCGTCGCCATGCACACTCCGTCCGAGGTCAAGGCAGCGATCACGGGCTCCGGACGGGCGGACAAGAAGCAGGTGACGAACATGGTCACCCGCATCCTCGGACTCGACGCGCCGCCCAAACCCGCCGACGCCGCCGACGCCCTGGCCATAGCGATCTGCCACTCGTGGCGCGGGGCGCTCAGCGCTCAGTCGACGCCGGGGATGAACAAGGACCTCACCGAACGCAAGGGCAGCGGCCGGCAGGGGAGTGGGCTGACCAAAGCCCAGGAACAGTGGGCCCGCGCGCTGCGCAACGCGAAGTGAGCCGAAGCGCGGCGGGATGCCCCGACCGCGCTGCGCGCGTCGATCGCGATTCCGAGCGTCTCGGCTACGATTCGACGCGCCCAATTGAGCTCTGTGCTCAAGGCAAGAGCGCCTCGGAACGAGTTCCTCTCCGCTCTCATCATGACATCGTCCCTGATGAGCACCGCACCTCATTCCTGATTAGAACTGCACCGAACGTCATAGAAAATCAGTTGAGAAAATCGAACGAAACTATAGACATGTGATGTCACTTACATCTAGAATAGAGACAACCGCACAACGTCACCGTTGACGGACAGATTGCCGAGATCATGACACTCACGCCGGAACGACCGCAGAACCACCGGGATGATGGCTCCCGTGGCAGTAAGTCGGGTGCGCGTGCGGGAGCATCGAAGAAGCCCGGGTCGCGAGACAGGAAGGGCTCGACGGCCCCGCGTTCTCTTCGCGATCAGCTCGAAGCGGCCGGAATGGATCTCAGCGGTCATGGACTGGCAGAGACGCTCGGCAGCATGGACGCGGTAGCGGCGCCCGACTTCTCGGCACCTGAGCCCTCGACCTGCGATCCTTCGCTTTCTGATCCTGCGGACGTTGGGCTCTCCGGCCGAGAGGTTCGCCGAGGCGACGGTGGAGGGACGGGCTCACAGACCGCCGCCGGCGAGTCCGGGAGTTCCACCGACGCGAGGTGGTGGTGCACCACAACCCGCGCGCGGTGGCATGGACGATGACATCGCCTCGCGGCCGTGCGTGTCCGATATGGACAACCCCTTCCAAACGGCCGTCGACGAGCACCGCGACACCTCCCTGGCAGACTCTCCCCATCCGATGCTCACGAAGGAACAGTGGGCCGACCTCGGAGGCTCGGTCCCCGAGGTGACCGACAGCATCGCTGCGATCACCCGGCTCGAAGCCGAACTCCGCGATTTCCGACGTCCGATGGGACCCGACGAGGCCATCACCGTGATGAGGGGAGTCGAAGCGCTCAGCCGTCTCGTCGATTCGCTCCACGCCGTGACGCTGTCGGTTTTCGAGCGCGTCGGAACGCCCAAGGACTACGGGGCGAAATCGACCAAGGCTCTGGTGCAGGACAAACTCCAACTCAGCAGCACCGAGGCGCACCGCCGCACCGAACTGGCGAAGAACCTCGGCAACCGAGTCGACCTGACCGGGCAGTCGCGGCCGCCGAAGTATCCGATCGTCGCGGCCGGTCTGCAGTCCGGAGCGCTGTCGTCGAGCCAGGCGGCGATGATCGGAAAATGCCTCGACGAGGTCCCCTTCTGGCTCGGCACCGAGGTGCGCGAACGGATCGAAGGCAAACTCGTCGAACGCGCGCCGAGCGTCCGCGTCTCCGACCTCCGGCGGATCTTCACCGCCATGCTCGAGCGGGTCGACCCCGACGGCGCCGAGCCGACCGATTCCCGCGACCGCTCGAAGTACAAGGTCAACGTCCGCCAGCGCCGCGACGGCGACTGGGACCTCAGCGGCCTCCTCGACCCGATCACCGGTGGCATCATCCAGGGATGGCTGACCTCACGGATCAAAGCGGACGACCCGACCGGAGTGGACGACCCGACCGGAGCGGGTGACCCCAGCGAAGCAGGCGACACGTCCAGTGACAGCAGCGCAGACGGCACGCCGGGTCTCGACGATGAGACTGGTGACGGCGGTGCTCAGAATCCAACGGGTCTCGACGGTGGACCCGATGATGACCTCCGCGTCGAGGGCGAACAGATGCTCGAGCTCTTCGGGAGCGTGCTCGCCGGAGACGCATCAGACCGACCGCTGCCCGCCGATGTGAACCCGCAGCTGTCAGGCACAGGCTCCGAGAACCCCCGCGGCTGGGGAGTCCGCGCCGACGGCACGTTCGCCGACACCTCGGACGAACAGGGCACAGTGCAGAACCTCATGTACGAGCGCTTCTCGACACTGATCTCCCACACCGAAATGGGTCGGGTCGGCAGGGGAGCGCCGTTCGCCCTCGTCGTCACCGCAACGGCCGAGAACCTCGCCGAGGGGAAGGGCCGGGCGACGACAGGAGCCGAAGCCGACTTCCCGATCGACCTCGCCGCCGATGAGGGCCTCAACGGCACGGTGTTCTTCCACCTCATGACTGAGAAGGCGAAGTCGATGGCGCTGGCGACCGAACAGCGACACGCGACGCCCCGACAGCTGGCGATCCTCGCCGCGCGAGACAAGGGCTGCACCTTCCCTGGATGCGAGACACCACCGGGCTGGTGCGACGCGCACCACGTCTTCCCTTGGGCACTCGGCGGCAGAACCGACCTCAACAACCTCACTCTCGTCTGCAGCATGCACCACCACCTCATCGACAGATCCGAGTGGGAGACGATCATGCTCAAGGACGGCCGTGCCGCATGGATACCACCTGCCTCGGTCGACATCGAACGGAGGCCGATCCTCCACGCGAGATTCGTCACCGACGACGCCGTCGACACGCTCTTCGCCGACCTGCCGCTGTCGCCGCTCACCGCCGCCGATGTCGGCGTCGATGCGGAGCACTGCGGGCCGGAGCTGATGCGGGGGAGCGACGCGGATTCGGTGCGATGGAGCAGTGGGTCCGAACCGGGTGCCGCGCGAGAGCCAGGCGGGGGCATCGACGATCGCAGCGATGGCGGCGCCACCGATAGTGGTGCCATGGGCGGCGATGCCGCCGGTGACGTTGCAGCCGGTGGCGATGTTCCGGGGCCCGATGATCGGGGTCTGTGGTGAGCGCCCGTTTGAGGGGACGAGTGTGCCACCGGCCCGGGCATGTCGGATGAGGCGAGCGACCTCGAACTGTTAGTCTGGATTCGTACACGTGTTCCCACCTGAAAGGCAGTCCGTGATCAGTTTCCTCAGCGGTACGGTCCATCGCATCGCAGCTGACCACCTCGTCGTCCTCACCTACGGTGTCGGCAGGAAAGTGCACGTGACACCCGACACCCTGGCCGGCACCCGCCACGGCGCCGACATCGACCTCGTCACGACCCTCGTCGTCCGCGAGGACTCGATGACCCTCTTCGGCTTCGGCACCGAGGACGAGAACCACACCTTCGAGGTCCTCCTGACGATCTCGGGCATCGGACCCCGCCTCGCGATGGCCATCCTCTCCGTCATGGGCCCCGACGAACTCGCCGCCGCGATCGCCGGCCAGGACGCCACCGCCCTGACCCGCGTGCCGGGCATCGGCAAGAAGGGCGCCTCGCGGATCATCCTCGAACTCGAGAACAAGCTCCCGAAGTTCGCCGCCGCAGCACCGGGCCCCGCGCTCTCCTTCGGCGGGACCAATCAGCAGGTCGTCGACGCCCTCGTCGGCCTCGGCTGGAAGGAGCCCCAAGCCGCCGAGGTGGTCCAGGAGGTCGTCGCTGACCTCGAGGCCGACGCCGGCACCTCGGCGCTGCTCAAGGCCTCGCTCAAAGTCCTCGGTGCCCGGAAATGACCGACCGCGAAACCGCCTCCTACGAGATGGACTTCGGCGACCAGCGGCTCACCGGCGCCGAGCACGACCGGCTCGTCTCCGGCAGCGCCGAAGCCGCTGAACGCGACGCCGAGGCGGCGCTGCGACCCAAGGGCCTCCACGACTTCATCGGCCAACCGCAGGTCCGCGAACAGCTCTCGCTCGTCCTCGACGCCGCGAAGGCCCGGCACAAGGCCCCCGACCACGTCCTGCTCTCCGGCCCGCCCGGACTCGGGAAGACGACGCTGGCGATGATCATCGCCCACGAGATGCAGGCGAGCCTGCGCGTGACCTCCGGCCCCGCCGTCCAGCACGCCGGCGACCTCGCCGCGATCCTCTCCTCCCTCGAAGAGGGCGAAGTCCTCTTCATCGACGAGATCCACCGGATGGCCCGCGCCGCCGAGGAGATGCTCTACGTCGCGATGGAGGACTTCCGCGTCGACGTCATCGTCGGCAAGGGCCCCGGCGCCACGGCGATCCCGCTCGACCTCCCGCCCTTCACCCTCGTCGGCGCGACGACTCGTTCGGGACTCCTCCCGGCGCCGCTGCGCGACCGCTTCGGCTTCACCGGGCACCTCGACTTCTACTCGAGCGCCGACCTGCTCACCGTCCTCACCCGCTCTGCCCGGATGCTCGGCATCGACGCGGAGAACCGCGGTCTCACCGAGATCTCCACCCGCTCCCGGGGCACGCCCCGCATCGCCAACCGTCTGCTCCGCCGCGTCCGGGACTGGGCGCAGGTGCGCGGCAACGGCACCATCGACGAGGCCGCGGCGCTCAACGCGCTTACCGTCTACGAAGTCGACGAACTCGGCCTCGACCGCCTCGACCGGTCCGTCCTCGAAGTCCTCTGCAAGCGCTTCGCCGGCGGTCCCGTGGGACTCGGCACGCTGTCGGTGTCGGTGGGGGAGGAGGCCGACACGGTCGAAACCGTGTCCGAGCCGTACCTCGTGCGGGAGGGCCTCATCAGCCGCACCCCACGCGGACGCGTCGCCACCTCGGCGGCATGGAGGCATCTGGGACTCCACATCCCAGCAAACTATGAGTACTGAACCCTGCGTATCGGTTCGCCTTGAGTACGGACTTCGAACTAAGCTAGTGCACTGGTCCGTTCTTATGGAAGGTTGATACCTGTGGATTTGCTGATCCCTCTCGCGCTCGCTGCGCTGCTGATTTTTTTCCTGTTCAACTCTCGGCGTAAGCAGAAGGCGCGTGCGGAGCAGATCAAGACGAACCTCGTTCCCGGAGCCAAGGTCATGACGACCTTCGGCGTCTTCGGCACCGTGCTCTCGATCGACGACGAGGACAACCAGGTCACCATCGAATCCGGACCCGGCACGGTCCTGCGCGTGCACCGCCAGGCCATCGGCCAGATCGACACCCCGGACACCGCTGTCGATGCGGCCCCCGCCACCGAGGCGACCGACTCCCCGGCGATCACCGACGCCGAACTCGACGCGATGAACGAGCGCAAGCGCGCCGAGGCGGGCGACGACGACCTCAAGGCCGCCGACGCTGACCTCAACGCCGCCGACGCCGACTTCAAGGCCGACCGTGCCGATGCGAAGGCCGCCGATGCCGATCTCAAGGCCGACCGCGCCGATGAGAAGGCCCTCGACGCCGATCTCAAGGCTGACGACGCCGATCTCACGGCCGACAAGGCCGACCGCACTGCCGCCGAGGCGGATGCGGCTGCCAAGACCAACGCCGACGACGTGGACGGCAGCTCGACTGAGGATCCGTCGAAGGGGACCGGCACCGACAAGCCGGACACCGACGACAAGAAGAACTGATCCCCTCACTGCTCCCGATCGAAAGCTGAGACGTGTCCGACATCGAAGAAAAGCCACGCCCTGGTTTGCGCTTCCTGTGGTTGACGGTCGTCACCCTGATCCTCCTCGGCGTCCTCGCCGCAGGTGTCATCTGGTCCGACGCCACACCCACACCGAAGCTCGCCCTCGACCTCGAGGGCGGCACCTCGATCATCCTCGAACCCCAGGTGTCCGAGGACAGACGATCAGCACGGAACAGCTCGATCAGGCAGTCGCCATCATCCGCCAGAGGGTCGACTCGACGGGTGTCTCCGAAGCCGAGATCTCGACGCAGGGCGACAGGAACATCGTCGTCAACCTGCCGGGCAACCCCGATGAGGAGACTCGCAACCTCGTCCGCTCCTCGGCTCAGCTCGTCTTCCGCCGAGTCGCCCTCGTCGGCGACCCGCGCTCCCAGGCGCAGATCGACGAACAGCAGCAGGGACAGAACGGGGGAGACCCCTCCGAGGGGCTGACCGACGAGGAGCGCCAGCGCCTCGAAGACCTCACCGGTGGCAGCCAGGACGCTCCGACCGGCGGCGGCGCCGTCGTCAACTCGAGCAGTGCAGACGCCGCCGGCTCAGGTGACGGCAGTGCGACCGACGAACCCGCGAACGCCGGCGGCAACGCGCCCGCCCCGTCCGAGTCGCCCGCGGGTGAGGCCCCTGCGGATGAGTCGCCGGAGGGCGAGACCCCTGCGCCGACCCAGGCCGGTGAAAGTCAGGGTGAGGACACCCAGGTCACCGACTCGACGCCGCGCCCCCTGTTCGATCCCGAGCAGGACACCGCCGAATGGCAGACGCAGGACATCATCAACCAGTACACGGAACTCGACTGCACGAACCCGGAGAACCGGACCGGCGGCGTCCAGCAGCCGGCCGACCAGCCGGTCGTCTCGTGCGCCCAGGACGGGTCGGCGAAATACGTGCTCGGTCCCGTCGAGCTCTCCGGTGACCACCTCACCGACGCGACCTTCGGCTACGCAGCCGGCGCCAACGGCGTCCAGACCAACCAGCCCGCCGTCAACCTCGAGTTCGACGACACGGGACGCGAGATCTTCAAGCAGATCACCTCGGCGATCACCGGTCTCCAGCAGCCGTACAACCAGTTCGCGATCACCCTCGACGGGCTCGTCCTCTCCGCACCGACCTCGAACGCCGTCATCACCGACGGCCGCGCCGAGATCTCGGGCAACTTCACCCTCGACGAGGCCCAGACTCTGGCCAACCAGCTGAAGAACGGCTCCCTGCCGATCAGCTTCCAGGTCCAGAGCGAAGAGCAGATCTCACCGACCCTCGGTGCGAACTACCTCAACATCGGCATCCTCACCGGGCTCGTCGGTCTCCTCCTCGTCGTCGTCTACTCGCTCCTGCAGTACCGGGTCCTCGGACTCGTCACCGTCTCGAGCCTCGTCGTCGTCGGCGTCCTCACCTATCTGCTCCTCCTCATCGCCTCATGGAGATACGGCTACCGGCTCTCCCTGGCCGGTGTCGCCGGTATCATCATCGGCATCGGCATGGCGGCGGATTCGTTCATCGTCTACTTCGAACGCGTCAGAGACGAGCTGCGCAGCGGCCGGAACCTGCTCTCGGCCGTCGAAGTCGGCTGGGACCGCGCCAAGCGCACGATCTGGGCGTCGAAGTCGGTCAACATGCTCGCCGCCGTCATCCTCTACATCCTCGCCGTCGGTTCGGTGCGCGGCTTCGCGTTCACCCTCGGCCTCGCGGTCATCGTCGACATCCTCGTCGTCTTCCTCTTCACCCACCCGATGCTCCAGCTTCTGGCACGGACGAAGTTCTTCGGCCAGGGGCACCCGATGTCGGGTATGGATCCGCGTCTGCTCGGGGTCAAGCCGGCCGCCTACCGCGGTGCGCTCGGCATCGACCTCGACAACAAGGACAAGTCGCCCGAAGCCCAGCGCCGCGACAAGGCGCGGGCTCGCAAACTCGGGCTCGACGACGACGCGGAGACGATCGCCGGCCGCCGCGCCAAGCGCCGGGCCGAAGCGAAGAGCTCCGCGTCGTCCGAGGAATCGGCGAGCAGCTCCCGGTCGGCGACCGCGACGAAGACCGCACTGGCCGACGACTCGGCGGAGACCGACGAGGTGACCGAGGCCGAGGAGGTGACCGAGGCCGAGGACGCGACGACCGCGGACACTGCCATGGACGCGGAGGACTCCGAGTCCGGCACGGCAGCGTCGGCCGAGTCCGCTGATGCGGCCGGGCCGAAGAAGACGAAGAGCTCGCGACGCAAGCGCGGATCGGACGCACCGTCGACCGGCGGCACGATCGCCGAACGGAAGGCGGCCGCCAAGCGCGCGGCAGCCGCAGACGATGAGAAGGGGGCAGAGAAGTGAAGAAGTTCTTCGCCTGGGGCAATCGCCTCCACAACGGTGAGTCCTCCATCCCCTTCGTCGGGAAGGCCAAGCTCTGGCTCTCGATCGCCGGCGTCCTCGTCATCCTCTCCCTCCTCGTTCCGCTCATCGCCGGCTTCAACTTCGGCATCGCCTTCCGCGGCGGTTCGCAGTTCCAGGTCGACAACGTCACCGACACCTCGGCGAGCCGGGGCGAGACCATCGTCAACGACGTCGTCGCCGACTCCGAACCGCGCCTGACCCCGACCGGGGACACCGCGGTGCGCATCGAGACGAACCAGCTCTCCGACGAGCAGATGCAGGAAGTCCGCGACGCCCTCTCGGCCGGGTACGACGTTCCCGCCGAGGACGTCACCTCGACCTTCGTCGGCCCCCAGTGGGGTGCTGACGTCACCCAGAAGATGGTCAGGGCCCTCGTCATCTTCGTCGCGATCGCGATGATCGTCATGGCGCTCTACTTCCGGACCTGGAAGATGTCGCTGGCCGCGATCGTCGGGCTCTTCGTCGTCATGATCATCACGATGGGCATCTACTCGGCCACCGGCTTCGAAGTCACCCCGGAAGCCGTCATCGGCTTCCTCACCGTCCTGAGCTTCTCGCTCTACGACACGGTGGTCGTCTTCGACAAGATCCGCGAGAACACCGCGCGATTCAAGGACAACAAGCGCCTGAAGTTCTCCGAGCTCGTCAACCTCGGCATCAACCAGACGACGGTGCGCTCGATCAACACCTCCGTCGTCTCCGTGCTGCCGATCGCCTCGATCCTCTTCATCGGCGTCTTCCTCCTCGGCGCGGGCACGCTCGTCGACATCTCGCTGTCGCTCTTCGTCGGCACGATCGTCGCCGCCGCCTCGACGCTCTTCGTCGCCAGCCCCCTCTACGCGCTCCTGCGGTCGAACGAACCCGCCGTGAAGGAACAGGAAGAGGCCGTGCGTGAATTACGCTTGAAGGACGGCAAAGACGATGTGGCACCCGTGATCCACGCTGAGGTCTGAGACGAGACCACGAGCAGGATCATGCTGGAGAGGGGGACGTGATGGCATCATCAGCTGAATCGCGCCGTCCGCGCGGCATCTCCCGTCTGGCCTGGTGGGCGGCCAGGGCGCAGAACGACCCCGGCTACCCGCGGGTGCTCGGACCGATGATCCGGGCCTTGCAGTCGAGTCACCCGAAGGCCGACATCGACCTCGTCGTCCGTGCCTACACGGTCGCCGAGGAGGCGCACCGCGGGCAGACCCGGAAGTCCGGGGACCCCTACATCACCCATCCGGTGGCAGTTGCGACGATCCTTGCCGAGATCGGCATGCTCCCGGTCACCCTGGCCGCGGCGCTCCTCCACGACACCGTCGAGGACACCGACTACTCACTCGAGCAGCTCACCGAGTCCTTCGGCCCCGAGGTCGCCGCCATGGTCGACGGGGTGACGAAGCTCGACAAGCTCACCTATGGTCAGGCCGCGCAGTCGGAGACCGTGCGGAAGATGATCGTCGCGATGGCCAAGGACATCCGCGTCCTCGTCATCAAGCTCGCCGACCGTCTCCACAACGCGCGCACGTGGAAGTTCGTGCCCGCCTCGTCGAGCACGAAGAAGGCACGCGAGACCCTCGAGATCTACGCCCCGCTCGCGCACCGGCTCGGCATGAACACGATCAAGTGGGAACTCGAGGATCTCTCGTTCCAGGTCCTCCACCCCAAGGTCTACGACGAGGTGGTCCGCCTCGTCGCCGACCGGGCACCGGAGCGGGAGAAGTACCTCTCGACCGTCTCCCATGAGCTCCAGTCCGAACTCGCCGACTCCGGTATCGAGGCGGCCATCACCGGCCGCCGAAGCACTACTACTCGATCTACCAGAAGATGGTCGTGCGCGGTCACGAGTTCGCCGACATCTACGATCTCGTCGGCGTCCGCGTCCTCGTCGAAACCGTCCGCGAATGCTACGCGACCCTCGGCATCGTCCACGCCCGGTGGAACCCGGTCCCCGGCCGGTTCAAGGACTACATCGCGATGCCGAAGTACAACATGTACCAGAGCCTCCACACCACGGTCATCGGCCCCGGCGGCAAACCCGTGGAGATCCAGATCCGCACCCATGAGATGGACCGGCGCGCGGAGTTCGGCGTCGCCGCCCACTGGAAGTACAAGGACCGCGGCAACCCGTCGAAGGCGATCACCTCGAACACCGCCCGGTCGGTCAAGGTCTCCGACGACGGCGGCGTCGACGACGCCGCGTGGCTGCGCCAGCTGCTCGACTGGCAGCGCGAGGTCAGCGACCCCGACGAGTTCCTCGACAGCCTCCGCTACGAGGTCAACTCGAAGGAGGTCTATGTCTTCACGCCCAAGGGCGACGTCATGAGCCTGCCCGCGGGCGCGACCCCCGTCGACTTCGCCTACGCCGTCCACACCGAGGTCGGCCACAAGACGATGGGCGCCCGCGTCAACGGCCGACTCGTCGCCCTCGACACGGAGCTGAAGAACGGCGACTCCGTCGAGGTGTTCACCTCGAAGGACGAGAACGCCGGTCCGAGCCGTGACTGGCTCGGCTTCGTCAAGAGCCCCCGTGCCCGATCGAAGATCCGCCAGTGGTTCTCGAAGGAACGACGCGAAGAGGCGATCGAGAACGGTCGCGAACAGCTCGCCCGTGCGATGCGCCGGCACTCGCTGTCCGCGAACGCCCTGATGAGCCAGGAAGCCCTCCAGGTCGTCGCCACCGAACTGCGCCTGCCCGATGTCACCGCGCTCTACGCGGCGATCGGCAACGGCGTGACCTCGGCCGCCCACGTCGTCGACCTGCTCGCAAAGGAGGTCGGCGAAGAGGAGGAGGTCCCGGTCCTCCCGCCGGAGCCGCGCAACCGCACCGGTCAGTCCTCGGGCCACCACTCCTCGGCCGGCGGAGTCGTCGTCAAGGGCGTCGACGACGTCCTCGTCAAACTCGCCCGCTGCTGCACCCCGGTGCCCGGGGATGAGATCGTCGGCTTCGTCACCCGCGGCTCAGGGGTCTCCGTGCACCGGGTCGACTGCCCCAACGTCGTCTCCCTCGAACGCGAACCCGAGCGCATGGTCGAGGTCTCGTGGGGGGAGAAGACGAGCGGGGTCTACCTCGTCCAGATCCAGGTCGAAGCCCTCGACCGTTCCGGTCTGCTCTCCGACATCACCAAGGTGCTCACGGAGACCCATGTCAACATCCTCTCCGCGTCGGTGGCGACGTCGAAGGCCCGGGTCGCCCAGTCGAAGTTCGTCTTCGAGATGTCCGATGCCAGCCACCTCGACACCGTGCTCTCCGCGGTCCGGAAGGTCGAAGGCGTCTTCGACGTCTACCGCATCTCCGGCGGCTGAGCCTCCTCGTCCGACCGCAGGACCGTCGCTGCACGGACTCCAGGAGCGCGGCCCGGGCGCGTGAAATGGTCGAGGACCTGCCGCATCTGCGCAGCGTACGGGCGCCGTCCCACCTCGGCGAGATAGAGCCGCAGACGCCTGACCATGCCACCGGGGACATCGTCGATGAGCGCGGCGATCTGCGGGCCGGATGCCGCCGGGGGTCGCGGACGAGGGGGAGAAGCAGATCGTAGAGGGTGCGCTCCGGCGTCGTCACCGGGTGACCCGCGATCGTCTCCCAATCACCGCGGGCGAGACTGAGCTCGTGGACGACGAGCCCCGTCGACTCGAGCACGCGCCGGCGCGGATGCGTCGTCAGCGTCAGCGGACTCGGGGCGCGACCGAGCCCGACGTGGACCCACCAGGCGGTCGCGTGAGAGACGACGAGGCGGGCCGGGAGCTGCGCGGCGAGCGCACTCATCCGCTCCTCGGGACCGAGCACCGCCCCCGTGCGCACCCACGTCGTCTCCGACAGCCTGGTGAGCAGACCGTCGAGAGTGAGCTCCGTGAGATGCTCATAGCCGAAATCGCTGAGACGGAAGATGTCCTCCATGGCGCAACTCTCGTCGCCCGGCGCGCTGAGATCAAGAGCGGAAACGGAGCCTGTGGATAACCGTCCGGCGACCGCACCGCCTGTGGATAACTGCCGAACAGGTCAGTCAGTCGAGTTCGGCGGCCGTCTGCGCGAGCTGATCGCGCCACGCCCGGCGGGCATCGAGGGCTGCCTGCGCATCGGCCACGGCCTTCTCGTCGCCGCCGGTCTTCGCCTTCTCCAGCGCCGCCTCGAGTTCGGCGATCGACTCGTCGAGCTGGCTCAGCGCCCCCGAGGTCCGCGCCTTCGTCTCGGGGTTGCTGCGCTTCCACGCGGCGTCCTCGGCCTCGGCCAGCGCCCGTTCGACCTCGCGCAGACCGTTCTCCATGCGGGAGACATCGGCGCGGGGAACCTTCCCGGCCTCCTCCCACTCGTCCTGGATGACCCGCAGCTCACGCTTCGCGGCGGTCGGATCGGTGATCGGGAGCAGCGCCTGGGCCTTCTTCAGCAGCTCCTCCTTGACGACGAGGTTGCCCTTGAACTCCTCGTCGAGGGCGGCGTTCTCGGCGTCGCGGGCGGCGAAGAAGACGTCCTGTGCGGCCCGGAAGCGCGCCCAGAGCGCGTCATCGTCCTTGCGGGAGGCCCGGGGGGCGCGCTTCCACTGGCTCATGAGGTCCTTGTACTTCTGGGACACCGTGCGGAAATCGGTCGAGCCGGACAGGGCCTCCGCCTCGGCGACGATCTTCTCCTTGATCCGCTTGCCCTCGGAGTTGTGCTTGTCGAGTTCGGCGAAGAAGTCCTTGCGCTTGCGCTCGAACGTGTTCCGCGCCTGCGAGAACCGGCCCCACAGCTCCTGGTCGACCGAACGCGGCAGGCGCGGTCCGCTGCGCTGCATGTCCTTCCACTGCGCGAAGAGCTCGCGCAGGCGAGCCCCGGAGACCTTCCACTGGATCTTGTCCGGGTCCTTGCCGGCGAGGCTCTCGGCCTCGACGACGAGCTCCTCGCGCTTCTGCGCGGCCTCGAGCTTGGCCGCCTCGGTGCGGGCCGCCTGCTTCGACTCCGTCGCCTTCGCATCGGAGATCAGGGTGTCGAGGGTGGCGCCGAGTCCCTTGAGGTCACCGACGACGTTGGCCTCGGCCAGCGACTCGCGCAGCGTCGTCGCCGCGTGCGTGACCTCCCGGCCCGGCGCCCCGGCTGAGAGGCGGCTGCGCAGGTGAGCGGCGTGTTCGAGGAGTTCGACGTACTTCTTCGCGAAGTACTCGATGGCCTCGTCGCCGGTCGCGTCCGGGTACTGGCCGACCTCGCGTTCGCCATCGGCGGTGATGACGAAGACGGTGCCCTGCTCGTCGGCGCGACCGTGCGTGACCGCGCGCGCCACCTCGGCGTCATGGTCGACCATGCTGCCGGCCACCGGCTGCGCTGCCTGCGGACGCGGGACGGCTGAGGGACGGGGAGTCGGCTTCGGAGTCGGGGTCGACATGTTTCTCACCTATTCTTCATCGGTCGAACCGGCGCTGGCGCCGATCACTCGATCTGCTGGGGTTATCCCAGCATAACCACCACGTCACCCCTCGTTAGACTTTGGCCATGGATGTCTTCACGACGCGCGCCGAATTCCTCGATGTCAACTGCTACGCCGTTCGAGCCGAGGGGGAGAGCGACTGCATCCTCATCGACGCCGGCTACGACGCCGGACCCGAGCTCGCCGAGCTCGCCGCCGCCGAAGGACTCACCCCCGTCGCGATCTTCCTCACCCACGGACATCCCGACCATATCCTCGGGCTGCCCTCGCTGCTCGGCCGCTGGGACGTGCCCGTCCACCTCGGCGAACCCGACCACTACCGGGTCAGCGCACCGGGGGAGACGCTGGGCCCTCAGTTCGCGCAGATGATCGCTCCGCTGCTCGAAGGATGGCAGGCCCCCGCCGAGGTGGTCCCCCTCAACGCGGGCACCGTCGTCACCGTCGCCGGGCTCACCGTCACCGCGATCGCCGCCCCCGGCCACACCGAGGGCTCGACGCTGCTGTCCGTCAGCGCCGACGGCGAGGAGGTCATCTTCACCGGTGACGTCGTCTTCGCCGGTGCGATCGGACGCATCGACCTGCCCGGCGGGGACGCTGCGGCGATGGCGGACACGCTGCGGGCGTTTGCGACCCTGCCCGACGTTCCCATCTATCCTGGACACGGTCCGGCCTCCCGGGTCGGTCACGAACTGCGGACGAACCCGTTCCTCTGAGCCGACCCGGCACAGCAGACACCGGCCCGTGAGCACCACCCACACGAACGACAGTGCACCATCCCTGCACCACCCCACAGCAAGGAGAACCATGGCGAAGTCAGCCCGTCTGTCCGGATTCCCGGAACGGCTCCCGGCCGAGCGCGTGATCGAGAAGCGCATCATCGACATCCTCGACCACACCTTCGCCCTCCACGGCTTCTCCGCCCTCCACCACCGCGCCGTCGAACCGCTGAGCCAGCTCGCGAAGGACGGGGAGATCGACAAGGAGATCTTCGCGGTCTCCCGTCTCCACTCCGAG
This sequence comes from Brevibacterium sp. LAARM2_SD2, assembly GCF_057364785.1. Lineage (NCBI taxonomy): Bacteria > Bacillati > Actinomycetota > Actinomycetes > Micrococcales > Brevibacteriaceae > Brevibacterium > Brevibacterium sp. LAARM2_SD2. The sequence goes on along the minus strand of NZ_JBNFOM010000027.1, from coordinate 10,594 downwards.
GGCACCGAGCGCAACCCGCTCGGCCTCCACTTCGATCTCACCGTGCCCCTGGCCCGCTTCGTCACGGAGAACGCGAACGAGCTGAGCTTCCCGTTCCGGGCCACCCGCATCCAGCCGGTGTGGCGCGGGGAGCGCCCGCAGCAGGGCCGCTACCGCGAGTTCATCCAGGCCGACATCGACATCATCGCCGACGGTGAGCTGCCCGGACACTTCGAGGTCGAGATCCCGCTCGCCATCGCCGACGCATTCGCCCGCCTCGCCCCGCTCGGCGTCCCGCCGATCCGGATCGTCGTCAACGACCGCCGCCTCCTCGAGGGCTTCGCCCGGGGGATCGGGCTGACCGACATCCCCGCCGTGCTGCGCAGCCTCGACAAGTACGACAAGATCGGGCCCGAGGAGGTCGCGAAGCTGCTCGCCGCCGACGCCGGTGCCGATGAGCGACAGCAGCAGCTGTGCCTGGCGCTGGCCGCGATCGAATCCGATTCGCCCGACTTCGCCGACGAGGTCCGCGCCCTCGGCGTGAGCCACCCGCTCCTCGATGAGGGGCTGGAGGCGCTGACGACGATGCTCGCCGCCGCGGCCGAGCGCGCTCCCGGCGTCCTCGTCGCGCAGCTGAAGATCGCGCGCGGACTCGACTACTACACGGGCGCCGTCTACGAGACGCAGCTCGTCGGCCACGAGGAGCTCGGCTCCGTCGCCTCGGGCGGACGCTACGACTCGCTCGCGACGGTCGGCAAGAAGACCTACCCGGGGGTGGGCATGTCGATCGGCATCTCCCGGCTCATGGCCTTCGTCCTCGGTGAGGACAGCGGCATCTCCGCGACTCGGGGCACCCCCTCGGCCGTCGTCATCGCCGTCACCGACGAGGAGCGCCGCGGCGAGGCAGACGCCGTCGCGGCGGCTCTGCGCGCCCGCGACATCGCCTGCGAGGTCTCCCCGAGTGCCGCGAAGTTCGGCCGCCAGATCCGCTATGCCGAACGCCGGGACATCCCGTTCGTCTGGTTCACCGACGGCGAGGCAGGCCACGAGGTCAAGGACATCCGCTCCGGTGAGCAGACCCCGGCCGACCCGCAGACGTGGGAGCCCCCGGCCGAGGATCTCCGGCCCCGTGTGACCGGGGCGTAGGGGAGCGCGCGGGACCGGGCGCGGGCCGGACAGTGAGGACGCCTAAGTCGGATCCGGGGCGAGCGACCCGTCGGGGGCGATGTGCTCGAACATCTCCCGGACCATCGAGACGACATGCGGGTCGTCGACGGTGTAGAAGATCCGCCGCCCCTCCCGGCGGGAGGAGATGAGCCCGGCCAACCGGAGCTTGGCGAGATGCTGGCTGACTGCCGGCACGGTCGCCCCGATCGCCTCGGCGAGGGAGGAGACGTCGAGCTCCTGGTGCACGAGCGTCCACACGACCCGCAGCCGGGTCGCCTGCGAGAGCATGCGGAACGTCTCGGCGGCGACCTCGACCTGCGCCGAGGTGGGCGTCGGGTCGGTCTCCGTTGCGTCCATGGGTCCTCTCTGTCCGCGCTGTACGCGTGCGGGGGTAGGGTGTTCGAGCGACTATCATTGGTCACGCACTCCCCGCATCACCATCGTAAAGGAGCCCATCAGTGCTGCGAAGCCACGAAACCGGAAGCCTGCGTGCCGCCAACGCAGGAGAGACCGTCACCCTCGCCGGGTGGGTCGATCGCCGTCGCGATCATGGAGGTGTCGCCTTCATCGATCTGCGGGATGCTTCGGGAATCGTCCAGGTCGTCGTCCGCGAGGATGACGCGCACGCGCTGCGCAACGAGACCGTCGTCAAGGTCACCGGCACCGTGGCCCTGCGCCCCGAGGGCAACCAGAACCCCAACCTGCCCACCGGTGAGATCGAGATCGTTGACACGAGCGTGGAGATCCTCGCCGAGGCGGCCCCGCTGCCGTTCCAGGTCTCCGACCACGCCGAGGATGCCGGCACCGTCGGTGAGGAGACCCGCCTGAAGTACCGCTACCTCGACCTGCGCCGGTCGGGTCCGGCACATGCGATGCGGCTGCGCTCGGCGGTCAACAAGGCCGCCCGCGGAGTCCTCGACGAGCACGGCTTCGTCGAGATCGAGACGCCGACGCTGACGAAGTCGACGCCCGAGGGCGCCCGCGACTTCCTCGTCCCGGCCCGCCTCCAGCCCGGTTCGTGGTACGCCCTGCCGCAGTCGCCGCAGCTGTTCAAGCAGCTCCTCCAGGTCGCCGGCATGGAGCGCTACTACCAGATCGCCCGCTGCTACCGCGACGAGGACTTCCGCGCCGACCGGCAGCCGGAGTTCACGCAGCTCGACATCGAGGCCTCGTTCGTCGAGCAGGCCGATGTCATCGCCCTGGCCGAGGAGATCCTCGTCGCCCTGTGGAAGCTCATCGGCTACGACATCGAGACGCCGATCCCGCACATCACCTACCACGAGGCGATGGAGCGGTTCGGGTCGGACAAGCCCGACCTGCGCTTCGGCCTCGAACTGACGAACCTCACCGAATTCTTCTCCGAGACCCCGTTCCGCGTCTTCCAGTCCGCGTACGTCGGCTCCGTCGTCTACCCCGGCGGCGGCTCGCTGCCGCGCAGGCAGCTCGACGCGTGGCAGGACTGGGCGAAGCAGCGCGGCGCGAAGGGCCTCGCGTACGTCCTCGTCGCCGAGGACGGCACGCTGACCGGTCCCGTCGCGAAGAACATCTCCGATCAGGAGAAGGCCGGTCTCGTCGAGGCCGCCGGAGCGAACCCCGGCGATGCGATCTTCTTCGCCGCCGGCGATGCCGGAAGCTCGCGGGCCCTCCTCGGTGCCGCGCGCCGTGAGATCGCCGAGCGCACCGGCCTGATCAAGGACGGCGACTGGGCGTTCGTCTGGGTCGTCGACGCCCCGCTCTTCGAATCCGCCGCCGACGCTCAGGCCGCCGGTGACGTCGCCGTCGGCGAAGGCCAGTGGACGGCCGTCCACCACGCCTTCACCGCTCCGAAGCCGGAGTTCCTCGACTCCCTCGAATCCGATCCGGGGGCGGCGCTGGCTTACGCCTACGACATCGTCTGCAACGGCAACGAGATCGGCGGCGGGTCGATCCGCATCCACCAGCGCGCCGTCCAGGAGCGCGTCTTCGAGATCATGGGCATTTCCGAGGAGGAGGCGCAGGAGAAGTTCGGCTTCCTCCTCGAGGCCTTCAAGTTCGGGGCGCCCCCGCACGGCGGCATCGCCTTCGGCTGGGACCGCATCGTGTCCCTGCTCGCCGGGGTCGATTCGATCCGCGAGGTCATCGCGTTCCCGAAGTCCGGCGGCGGCTACGATCCGCTCACGCAGGCACCGGCCCCCATCACCGAGGCGCAGCGCGCCGAGGCGGGCGTCGACTTCGATCCGGACGCCGACGCCGACGCGTGATGCAGTGATCGCGTGATGCAGTGACTCAGGCACCCCGATGAGTCAGGGTTCGCGGTGACCGACGGGCCCGACCTCTTCTCCGACCCGGACCGGGACAATCCCGGTCCGGGCAGCGGTGCGTTCGAGCCCGGTCAGGGGCGCGCGCTCGATCCGCTCGCGGTGCGGATGCGTCCGCGCACCATCGCCGAGGTCGTCGGCCAGGACCATCTGACGTTCCCCGGGTCCCCGCTCAACCAGCTCGTCGAGGCGAGCGGGGGAGACCGGGCCGGCGCCTCCTCGGTGATCCTCTGGGGTCCTCCCGGAGTCGGCAAGACGACGCTCGCGCATGTCATCTCGCATGCCCCGGGCCGTCGGTTCGTCGAGCTCTCGGCGATCACGGCCGGGGTCAAGGACGTCCGGCAGGTCATCGAGAACGCCCGCCGCGAACGCGAGATGTACGGGCGCACGACCGTGCTCTTCCTCGACGAGATCCACCGGTTCTCCAAGGCGCAGCAGGACGCGCTGCTGCCGGCGGTGGAGAACCGGCTCGTCGTCCTCGTCGCGGCGACGACGGAGAACCCGTCGTTCTCGATCATCTCGCCGCTGCTCTCCCGCTCGCTCATGCTCACGCTGCGCCCGCTCGACGACGCGGCGATCGCGCAGCTCCTCGAGCGCGCGATCGCCAGTGAGCGGGGACTGGCCGGCCAGTTCGCCCTCGACCCCGAGGCGAAGGACTTCATCGTCCGCATCTCCGGGGCCGATGCGAGGCGCTCACTCACCCTCCTCGAGGCCGCGGCCGGGATCGCCGCGGCGCAGGCAGCCGAGCAGGGCGACGCCGGCGCGGAGCAGAGCGGCGCTGACGCGGACGAGGCGGGCGACGAGGCGCCGGGTGAAAGCGAGCCCGGCGAGAGCGATGCTGGTCCGATCCTCATCACCGAGGAGGCGGTGGCCGAAGCGAGCAGCGAGACCGTGCTCCGCTACGACCGGGACGGCGACCAGCACTACGACGTCATCTCCGCGTTCATCAAGTCGATCCGCGGCTCCGACGTCGACGCAGCCCTCCACTACCTCGCGCGGATGATCGTCGCCGGTGAGGATCCCCGATTCATCGCCCGCCGCGTCGTCATCTCCGCGGCCGAGGACATCGGGATGGCCGATCCGCAGGCGCTGCCGATCGCTGTGGCCGCCTCGACGGCGGTGCAGAACATCGGGATGCCCGAAGGTCGGATCCCCCTCGCCGAGGCGGTCACCTACCTGGCGATGGCCCCGAAGTCGAACGCGAGCTACAAGGCCCTTGACGCCGCGATCGCCGATGTCCGAGCCGGGAAGTCCGGTGAGGTTCCCAACCATCTGCGCGACGCGCACTATCCGGGAGCGAAGGCCCTCGGCCACGGCAAGGGCTACATGTACGCCCACAACTACCCCCACGGGGTCGCCCCGCAGGAGCACCTGCCTGAGACGCTCAAGGGCACGGAGTACTACACGCCCTCGGGCAACGGCCTCGAGCGCACCATCGAAGAGCGGCTGGCCACGATCCGCAAGATCCTCCGCGGCGAGTGACCCTCCGCGTGATCCGCGTCGCAGCGCCTCCGTCCGCATTGCGGGAAGGGTGCGAACTCGGCTAAGATAGTCAGCTGTTGTGCCTCATATGTAAAGGCGGTCGGTGCGAGCGGTTCTCGACGCTCAATCCCTCTTTCCCAACCGGGGAAACAACGGTTCCGATCAGGGCGAGGACTTCGATGCCTGCCGGGACGACCCGCACCCAAGAAAGGTAACCCAGTGCCAGCACCAGCACGTAACCGCCGGATGGCCCGCCTCTCGCGCGCCCTCGGCCTGCCGCTGACCCCGAAGGCTGAAAAGTACTTCGAGCGCCGCCCCTACCCTCCGGGCGAGCACGGCCGCGCCCGTCGCCGCAATGACAGCGACTACTCGGTCCGCCTCAAGGAGAAGCAGCGTCTGCGCGCCCAGTACGGCATCCGCGAGGCCCAGATGCTCAAGACCTACAAGGAGGCCAAGCGCCTCGAAGGTCTGACCGGTGAGAACCTCGTCGAGCTCCTCGAGATGCGTCTCGACGCCCTCGTCCTCCGTGCCGGCTTCGCCCGCACGATCGCTCAGGCCCGCCAGTTCGTCGTCCACCGCCACATCACGGTCGACGGCCAGCGCGTGGATCGCCCGTCCTTCCGCGTCAAGGAAGGCCAGACCATCCAGGTCCACCCGAAGAGCGCCGACATGGATCCGTTCCAGGTCGCCGCGGCAGGCGGACACAAGGACGTTCTTCCGGCAGTCCCGGGCTACCTCGACGTCAACCTTGAGGGCCTGCAGGCCACCCTCCTGCGCCGCCCCAAGCGCGAAGAGGTCCCCATCACCGCTGACGTGCAGCTCGTCGTCGAGTTCTACTCGCGCTGAGCCGCCTCGCCCGACTGCCCGGAACGCCCGCGTTCCGGGCAGTCGTGCATTCATCTGCGGGTTCGACGACTCGCAGGCCATCACCATCTCGACTGGTGAGCAATTAAACTAGTGTGGAACGGGTGCGCACCGCACCCACCGCAGACGCAACACCTGAAAGGCCTTGGATGAAGACGGCAGAGATCAAGAAGCGCTGGCTCGACTACTTCGAGGCGAACGGACATGTGGTCGTGCCCTCGGCGTCGGTCATCAGCTCCGATCCCTCGATCCTCTTCAACATCGCCGGCATGGTGCAGTTCATCCCGTACCTCACCGGCCGTGAGCCCGCGCCCTTCCTCCGCGCCACGAGCGTGCAGAAGTGCGTGCGCACCGCCGACATCGAAGAGGTCGGGAAGACGACCCGCCACGGCACGTTCTTCCAGATGAACGGCAACTTCTCCTTCGGCGACTACTTCAAGCGCGAAGCCATCCGCTATGCATGGGGCCTGCTCACCCAGCCCACCGAGGACGGCGGACTCGGCTTCGACCCCGACCTGCTCTGGGCCACCGTCCACGAGGACGACCTCGAGACGATCGACCTCTGGCTCGAGGAGACCTCGATCCCGCGCGAGCGCATCCAGCTGCGCGGCAACGAGGACAACTTCTGGCACACCGGCCAGCCCGGACCCGGCGGCTACTGCTCGGAGATCTACTTCGACCGCGGCGCCGCCTACGGTGCCGAAGGCGGCCCGGAGGCCGACGAGGACCGCTACATCGAGATCTGGAACCTCGTGTTCATGGAGTTCGAGCTCTCCGAGGTCCGCTCGAAGGTCGACTTCGACATCGCCGGCGAGCTGCCCGCGAAGAACATCGACACCGGCATGGGACTCGAACGCGTCGCGTTCCTCCTCCAGGGCGTCGAGAACATGTACGAGATCGACGAGGTCTTCCCCGTCATCGCCGAGGCGAGCCGGCTGTCCGGCCACGAGTACGGCGCCGACCACCACTCCGACGTGCAGATGCGCGTCGTCGCCGACCACGTCCGCTCCGCCCTGATGATCATCGGCGACGGCGTGCGCCCCGGCAACGAGGGCCGCGGCTACATCCTCCGCCGCCTCATCCGCCGGGCCGTGCGGGCGATGCGCCTCCTCGGCGTCACCACCGAGGTCATGCCCTCCCTGCTGCCCGTGTCGATGAACGCGATGAAGCACTCCTACCCGGAGCTCGAGACCGACTTCGACCGGATCTCGCGCATCGCCTACGCCGAGGAGAAGGCGTTCCTGCGCACCCTCGAATCGGGCACCCAGCTCTTCGAGACCGCGTACGAGAAGCTCGACAGCTCCGACAAGACGATCAGCGGCGACGTCGCCTTCACCCTCCACGACACCCACGGCTTCCCGATCGACCTCACCCTCGAAATGGCCGCCGAACACGGTGTCAGCGTCGACGAGGAGGGCTTCCGCTCCCTCATGGCCGAACAGCGCACCCGCGCGAAGGCCGACGCGAAGGCGAAGAAGGGCGGCGGCCACACCGACCTCACCGCGTACTCCGCGCTGCTCGACGAGGGGCAGAGCGAATTCGTCGGCTACGACGCCCTCGAAGCCGACTCCCGGATCCGCGGCATCGTCGTCGACGGTCAAGCCCAGGAGGTGCTCACCACCGGACAGACCGGTAACCTCGTCCTCGACCTCACCCCGTTCTACGCCGAATCCGGCGGCCAGCGCGCCGACGTCGGCCTCATCAAGGGCGACGGCTTCACCGCCCGCGTCCTCGACGTCCAGAACCCGCTCAAGGGACTCGCCGCCCACCGCATCGAGGTCGTCGACGGGGAGATCCCCGTCGGCGCCGACGTCCTCGCCGAGGTGGACCACGAGCACCGCTTCCAGGGCTCCCAGGCCCATACGGCCACCCACCTCGTCCACGCCGCACTGCGGGAGATCCTCGGCACCCACGCCGTCCAGGCCGGTTCGATGAACCAGCCCGGCTACATGCGCTTCGACTACTCCTTCCCGGAGGCCCCGAGCGCGCAGATGCGCGACGAGATCGAAGACGTCGCGAACCTCGCCGTGCGCTCGAACTACGACGTCGGCACCGAGTACCTCCCGTTCGAGGAGGCCAAGCGCTCCGGCGCGATGGCCCTCTTCGGCGAGAAGTACCCGAACATCGTCCGCGTCGTCGACATCGGCGGACCGTTCTCCCGTGAGCTGTGCGGCGGCACGCACGTGGCCGCCTCGGCGGAGGTCGGACCGATCTCCGTGCTCTCCGAAGCCTCCGTCGGCTCCGGAGTGCGCCGCATCGAAGCCGCCGTCGGCATGGACGCCTTCCGCTCCCTGGCCGCCGAGCGCACGATCGTGTCCTCCCTGTCCGAGATGCTCAAGGTCCCCGGCACCGACGTCAAGGACCGGGTTTCGGAGCTCATGGTCAGGCTCCGGGACGCGGAGAAGGAGATCGCCCGCCTCCACTCGCAGCAGCTGCTCGCCCAGGCCGGCCGCTTCCTCGAGGGCGCCGAAACGGTCGGTGGGACCCTCTTCGTCGTCGCCGACCTCGGTGAGGTCGCCAACGGCGGGGACGTCCGCACGATCGTCACCGACCTGCGCGCCCGCGTCTCCGACCGCTCCGCCGTCGTCCTCGGCATCGGAGTCTCCGGCGGCAAGCCCGTCGTCGTCATCGCGACCACCGAGGCGGCGCGCCAGGCCGGCAACCAGGCCGGCAGACTCGTGTCCCTGGCGAGCTCGACGCTCGGCGGCGGAGGCGGCGGCAAGCCCGACCTCGCGCAGGGCGGCGGCAGCGACCCCGCGCAGATCACCGCGGCGATCAGCGCGGTCAAGGCGGAGCTCACGTGACACTGAGGAGGGGGCGCCGACTGGGTCTCGACATCGGCTCGGTGCGCATCGGGGTCGCAGCCTGCGACCCGAGGGGATCCTCGCGACCCCGCTGACCGTGGTGCGCCGCACCGACGAACCGGCAGCGCTGCGGCAGCTGCGGGAGATCATCGCCGAATACGAGCCCATCGAACTCCTCGTCGGGGACCCCAAGTCCCTCGACGGCACCGCGCGGGCGGCCGCCGACGCCGCCCTCGACTTCGCGGTGAAGATCGACGCCGGGGTGCCCATCCGCCTCATCGACGAGCGCTTCAGCACCGTCGAAGCCCACAGCGCCCTGGCCGCAGCGGGAAAGAACTCCCGCCAGCGCCGGGAGATCGTCGACGCCCAGGCGGCGGTCATCATTCTGCAGAATGCGCTCGAATCCGAACGCAACACGGGCACGCCCGCAGGTCGCGAGCTGCCCCACACAGGAGAGTGAGCAATGATTCCGTTCCCCGGTGAGTTCTCGGACGACGAAGGACTGTCCCGTTCCGAGATCAAAGCGAAGAAGCGGCGGCGGATGATGCGCAAGCGGCGCACGACGGTCATCGTCGTCATCTGCGTCCTCGTCTTCGGCCTCGGCGGATTCTTCGGCCTCCGCGCTGCCGGGGGAGTCGTCGACGACCTCTTCGGCGGCGGCTCCGACTACGAGGGCAACGGCACGACCGAGGTCTCCCTCGAGATCCCACCGGGCGCCTCGGCGCGGTCGGTGGCCAACCAGCTCGTCGAAGAGGGCGTCATCAAGGACTCCAAGCCCTTCCTCGACGAGGTCGAGCGCCGCAACCTCACGATCCAGGCCGGTCCCATCGTCATGCGCGAGCAGATGAGCTCGGCCGCCGCCGTCGATGCGTTCATCAATCCGATCAAACCGCCGACGATGACGATCGCCGAGGGCCGGAAGATCGAGCAGATCAAGGCGACGATGATCGAATCGGGGATGAAGGCCGAAGAGGTCGACAAGGCCATCGACGACAAGAAGCCCGCGGACTACGACCTCGACGTCGAGGCCCCGAGCCTCGAAGGCTACCTCTACCCGGCCACCTACGAGGTGGGGGCGGGCAAGACCGCGGAGATGATCGTCCAGGAGATGGTCGACAAGACCAAGCTCGAACTCGACACCGCCGGCATCGAGAACGCCGACGCCAACCGCGTCCTCACCCTCGCCAGCCTTGTCGAGATCGAATCTCCGGGCGACGAGGAGACGCGGAAGAAGGTCGCCCGCGTCTTCCTCAACCGGATCTCCGACCAGTCCCAGACCGGTCAGCTCCTCCAGTCCGATGCGACCGTCGCCTACATCTTCGGTGCCCGCGCCGACCTCACGACGACGGCCGAGGAGCGCAGCTCCGACAGCCCCTACAACACGTACAAGGCGAAGGGACTGCCCCCGGGACCGATCAACTCCCCGAGCGCCGGCGCCGTCGACGCGGCCCTCAACCCGGCCGACGGAACCTGGCAGTTCTTCGTCGCCGTCAACCCCGACACGGGGGAGACGAAGTTCGCCGACACGTACGCCGACCACCAGAAGAACGTCGAGGAGTACCGCGCATGGCTGCGGGAGAACGGGGGATAGCGGCGGGCGCGCGCATCCGCGCCGCCGTCCTCGGCGCCGATCGCACACTCGCAGTCACCGGCGCTCCACACTGCGGCGTTCGCCGCGCTCGGTTTCACCGACAGCAGCTATGAGCGTGCCGAGGTCGGCGCCGACGACCTTGTTACCTTCCTCGACGCCCACCCCGACCACACCGGGTTCTCCCTGACGATGCCGCTCAAGGAGCGCCTCGTCGCACTCGCCCGGGACCGCGGCTGGATCCTCGACGACACCGCCGAGGCGACCGGGGTCGCGAACACCCTCGTCCGTGCGAATGCGACGACAGTGGCGAACACCGACGTCGACGGCATCGTCCGCGCGCTCACTCCCGTCCTCCCCGACACCGAGGGCGGCCGGGGCGCGGGCGGGGCGGCCGGGGCGCGGGCGGGGCG
>NZ_JBNFOM010000026.1:0-57770 GCF_057364785.1 Brevibacterium sp. LAARM2_SD2 | reverse complement strand
CGGCTTGGGCATGGATGACGAGCTCGACAGCACGAGCCTTGAGTTCGTCGGTGTATTTCACTGGCAAGAGAGAATCTCCTTCTTCCAATCTCCCTGCCTCTATTATCCCCGGGGCATGACATCCCACCACAACGGGTGCCTCCGGTCGAAAGCACGCACCCAACGCAATAATCCGTTCACGTTACCCCACCACCCGGGACGATCACACGTCCCGCCGCTTCAACAACAACCAGGCCGCCCCGCCGAGCACAACCAACCAACCGAGCAGGACAATGGCTGCCGTCCCGCTGCCATACGGATCGGCAATCAAGCCACCGGAGCGGATCACATTGATCGCGGTCAGGGGCATGAAGTCAGCGAGGCCAGCGACATTGTCGGGCACGAGAGAGGGTAAGAGCTGCGGTCCAAGCTGGAAGACGCCGAAGTACAGGCAGATGGCCGCGGCGGCATTGCGCGTCAGACCTCCCAGCACCAGGCCGAACACGGCCCCGAACGGCATGGTAGCTGTAGCTCCGAGAACGCCCCAGAACATACGAGGATCAAACAATGACATCCCATCGGCCGAGGGAACAGTGCCTGTGATCTGCAAGATGACATATAGCAGCAACGACATCACCATCGCCAAAACCGCAGTCACAGCCGCGAGAACAGCCGCCTTCGCCATGAACATTCCGGTGCGGCGAGGGACAGCAACCAGACTCATTCCTATGGAGCCACTGCTGTACTCGCTGGTTATCGCGAGAACGCCCGCGATAATCAGCACGATCATCCCGAGAGGGTAGACTGACGTGAAGGCAAAGGGGATATCCCCGGCCTGCCCGCTGGAGAACTTCGTCCCATCGATGATGAGGCAAACTGTCACGGCAGTGGTCGCCGCAAACGCCGTCAGCACGGTGTAAACGAGCGAACGCACCGACCGCAGCTTCGTCCATTCGGAGAGCAACAGCCCGAGCGTAGTGACCCGGGCGGCTCCCAGGTCGTCCTGATGTGGCCTCGAGAGAGTCGTGGCCAGGGAATTCTGTGCCGCGCCGTTCATTCCGCAGCCTCCTGAAGGTGCGCGCCGTGCACAGGGGCGCCTTGCGTGATCTGCATGAAGGCTTCCTCCAACGAAGCCCGATGTGTCTCGAGCCCGTACAAAACTATACGTGCCCCCGCGGCGATGCTGCCGATCTCGCGCGCAGCGAGACCTCGCACATCGAGAGATTCGGAATCGGTCGATGACACACTCACGCCCGGCCCCTGCAGAGCTCTGGCCAACGCCCCGGCTTCGGGCGTGATCACGCGGACAGTCTCCGGCGAAACCGAAGAAACGACCGCTTCAACCGATCCGACGGCCAGCAACTCTCCACCGCCGATGACTACGAGGTCTTCGGCGATCAGGGCGAGTTCGCTCATGAGATGCGAGGACAAGAACACCGTCCGCCCCTCCGTCGCTATCCGGCTGAGCAGCGTGCGCAACCACAAGATGCCGTCCGGATCGAGACCATTCGTCGGCTCGTCGAGCACCAGAATCTCCGGGTCTCCGAGCAGCGCAGTCGCGATCCCGAGACGCTGCCCCATCCCTAAGGAAAAACCACCAGCTCGCCGGAAGACAACCGACCGGAGACCGACCATTTCCACGACATGCTCGACGCGCCGCCTCGGTATCCCGTTGGAATACGCCACGGCCAACAAGTGGTCGTAACCGCTGCGGCCCGGGTGCACACCCCGAGCATCGAGCATCGCACCCAAGTGCCGAAGCGGATCGTTGAACTCACGGTAGTCCTTCCCATCGATGCTGATTCGTCCCGCCGTCGGCCGATCAAGCCCAACAAGCATCCTCATCGTCGTAGATTTCCCGGCACCGTTCCTCCCAAGGAACCCAGTGACAGCCCCAGGACGAACAGTGAAAGAGAGATCATTGACGGCTGTCGTCGCGCCATATCTCTTGGTCAAGTTCTCAGCTGTAATCATGACTTCCACGATATGAACACCAGAACGCAACGAAATCCGCCCGAGGTACACACTTCAGCGCTCCCGGCAGTACCGCAGGCCTGCGCCCAGCGTACTACTCGAACAAACCAGACCCTTGCCGGCGACCCTGACCCATTCAGCTCTTGCCGGTTAGAGCCCTAACCGACTTTCATGCGGTACGTGGCCGCCCGTGGTCGCAGACCAGACCTGGGTAATGACGCTGACGTGCACAGGATCTGGGTGATCGGTCTGGTAGACCCTTCGAGGGTCGGGGCTTGCCCGCAACCCTCCGCGGACCCAGCCGCCTGCCCAGTGCTGGCGCGCCCGAATGCGCCTCAGCCACCTCGGCGAAGAAATTCTGCGAAAAATTCTCCACATGTGGAATAACTCGGCGCTCCACAAAGTTGAGTCTAGTGTACGCAACTTTGATGAGGCGGGGATTGACGATCTCAGCCGGGAAGAGAATACTTGAGTCCATCAGACTCAATGTGCGCGATCGGGCCCTCCGGTTCGGCCGCTCGCATTCAGCCCGAGACGACTCTGAGAGTTAAGGAGAAACGATATGGCACGTGCAGTTGGAATCGACCTCGGAACCACGAACTCCGTCGTCGCTGTCCTCGAGGGCGGCGACCCCAAGGTCATCGCGAACATGGAAGGCGGTCGCACGACCCCGTCCGTCGTCGCAGTCAACAAGAACGGAGACTCCCTGGTCGGCGAGATCGCCAAGCGCCAGGCTGTCACCAACGTGAAGAACACCGTGGCGTCCGTCAAGCGCCACATGGGCACCGACTGGAACACCGAGATCGGCGGCAAGACGCTGACCGCTCCCGAGGTCTCCGCCCGCATCCTCCAGAAGCTCAAGCACGACGCTGAGGAGTACCTGCAGGAGAAGGTTACCGACGCGGTCATCACCGTGCCGGCCTACTTCAACGACGCAGAGCGCCAGGCCACGAAGGACGCCGGTGAGATCGCCGGCCTCAACGTCCTGCGCATCATCAACGAGCCCACCGCTGCTGCTCTGGCCTACGGCCTCGAGCGCGGCAAGGAAGACGAGCTCATCCTCGTCTTCGACCTCGGTGGCGGTACGTTCGACGTCTCGCTGCTCGAAGTCGGCAAGGACGATGACGGCTTCTCGACCATTCAGGTCCGTGCGACCTCCGGTGACAACCGCCTCGGCGGTGACGACTGGGATCAGCGGATCGTCGATTGGCTGGTCGAGCAGGTCAAGAACAACTACGGCGTCGACCTGACGAAGGACTCGACGGCGATGCAGCGCCTCAAGGAGGCCGCTGAGCAGGCGAAGAAGGAGCTCTCGTCCGCGACGAGCACCAACATCTCCCTGCAGTACCTCTCGATGAGCGAGAACGGTCCGATCCACCTCGACGAAACCCTCACCCGGGCGAAGTTCGAGGATCTGACCAAGGACCTCCTCGAGCGCACGAAGGCCCCGTTCCACGCGGTGATGAAGGATGCCGGCGTGTCCGTCAAGGACATCGACCACGTCGTCCTCGTCGGCGGTTCGACCCGCATGCCCGGCGTCACCCAGGTCGTCACCGAGCTCACCGGAGGCAAGGAGCCCAACAAGGGCGTCAACCCCGATGAGGTCGTCGCGATCGGCGCTGCCGTCCAGGCCGGTGTGCTCATGGGCGAACGCAAGGACGTCCTGCTCATCGACGTCACCCCGCTCTCGCTCGGACTCGAGACCAAGGGCGGCGTGATGACGAAGCTCATCGAGCGCAACACCCCGATCCCGACGAAGCGCTCGGAGACGTTCACCACGGCTGAGGACAACCAGCCGTCGGTGTCGATCCAGGTCTTCCAGGGTGAGCGCGAGTTCACGCGCGACAACAAGAACCTCGGCACCTTCGAGCTGACCGGCATCGCGCCGGCTCCGCGCGGCGTGCCGCAGATCGAGGTCGCGTTCGACATCGACGCCAACGGCATCGTCCATGTCTCGGCCACCGACAAGGGAACCGGCAAGGAGCAGTCGATGACGATCACCGGCGGCTCGGCCCTCCCCAAGGAGGACATCGAGCGCATGGTGCGTGAGGCCGAGGAGCACGCGGAAGAGGACAAGAAGCGCCGTGAGGCCGCTGACGTCCGCAACAACGCGGAGAACCTCGCCTACCAGACGCAGAAGCTGCTCGACGACAACGCCGACAAGCTGCCCGAGGACATCAAGACCGAGCTCCAGGGCGACGTCGATGCTGTCAAGGAAGCTCTCAACGGCGAAGACGACGACGCCGTGAAGAAGGCGTTCGACACGCTCACCGAGAAGCAGCAGAAGATCGGTGAGGCCATCTACCAGCAGCAGGAGTCCGGCGCGGCCGGTGGCGCTGCCGGTGGTGCCGACCAGGGCAGCAGCGACGCAGGCACCGGTGCCGACGACGATGTCGTCGACGCCGAGGTCGTGGATGATGATGAGGACGAGGGGAAGAAGTAATGACGACCGAGGGCAACGATCCGTCGTCCGAGGAGCCAGGCTTCACCTTCCATGACAAGCGTCGGGTCGATCCCGAGACCGGTGAGCTCCGTCCCGAAGCCGACCCGCAGTCGGCTTCGGGGGAGTCCGGTGAGGGAGCCGACACCGAGGAGGTGCTGGCCGACGCCAGCGACCTCGGTGTCGAGATCCCGGCCGACGCCTCATCGCTCAACGACACCGAGGCGGCCGGCAGCGAACCCGCTCCCGGCTCCGAGGCCGCGGCCCACCTCGCCGACCTCAAGCGCATCAACGCCGAGTACGCGGCCTACCGGATGCGCGCCGATCGCGAACGCGAGCGGGCGTCCGTGGGCGGAACCGTCAAGGTCGTCGAGGCCTTGGTTCCCGTCCTCGACGAGGTGCGTCTGGCGCAGGAGAACGGCGACGTCTCCGGGCCCTTCGAGGCCCACGTGAACAAGCTCATCGACGCGCTGGCCAAGGTCGGCGTCGAGCAGTACGGCGCAGTCGGCGACGAGTTCGATCCGCACCTGCATGAGGCTCTCATGCAGCAGCCGTCGGACGAAGTCGAGGTGCCGACGGTGTTCATGGTCATGCAGCCGGGCTACCGCATGGGTGATCGCATCATCCGCGCGGCCCGCGTCGGCGTGCAGCAGCCAGAGGACTGACCGTTCCACCTTCGCCGAGGTGACCCGCCACCCCAGCGTCCGGCCACGGACGCTGGGAGCGGGGACCGCCTCGGCGACGGTCCGGAATCACCGGGAGGGAAGCCTTCGCGGGGATTGCGGATTGTGAGCAGACAGATGAACGGACGAATGACAGAGCCGGGGCGGACACGCACCGGCAGGCACAACAGGACTGAGAAGAAGGGAGGTGCCAGATGAGTACCGGACCGCAGAACGACTGGTTCGAGAAGGACTTCTACAAGACCCTCGGCGTCTCCAAGGACGCGTCGGACTCCGAGATCAAGAAGGCCTACCGCAAGCTCGCGCGGAAGTACCATCGGACGCGAATCCGGGGGACGCCGAGGCGGAGGCCAAGTTCAAGGAGATCGGACAGGCCCACCAGGTGCTGTCGAACAAGGAATCGCGCGAACAGTACGACCAGGTCCGCGCCATGGGCAGCGGTGCCAGGTTCAGCGCCGGCGCCGGTGGTGCCGGGGGAGCCGGCGGCGGCTTCGACGACGTGTTCTCCGACCTCTTCGGAGGCGGCGGGCGCACCCGGACCCGGACGACCTACAGCGGCGGCGGGTTCGGCGGCGGCAGCGGCTACGGCGACGTGCCCCCGGATCTCGCCGATCTCCTCAACGGGTTCGGCGGCGGGTCGTACGGCGGCTACGGCGGCGGTTACGACACGGGCTTCGGCGGCGGATATTCGCCACCGGTCAAGGGCGGGGACATCAAGTCCTCGACGAACCTCAGCTTCACCGAGGCGGCCAACGGCGCATCCGTGAAGCTGCAGATGCCCGGCGGCAAGCCGCTGACCGTGCGCACCCCGATCGGCGTCAAGGACGGACAGAAGATCCGACTGGCCGGCAAGGGCAAGCAGAGCCCGAACGGCGGCGATCCCGGTGACGTCATCCTCACCGTCCACGTCAAGCCCCACCCGGTGTTCACCCGCGACGGGGACAACCTGCGGATGGACCTGCCGGTGAGCTTCGACGAGGCGGCGCTCGGCGCCGAGGTCAAGGTGCCCACGCTCGGCGGTCAGCCGGTGAAGGTGAAGATCCCCGCGGGCACGCCCTCGGGTCGGACCCTGCGGGTGCGCGGCAAGGGCGTGAAGACGAAGAAGGGCACGGGCGATCTGCTCGTCACCGTCGAGATCGTCGCGCCGAAGAACCTCTCGAAGGAAGCGAAGGAAGCCGTCGAAGCCTACAAGGCGGCGACGGAATCCGACGACCCGCGTGCCGGCCTGCTCGATCGGGCCAAGGCAAGCTGAGGCAGTGAGGCAGGATGCAGTTCTCTCAGAGCGCAGCGCTCTACGTCATCTCGGTGGCGGCGGAATTGGCGGGGATGCACCCGCAGACCCTGCGGCAGTATGACCGGATGGGTCTCGTCACCCCGCAGCGCACGGCCGGCAAGGGCCGACGCTACTCGGGGCGGGACATCGCCAAGCTGCGCCTGATCCAGCATCTCTCGAAGGACGAGGGGGTCAACCTCGTCGGGATCAAGAAGATCATGGAGATGCAGAACCAGATCGACGCCCTGCGCAGCCGGAACCGGGAACTCGAGGAGGAGGTCCTCGCCGAGGCGGCGGCACGCGAACGCGATTCGCGTGTCTTCGCTGCCGGTTCCGGCGGCGATGTCGTCTCGATCGCGCGCGGCCGGCGACCCAAGGTCACCGCCGAATCCGAGGCCGGTGCCGTCGTGCTCTACGACGATTTCACCACCCGAAGGGTCCGCGGTCCGGCGAAGGCGTGAGGGCGATCCGAGCGGTACCGAGCGGCTGTGACGGCAACCTGAGCGGCCCAGCGCGGGAGTGACCAGGGGCGGAGCACCATTCCAGGGGCGGAGCGATCCGCCCCTTTCTCATGCCCGGATCGGGTTGTGGCCAGTTCGCTCTGAGATGGCCAAGGCAACCTTGGCCATCTCAGAGCGAACTGGCGCAAACCGGTCGCGACCCGGACTCCACGGGCGCCGCTACTGGGGAGAGCGCTGGTCTCGGCGCGATCGTCGTCGATTGCGGGTCGCACGTCCGCGACAGGCAACCGACTGCGCGGCATGTCCGGCACACGCCCGTTTCGCCGACATCGCTCGATCTGTGCAACCCCGCCGAACCACCCGAACGGCGCTTCGGCTCACCCTGTTTCGGGCGGCTCACGTTTTGAACAGAGCCGCTCGAACCAGGATGAGCCGCAGCGTGAGGCTGCGAGGGTGGGAGCCTCAGAGGGCGCGAGTCATGGGGTGCGAGAACTCACGACGGGCAACCCTCCGGCGGCCAGGTTCGTGTGAGCGCACTGCGCCTACCAGGGCACCTTGTGCGCGGCGTTGCCCGCTGTCGAAACACGGGCGAAACGTTGCCCGCCACGGGACGAAACAATCGACTGTCAGGATGGGCGCTGTTGAGATCGACGAGCGACCGAGGAGACCACCATGACGATGTCTGCAGACAAGTCGACGGCGCCACCGGGGACGAGCAGCGAGGCGAAGGCCGCAGCGCGCGAGAGTCTCGAGGACTACACTCTGAGATTCGCGCCGCGCTCCTACCGCACGTGGGCACCGGCCGTGGTGGCGACGAGTGCACTGGGCGGCATCGCGTATCTCGCTGACTTCTCGATCGGCGCGAGCATCGGCCTGGCGCACGGCACAGCCAACGGCATCCTCGGCATCCTCACGGCGGCCATCATCATCTTCCTCACCGGCTGGCCCCTGGCCTTCTACGCCGCACGCTACAACCTCGACCTCGATCTCATCACCCGCGGCGCAGGGTTCGGGTACTACGGCTCGGTGATCACGAACATCATCTTCGCCACCTTCACGTTCATCTTCTTCGCGCTCGAGGGCTCGATCATGGCCCAGGGGCTCTACCTGGGACTCGGCATCCCGCGTCCGCTCGGCTACCTCCTCTCCACCGTCATCATCTTCCCGCTCGTCATCTTCGGCATGAAGGCGCTGGCCCGACTGCAGGTCTCGACGACACCGCTCTGGCTCGTCCTCATGGTCGTCCCCGTCGGCTACCTCATCGCCTTCCAACCGGAAACCGTGAGCACCTTCTTCGCGTACCAGGGCGAGAGCGGCGAGAGCGCGAACTTCGCCTCGGCCATGCTCGCCGCCGGAGTCTGCCTCTCGCTCATCGCCCAGATCGCCGAGCAGATCGACTACCTGCGATTCATGCCCCCGCGCACTCCGGGCAACCGTCGCAGCTGGTGGACGGCGGTGATCCTCGCCGGTCCGGGCTGGGTGATCTTCGGGGCGATCAAGCAGATCATCGGCATGTTCCTCGCCGTCTACCTCATCGCCAACGTGCCCGGGGCCACCGGATTCGCGACCGAGCCGGTCCAGCAGCTGCTCGCCACCTACGAGCAGATGATGCCGCAATGGCTCGCCCTGCTGCTCGCCGTCGTCCTCGTCGTCATCTCCCAGGTGAAGATCAACGTGACGAACGCCTACTCCGGGTCACTGGCGTGGACGAACGCCTACACCCGGATCACCAAGCACTACCCCGGGCGGATCACCTTCCTCGTCGTCAACCTGCTCTTCGCTCTGACGCTCATGGAACTCAACATGTTCGACTTCCTCAACGCGATCCTCAGCTTCTACGCCAACCTCGCGATGTCGTGGATCTGCGTCGTCGCCGCGGACATCGCCATCAACAAGTACGTGCTGGGACTCTCGCCGAAGACTCCGGAGTTCCGCCGCGGCATGCTCTACGACTGGAACCCGGTCGGCGTCGTCTCCCTCGTGCTCTCCGGTGGGGTGTCGATCGCCATCTACTTCGGTGCCTTCGGGGCCGCAGTCCAGCCGTTCTCCCCGCTCTTCGCCGTCGGCATCGCGATCGTCGCCACACCGCTCATGGCGATCATCACCCGGGGGCGCTTCTACCTGCGTCGACAGGACGACGGCATCGACGTGCCGATGTATGACGACCACGGCAACCCCACGGATGCGACCCTGTGGTGCCACGTCACGGAGATGGAGTTCGAGCGTCCCGACATGATCGCCTCGGCGAAGACCGGACCGAACGGGGAGACCCTCTATCTCAGCTCTCTGGCACTGTCGACCGACCGCCTCGGCGAACATGTCCTGCCGGCCGACCCCGTCCGGGAGCGCTGATGCACTTCACACCGGGGGACACGGAGAAGCTGCTGCTCTCCGTCGCCGGCATGGTCGCCCGCGATCGTCTGGAGCGGGGAGTGCCGCTCAACTATCCCGAATCCGTCGCGCTGCTGAGCACGTGGGCGATCGAGCGGGCGCGTGAGGGGGCCGCGGTCGAGGAGCTCATGGTCACCGGACGGGAGGTCCTCAGCCGCGACGACGTCATGGACGATGTGGTGCCGATGCTCCACGACGTCCAGGTCGAGGCCACGTTCCCCGACGGGCGCAAGCTCGTCACCATCCACAACCCCATCGACTGACAGGACCGCGTCATGGCAGGCACGAGAGACCACGGGCCGGGAGCCGTGCGGGTGCGCGAGGGCACCCGCCTCCTCAACGCACGCGCCGCCGAGGCAGACACCGGCAGCATCACCATCGAGAACACGGGAGATCGTCCGGTGCAGATCGGATCGCACTTCCACCTGCCCGACGTCAACGCCGCATTGGCGTTCGACCGGGCACGAGCCGAGGGCTGCCGGCTCGACATTCCGGCAGGGACCTCGATCGTCGACGGGGCGTCGCGGACCGTGCCGATCGTCCGCCTCGGCGGGCGTGCCCGGGTACCCGGACTGCAGATTCGCACGGGCGGCACTGATGGCTGAGATCTCCGCTCAGCGCTACGCCTCCCTCTACGGACCGACGACCGGGGACCAGGTCCGCCTCGGCGACACCGACCTGTGGATCGAGATCGAGGACGATCGGACATTCGGCGGTGACGAAGCGGTATTCGGCGGGGGCAAGTCGATTCGCGAATCGATGCTCCAGGGCACGACGACGCGCGTGACGGTGCACCGGACACCGTGATCACGAATGTCATCGTCCTCGACTGGTGGGGGATAATCCGCACCGACATCGGCATCCGCGACGGCGTGATCACGGCTCTGGGCCGGGCGGGCAACTCCGACATCGCCGACGGGGTCGATCCGGGTCTGCAGATCGGCCCGTCGACCGACGTCATCTCCGGCGAGGGCCGGATCCTCACCGCCGGTGGGATCGACTCGCACGTCCACCTGCTGTCGCCATCGCAGATCCATGAGGCGCTCGCCACCGGAATCACCACCGTGGTCGGCGGCGGAACGGGCCCGTCGGAGGGGAGCAAGGCGACGACGGTCACGCCCGGGGCGTGGCATCTGGGGATGATGCTGCGCGCACTCGACGCACTGCCGGTCAACGTCCTGCTCCTCGGCAAGGGCAACACCGTCTCCGCCGCGGGGCTGGCCGAACAGGCCCTCGGCGGGGCGGCAGGGTACAAGATCCACGAGGACTGGGGCGCGACACCGGCCGCGATCGACGCCGCGCTGCGGGCCGCCGACGATCACGGCCTGCAGGTCGCACTCCACTCGGACTCGCTCAACGAGTCGGGCTTCGTCGAGTCGACGATCGCCGCGATCGCCGGGCGCAGCATCCACGCCTTCCACGTCGAAGGTGCCGGCGGCGGCCATGCCCCCGACATCCTCTCGATCGCCGCGCTGGAGAACATCATCCCCGGTTCGACCAATCCGACTCTTCCCCACACCGTCAACACCGTCGCCGAGCACCTCGACATGCTCATGGTCTGCCACCACCTCAACCCCAGCGTGCCCGAGGACCTCGCCTTCGCCGAATCGCGCATCCGGGCGACGACGATCGCCGCCGAGGACATCCTCCACGACCTCGGCGCACTGTCGATCACCTCCTCGGACGCTCAGGCGATGGGCCGCATCGGCGAGGTCATCACCCGGACCTGGCAGGTCGCCCACGCGATGAAGCTACGGCGGGGGCGCCTCGGCGAGACGATGCCGGCAGACAATGAGCGGGCACGCCGGTACGTGGCGAAGTACACGATCAATCCGGCGATCGCGCATGGGGTCGATGCGCACCTCGGTTCCGTCGAAGTCGGGAAGATGGCCGATCTCGTGCTGTGGGATCCGCGCTTCTTCGGCGTCCGCCCCGACCTCGTCATCAAGGGCGGGACGATCGCCTGGGCCGGCCTCGGCGATCCGAACGCGTCGATCCCTACGCCGCAGCCGGTGCTCATGCGGCCGGCGTTCGGGGATGCCCTCGGGGCGACGACCTCGGTGTCGTTCGTCGCTCCGGCCGCCGTCGACAGCGGGCTGCGGGAGAGCTTGGGTCTGCGTAGGCAACTGCGTGCCGTCGCGCCGACGCGGGGGATCGGGAAGGCGGACATGCGCAACAACGACGTCCGTCCCACCATCGACATCGACCCGGACACGTTCCAGATCGCCATCGACGGCGACCTCGTCACTGCGGCACCCGCACACGCGCTGCCGCTCGCCCAGCTCTACCAGATGTTCTGATGGACACGGTGACGCTCGGCGCGCTGGGGCCCGGGGCCGCCTCGGCGATCATCATGCTCCTCGCCGACGCCCGCCTGCCCGCGGGGGCGCACGTGACCTCGAACGGCGTCGAAGCCGGACTGCGCCATGGGCTCGCGCCGAGGGAGGTCGCAGCCTACATGCGCGCGCGGATGCGCACCGTCGTCCGCGTGGAGGCCGGCACCGCCGTCGTCACCCGCCATGCCCTGATCGGCACTCGCGTCGCCGGAGCTGAGATCGACCGCGGCGGCGGGCGCGACCGGGAGTCCGGTGCGGTCCTCGCCGACATCAGCGACGAATGGGCGGCCCGCACTCCCAGCCCGGCACTGCGGGAGATCGCCGAGGTGCTCGGTGCGGGACTGCGTCGCGTGGCGGTCACGCTGTGGCCCGAGTTGGACCCGGTGCTGCCGCGACGCGGACTTCCGCGCCCTGTGGTGCTCGGCGCCATCGCCGCTGCCGCCGGGATTCCGGCGACCGACCTCGTGCGCCTCGTCGCCTACGACGATGCGCAGACGGTCGCCGCGGCGATGCTCAAACTCGAACCGATGGACCCGCTTGCGGCCACCGGTTGGGTGCTCGAGGCGTGCACCGCCTTCGAGCCCAGTGTCGCCGATCTGGCGACGCTCACCGACCCCGCAGCGATTCCCGCTGCCGGGGCACCGCTCATCGAGGACTGGGCAGAGGCCCAGTCCGCACTGCCGAGGAGGCTGTTCCGTGCCTGAGTTCCCCACCCCGCATCGTTCCCTGCGACTCGGAGTCGCCGGCCCCGTGGGCACCGGCAAGAGTTCGCTCATCGCGATGATCTGCCGCACCCTGGCGAACGAGATCCGCATCGGGGTGATCACCAACGACATCTACACCGACGAGGATGCCCGGCTGCTCAGGGCCGCCGGGGTCCTCGACCCCGACCGGATCCGCGCCATCGAAACCGGGGCCTGCCCTCACACGGCGATCCGCGACGACGTCACGGCCAATCTCGCGGGAGTCGAGGAGCTCGAAGCCGACTTCGATCCGCTCGACCTCGTGCTCGTCGAATCCGGCGGGGACAACCTCACTGCGACGTTCTCGCCGGCTCTCATCGACGCCCAGATCTTCGTCCTCGACGTCGCCGGCGGTGGCGATGTGGCGCGCAAGGGCGGGCCCGGCATCGGGCGCGCGGATCTCCTCGTCGTCAACAAGACCGATCTCGCGCCGTACGTGGGCGTCGACGTCGAGCAGATGATCTCCGACGCCGAGGCGGCACGTGAGCAGGGCCCGGTGCTCGGGCTCTCCCGCACCGACGAGGAGTCCGTCGCGCGCCTGCGGTCATGGCTGCTCGCCCTGCTCGAAACGCATCGGTCCGGGGCGCACGAACCGCAGGATCCGGGTCCGATGGCACCGCATTTTCATGCCGATGAGGACGGGGGATACATGCACTCGCACGCCCACGGCGAGGGTCACGGGCACGCTGACGGCGAGGGCCACGGGCACGCTGACGGCGAGGGCCACGGGCACGCTGACGGTGCCGGCCACGGGCACGCTGACGGTGCCGGCCACGACGGTGCCGGCGGCCCCGACCCTCTGGAGCACGCAGACGGCGGCGTTCGGATCCCAGCGGATCGGGTGCCTGCAGATGGCCGGGGATGACGCACATCGCCGTCGACCTGGTCGCCGGGCGCGAGCTTCCGCAGGTGCGTCTGGCTCCCGGTCTCATGCAGCCGCGGCTGATCTCCCGCGCGGCCGGAGGGCGCGCGCATGTGGCGATCGTCGCCGGAGGCGCGGCGCTCCTCGGCGGGGATGCGGTGACGATCGGCATCCGGGTCGGGCAGGGATGCCGGCTCGTCATCGAAGACGTCGGGGGCACGGTCGCCTACCCGGCCGATGGCGCGGAGTCACGGTGGGACGTCGACATCGAGGTGGGCGCGGCCGGCGGTCTCATCTGGGAGACGTTCCCGTTCGTCGTCGCGTCGGGGGCGCGGGTGCGCCGGTCGACGCGGGTGCGCATCGGTGCCGAGGCGACGGTGTATCTGCGGGAGACGATCGTGCTCGGGCGCTCGGGCGAGGTCGGCGGGGCTCTGCGGAGCAGCACGGATGTGCGCGACTGCGCGGGGAGGCCGTATTTCGTCGAGGACCTCGATGTCGACGGGACCGATCCGCTGCCGGGCGTCCTCGGGTCCGCCTCGGTGCTCGATACGGCGATGCTCTTCGGCAGGAGAGACGACGCCGCCGGTCCGACGGCGGGTGACGACATGGGCGACTCCACGAGAGTGCGAATGCTCGAGCTCTCACGGCCCGGGACGATCGCGAGAGCGATCGGTGCCGCTGCTCACGAATCACATGTCGACTCCGTGTGGCAGCGGTGGACCCGACCGGCCGAGTGAGCATGCGGCAGCTGCTCACGGTGAGCTGCCGGGGCGTGGAATACGATCCCCGGACCCCGGGGTGTCACACCTGACCGGGAAGGTGAACAAGTGAGGGACGCAATGGATACAGGCACACCGAAGATGGAGACGAGGAGACCGACAATGGATACCACTACAGCGGGACGGCCGGGAACGGGGCAGGTGGACGGCACCCGATTCGATGCGGACTGGTGGCGGATGCGGACGCCGCTGATCGTCATCGCGGGGCTCGCGATCGCAGGGTTCAGCCTGGTCCTCGCCTCGACGAACGAGATCGGCCACGCCGCGGCCTGGGGTCTGGCGGCAACAGCTGTGCTCCTCGGCGCTCGCCATGCCTTCGACGCCGACCACGTCGCCGTCATCGACAACGTCACCCGGCGACTCGCGACCGCTGACCAGTCCCGGCTTCGCGGCGGTGCCGTCGGATTCTGGTTCGCGCTCGGGCACTCGAGCGTCGTCATCATCACCGCCGCCCTCGTCACCACCGGTGCCGCCGCGGCTCGCAGCCTCGTCGTGAGTGAGGATTCCGATCTGCGTGCCGGTCTCGGGATGTGGGGACTGCTGTTCGCGACCTGCGTCGTGGGGGTCTTCGGGATCGTCAACCTCGTCGCGTTCATCCGCCTTCTGCGCGATCGTCGCACCGAGGGTGCACCCGCGGCAGATCCGAACGGTGACAGCGGAGCCGGTGCCGCACCTCGAGGACCTCTCACGACAGTCTTCTCCCGGCTCATCGGCACCGTCGATCGACCGGCGCGGATGTATCCCATCGGGCTCCTCTTCGGGCTCGGGTTTGACACCGCGGCGACGATCGGACTGATGATCGCGGCCGGTGCGACGGCCGCGAGCACGTCGCCGCTGCTCGCGCTCTCGCTTCCGCTGCTCTTCGCCGCAGGTATGGCGGCGTGCGACACCGGGGACAGCGTGATGATGGCGAGGCTCTATCGCTGGGCCGCTGGTGACGGCGGGCGATTCCGCCGCTACAACCTCATCGTCACCGGGCTCTCAGTGCTCATCGCGGCCATCGTCGTCATCGCCGGAGTCGCCGAGGCGGGGGCGGAGACCGCGACGTTCACCCTTCCCGCCCCAGATACGGAGTACGCCGGGTTCGTCGCCACCGGCTTGTTCGTGGTCATCGCTGTCGCGGCTCTTCTCACAGCGCGACGCCGGGCGGCAACCGCTGAACGCAGGGACGAGGCGCAAGATCTGGGCGCCGAGGTGGCTGAGGAGTCCCGCGACGAGTGACGGGCGCCGCGCGGCGGCGGTGGTCGCCTCAATGTTCTGGTCGGCCTCGCCTTCGGGTCATGGGAGCACGCCGTCGCGGCCGGACCGGGTTGTGGCCAGTTCAGGTTTGGGCCAGTTTGCTCTGAGATGGCCAAGGCTGCCTTGGCCATCTCAGTCTCAACTGGCGCAAACCGGGGCCCGACTCGGATTCCACGGGCAAACAGGCGCGGGGAGGTCGATTGTCCGGCACGCGCCGCCGGCCCGCTCGTCCTGGGTAACCCCGACCAACCGCCCGAATGTCGCTGCGGCTCAGGCTGGTTCGGGCGGCTCATATTTCGAACAGAGCCGCTCAAAATAACCTGAGCCGCAACGGCGATCGGACCTCTGCTCGCCGCGGGCAGCAGGACCCGATTCTCTGAGAAAGAGAGCCTGGGCCCGGAGTACAGTGTCACGACCAGGGTCGATCGACAGAGGTGGGCGCTGCCTCGCGGCTACACCGAACAATGCCCCGCCATCACAGCCAATGGGCGGCGAAGCCGTGAGCACCGGGCGCGACATCACTGCGGAGAACCCAGTCGTCGGTGTAGTCGCCGGTGAACTGCGGTCGGGCTCTCAGTGGTTCGTCAGTGAACAGCCGGGACAGCCGATCGCCCAGTTGCGCCTTGATGCCCGCGGAATCAGCTCCGGCGAGGAAGTCCGCCGAGGGCACGACGAAAGGCGCAAGCGGATCGAAGCCGGTGTAGGCCAGAGTCCCGTGGAGAAGCCCGAACATGAGGTCGACCGGATCGCCGCTGATGCCGCGCGGCCCGAGAGCTCCAGGGCGATCCCCGGCGGTGACGATGACAAGCGCGCGGCGGCCGCGGAACGGTCCGTTCTCGAACCGGAGCCTCCTCCCGGTCTCGGGCTCCTTGCCGAACGCGAAACCGCTCGTGAACACCCGATCGAACCATCCCTTGAGCATCGCCGGCATGCCGTACCACCACAGCGGAAACTGAACGATGAGCGCATCCGCGCGCTGAAGTCGGTCCTGCTCCTGGGCGACGTCTGCAGGCAATCGGCCTGAGATGAACGCGTGGCGAACATCGCCGGTGGCATCGAATCGCGAGCCGCAGGCACCGTCCCGACCGGAGTGGTTCTCGCAGGCGCGCAGTTCCGACCCGAGGAACTGCTCACGCCGGAGTACGGGGTCCCAATCCATGGCATAGAGGTCGGACAGCTCGACGGGGTGGCCTCGTTGTTCGAGGGCGTCGATGCCGAACCGGCGAAGAGAACCATTGAGAGACAGCGGTTCCGGGTGGGCGCTCACCCACAGGACCGACGCGGAATCATCCATGCCTCTATCGTGGAGGCAGATGACGGCTCGCAACAGTACGGACATTCGTGTCCCTGGCCGGCCGCGGCGATGTCGAGGGCGCAGCCGATATCGAGGCTGGGGACGCGTCGTGGTCCTCAGCGCAACAAGAGAGATGAGTGGTGGCGATGCGTGAGAAAGTGGCGGTGGCGCTTCAGACCTGCCCCGCCGAGGTTGTCGTGGCAGTCCTCGGCGGCACGTGGAAGATCACTGTGGTCAAGGCGATGTTCGACGGTCCGATCCGCTTCGGCAACCTGCAGCGGCAGGTGCCGGAGGTCAATCGGAAGACCTTGACGAGGCAGCTCACGGAGCTGGAAGCCGACGGCATCGTCATCCGCACCGATCACGGTGAGCTGCCGCTTCGAGTCGATTATCGGTTGACCGAATTGGGCGCGGCCCTTCACCCCGTCATCGTCGCGATGGAGGGCTGGGGAAGTGACTACGCCGCCGAAATCACTGTGGGTTCAGGCTGAACGCTCGACCTCAGCCGCAGGAACCCGGTTGCGGCTCAGCCTGTTATGGGCAGCTCACCTTTCGAACAGAGCCGCTCAAAATAACCTGATCCGCAGCGGGTTCCGACCGTCGTCTCTTCGCTCATGCCCAGTCGCACGCGTTCTGGAACTGACTGAGGCGCCTGGTCCGACAGTGTCGAACCAGGCGCCTCAGGGTTGCCGGGGACTCCGCTCAGCGAGGTGAGCCGGCCGGCCGGATCAGATGTCCGAGGGCGAGGGGACACCCTTCTTGCGGCGCTTCGTCAGGAAGATCGCCGTGCCGCCGACGAGGAGGAGGCCGGCACCGGCTGCGAGGCCGGTGAGCTCCATACCGGTACGGGGCAGGTCGCCTCCACCGTTTCCGCCGCCGTTGCCGCCATCGGAGCCACCGTCGTCATTGCCGTCGCTGCCGCCGGCGTTCGGGTCCTCTTCCACCGAGAACTTGCCGGTGAGCTCGTCGTCACCGCAGGTCACGGTCACGTCGTAGTCGCCGATGTACGCGCTCGGGTTCGACGCCGAGGTGCCGTAGACCGTGACGGAGGCGTTGCCCTCATCGTCGGCCTTCTCAGTTTCATCGAACGCCGTCACCGAGGAGTTGCCCTTCGGATTGACCACGAAGCGCACGTCTTCGCCGGGCTCGCAGTTCTCGACGACGAGCTTGACGCCCTTGTCCTTCTGGACGAAGTCCTTCGGGGTGACGGACTCGGGAGAGACGGTCAGCTTCGCCTCGGCGGCGGGAGTCGTCGGCGTCTCGGTGGCATCCTCGACGACGGTGAACTCCTGCGGCTCGGTCTTCTCGCCCGACTCGTCGTCGATGAACGTGACCGTGTACTTGCCGGGCTTGACGCTGTCCTTCGGAGCCACGACCGTGCCGGTGACCTTGCCGTTCTCGTCCGCCTTGAGCTGCTCTTCAGCCTGCTTGGCGACCTGTGCCGGGAGTGCCTGGCCCTCGACGCTCACGGTGCCGTTGGGGGTGAAGCCTTCGCCCGAGAACTTCAGGCCTTCGCCTTCGAACTCTGAGACGGTGATCTCGTCAGCGACGAGGCTCGCCTTCGGGTCGACGGCCGGAGCAGTGGGCTCTTCGGTCTCGTCTGCGGTGACGGTGAACTTCTCGTCGAAAGTCTGAGACTGTTCGCCACGTTTCACAGTGACGGTGAACTCGATCGGGCCCTCAGGAATGGCCTTCGGGTCGCCGGTGATGTTGTAGATCTCGTATGAGACCGTGTCGCCTTCGGCAGTGACTGTCTCGCCGGTGGCGTCGTCGGTGACGGTGTCCCCGGCTTCGAGGTTCGTCACGGTGAGGGTGACGCCCTTCTCGACGAGATCCGTCTGCGAGATCGTCTCGGGCGAAACCGACACCGAAGCGTCGAGCTTAGCGGGCGCGGTCGGAGCGTCGGTCGCGTCGGGCTGGCCGGCGCTCTTCGGGGCCTGGACGTTCGTCTGGCCGAAGGCGTCGGTGCTCGGGGCGGCGATGACCGGGGATGCTGCCAGGCCGGTGATGGCGAGGGCCACCACGGGGGCGAGGGCGAGTTTCTTCATATCTGTCCTTCGAAAGGCTGAGGGAGGAGAGCTTCCGAAAGTAACAGTAATGACACATTCACGACGCACATAGTTTAGAACGTTTTGGTCACGTGAATTCTTCAGAACAGCACTGGGGAGAGCAGTGCTGGGGCGCTCGCGCGAGCATGCGATGCCGCCATGGAAACAACGCAGAGACCCTCACCGTCGCCTGGTCGTTGCGAAACCTTGGCCGTCCCGTGATCTCCGTTCCGGCAGCATCTCGGCCGCTCCGGCCGCCACCTCTCGCACCGCTCGCTTCTCCACGCCACTAACGACGCCACCCACCAGCTGAGCCGCCGCTCCGCCCACCCCCCCCACCCCCCGCTCACACCGGCTCTGAAAAGTGCCTTTGGAGCCAATGACACTTGGGCGAAACAGTGCCACAATATGTCCTGTGACTGGAGACTCAACGATGAAGAAGGCGGCCAGCAAGGCCGACGATGCGGCAGTCAACGCCGCTGACAGCAAGTGGTTCGAACGGGTCGCCCGAGTCGGCTTCGTGGCCAACGGACTCGTCCACATCATCCTCGGCGCCACCGCCGCCGGCCTCGCGCTCGGCAAGAGCGGCGAAGCCGAACAGTCCGGCGCGATGCAGCAGATGGCCTCCCAGCCCTTCGGCATGGTGCTGCTGTGGCTGTGCATGCTCGGCTGTGCACTGCTCGCGCTGTGGAACCTCGCCAACGCGTTCTTCGGCACGGCCACCCTGCGCGGACACGGCTCGAACGATCCGCGCGACGAGCACGGTCGCGACCGCTGGAAGGACTTCATCCTCGCCATCGCGCAGGGCATCACCTACGCGGCAGTGGCTGTGCTCTTCGGCAAGTTCGTCTTCGGCCAGGGCTCGGACTCCGGTCAGTCGTCGCAGCAGGCCTCGTCGACCCTCGCGCAGGCCCCCGGCGGAATCCTTCTCCTCGTCGTCATCGGCGGGGTCGTGACGATCATCGGCATCGTGTTCTGCGTCAACGGCATCCGGCGCAACTGGAAGGACGATGTGCGCACCCCGCGCTCGAGCGCTGTGGCGAAGCTGATGACGATCACCGGCGTCCTCGGCTACCTCGGCAAGGGCGCCACGCTCATCGCCGTCGGCATCCTCGTCATAGTCTCCGGCGTCACCGGCGACCCGGAGAAGTCGACCGGCGTCGACGGCGCTCTCAAGGCCATGCGCGAACAGCCCTTCGGCACCTACCTCCTCCTCGGCGTCGGGGTCGGACTCGTCCTCTACGGCGTGTTCCTCTTCCTCCGCGCCCGATACGACAAGATGGATTGATCCCGTCGTCTCGCAGGCGCCCGACAAGCGCGCTTCACGAAGGCGCCCAGAGGACTGCGTTAGTGTGAGGTCTGGGGTCGCCCGCTGCGGCCGATGAACGAGCAGCACCACCAAGCAGTACCGTCTGCGAAAGGACCTGAAATGAGAGCCAATCACGTCGGCATCGTGTGGAATCCGTCGAAGACCGAGAAGGAGGACCTCGAGGCCGCCCTCCCGGAGAACCCTGACTTCACCATCACCTGGCATGAGACCGAGGAGGACGATCCCGGCAAGTCCGCGACCCAGGCCGCTCTCGATGCCGGCGCCGAGGTGGTCATCGCCGCAGGCGGGGACGGCACGGTCCGTGCTGTCGCCGGTCACCTTGCGGAGATCGACTCCGAGGCCGAGCTCGGCATCGTGCCGCTGGGCACGGGCAATCTCCTGGCCCGCAATCTCGATGTTCCGCTCAACAACCTCGGCGAGGCGATGGATCGCGCACTCAACGGCACGGCCCGCGACATCGACATGGGCTGGGTCGAGGTCACCCTTGAGCAGGGCACGAACCGTGAGCCCTTCGTCGTCATGGCCGGGTTCGGGATCGATGCGCACATGATCACCGAGACCAATGACGACCTCAAGGACAAGGCGGGATGGCTGGCCTACGTCGAATCGCTCGGTCGCGCGGTCTCGGCCAGCGATGTCATGGAGATCAACCTGTCGCGCGAGGGCGAGCGGATCGGCCACGAGGCGGCGCACACTCTCATCGTCGGCAACTACGGCACCCTGCAGGGCGGGATCACCCTGCTTCCCGACGCCGATCCCTCGGACGGTGAGCTCGACGTCCTCATCCTCAAGGCCGAGGGCGTCACCGGCTGGCTCGACACGATGAAGAACATGGTGTGGGACAACGGTCTGCGCCGGATGATGTCGAAGGACGACTCGGCGCAGAGCAGCGAGAGCGCGATCCATCAGCGGGTCTCGTCGCTGACGATCGAACTCGAGCAGCCGCGCGTCGTCGAGGTCGACGGCGACGAGGTCGGCGAGACCGAGAAGATCGACGTGACGATCGAACCCGCGGCGCTGCGCGTGCGGTGACCTCGCCGAGGCGGTGGCGCGCGTGCGTCGACCTCGCCGAATCAGCGCCTCCCGTGCAATGACCCCGCCGAGGCGGTCGTTCCCATTGCGATGACCGAGAACGCTGTGCCCCCGACCGAAGTCGGGGCCACAGGCCGTTCTCGCGTTCAGCGTCGCATCAGAGCGAGTCGGCTGACTTCCGGCGACGCACCGTCAGGGCGACGACGGCGCCGCCGACGAGGAGCAGCGCGGCTCCGCCGGCCAGGGCGCTGAGCTCGGCGCCGGTGCGCGGCAGCTGGCCGCCCTTGCTGCCGGATCCGCTGTCGCTGCCGCCCGAGCCGCCGGCCGCGGCACCCGAGGTGACCTCGAACGATCCCTTGAGGACGTCATCGTCGCAGGTCGCCGACACCGAGTAGTCGCCGACGTAGGCAGACGCGTTCGACGACGTGCCGTACACGTTCACCGAGGCGGTGCCGGTCTCATCCACGGTCACCGTGCTGTCGAAGGCGGTGACGTTCGAGTTCCCCTTGGGGTTGACGACGAAGCGGACGTCGCTGCCGGGGGTGCAGTCGGTGACCGTGAGCACCACTCCCTTGTCCTTCTTCACGAAGTCAGCGGCTTCGATCGACTTCGGGGAGACTGTCAGCGAGGCGGCCTGTGCGGCGTCGACGGTCAGGGTGAACTCGGCGGTGGCACCGAATTCCTCCCCGCCGGCGTAGACGATGTAGTCACCGGGCTTGACGTCGTCGGTCTCCGTCGGGCGGATGACCCCGGAGGCCACGCCCTCATCGGAGACCTCCACGTTCTCGTCGAGGTAGATGATCTCGTCGGTCTCGAACTTCGCGGCCACGGCGAACGCCTGCTCACCGGGGAGGAAGCCCTCACCGGTGAAGGGGATGCCCTTCTTCATGAACTCGGAGACGCTCATCGAGTCGGTGCCGAGAGTGAGGGAGCCTTCCTCGATCTCCTCATCCTCGGTGATCTCGAAGCTCCCTGGGAACTCTTCGGGGTCCTGATCCTTGCGCTCGACGGTGACCGTGAAATCGACGGTCTGCGGGCCCTCGATCGTGCCCTCCTCGTCGTAGTACTCGAACTCGACCGAGCTGCCCTTGGCCTTCTTCACGTCATCGGTGAGCGAGTTCGTCACGATGTCGCCCGGCTCGAGGCCGGAGACCGTGATGATGACACCGTCGAAGTAGAACTCCGATTCCGTCATCGTCCCCGGTTCGACGTCGACCTTGGCGGCAATCGGCGCCGAGGCGGCTTCAGTCGGTTCCTCATCCTCGGTGACCTCGTCGTCAGGTTCGTCCGATCCCGTCGCAGACTCGTCCGGAGCCGGGGTGTCGGGGGTTTCCGGTGCCGGGGTGTCGGTGTCGTCCGCGCCGTCGGTCTCGGGAACCTCGGGTGCCGGAGCGGCCGGGGTCGTGTCCGCGGACGAGGGGGTCTCGTCGGCTGCGGTGTCGGGGGTCGTCGCCGCAGCAGGGACGGAGAGCGAGGTGTCGGCGTCGGCGGGTGCCGCGACTGCCGGGGCCGCGCCGAGGCCGGCGATGGCCAGAGCAAGCGCGGGAATGAGCGCAAGTTTCTTGGGCATGGGGCTATGAGGTCCTCTCGGGGGGATGGATGCCGGAATTCGGCAACTACAGAAGTTTATAGTCGCGGCCGGCGTTTTGATCACGGCCCGATCACAGTTTCTGCGCACGCGTGGTCGTCCGGTTCTGCGCACGCGTGGACGTCCGGGCACGCGAAATGGGCCGGGAGAGATTCCCGACCCATTTCACTCAGCTCAGGCTGGCTGGCCTGTCCCGCCTCGGCGAGGCAGGGAGCGACTCAGCGCAGTCGTGTCAGACGTACGACGGTGAGAAGTCGCCCTTGCGGCGGCGCATCGTGATCGTCACTGCGGCTCCACCGACGAGCAGGAGCAGGGCGCCTGCGGCGAGGCCGTCGAGTTCGGCACCGGTGCGGGGCAGTTCGCTGCCGCTGCCGCCGCCGGCGTTGTCACCGCCGCCGTTGCCGTGGTCACCGCCACCGCCGGCGTTCGCTCCGGCGGTGACCTTGAAGGAGTCCTTCATCGTGTCGTCGCCGCAGGTCGCGGTCACGGAGTATCCGCCGACGTACGCCGAGGCGTCCGACGAGGTGCCGAAGACGCTCACCGAGGCCTTGCCGTCCTTGTCCGCCTGGACGGTGCGATCGTAGGCGGTGATGCGCGAGTTGCCGTCCGCCATGACCATGAAGCGCACGTCCGAACCGGGCTTGCAGTCCTTGACGGAGAGCGTCACACCCTTCTTCTCGTTGATGAAGTCGTCGGCTTCGATCGACTTCGGTGAGACGGTGAGCGAGGCCTCGGCCGGGGCCTCGGGCTTCTCGTCGATGACGGTGATGTCGCCCTTGAGCGTGACCGACTCGGTGCCTTCGCGGTCGATGGTCACCGTGAACGGAACCTTGCCGGGCTCGAGGTTGTCCGGGTTGCCGTCGTACCACAGGTGGAGGACGTAGTCGCCGTCCTTCTCCGCAGTCTCGGTCTCACCGGTGAGGGAGTCGGTGATCTTGTCGCCGGCCTTGACACCGGAGACCGTGACGGAGACGCCCTTCTCCTTGGTCGCGAGGTCCTTCGCAGTGATCTCCTTGGGATCGACCTTGAGCGAGGCCTCGATCGGATCGACAGCGTCATCATCGACGACGGTGAATTCGCCGTTGAGCGTGACCGACTTCGTGCCCTCGCGGTCAATGGTCACCGTGAAGGGAATCTTGCCGGGTTCGACGTCGTCCGCGCTGCCTTCCCGATACACCCTGAACGAGAAGTCCCCGTCCGCGTCGACCTCCCTCTTCTCGCCCGTGAGGGAGTCGGTCACAATGTCGCCTGCCTGCACGCCGGAGACCGTCACCTCAATGCCCTTGGTGTTGTCGACGAGATCGTCAGGGGTGATCTCCGTCGGATCGACCTTGAGCGTGGCCTCGATCGGGTCAACCTCGTCTCGTCGACAATGGTCACATTGCCTTCGACGGTCACAGGCTCGGCATCTCCGCGGGTCACGTAGGCGTAGACCGGAACCTCGTCGCCTGGCTTGAAGTCGTTCGGATCGCCGGAGAAGTAGGCGGTGTAAGTGTAGTCTCCGTCGGCGGAGACCACTTTGTCGCCCTTGAGGAACGAACCGGAGACGACGTCATCCTTCTTGAGATTCGTCAGCGTGATTGTCAGACCCTTGGACTCGTCCGTGAGATCCTCAGCCGTGATCTGCTTCGGTTCGATCGTCATTGTGGACTGAACCGGGTCAGCCTGATCGGTCGCCTGCACCGTGACCGACTCCTGGAGCGTGGCGCTCGAGACGCCGGCGCGCTGCACCTTGACGGAGAACGACTTCGCACCGGACTTGAGGTCCTCGGCATCGCCGGCGTAGTAGACGCGGAGCGACTTCGAGCTGCCCGTTGCGGTCGCCGCCTGAGCCGTGAGGCCGGAGACGCTGAGCTTGTCGCCCTTCTCCAGGCCGGTGACGGTGACCGTCACGCCCTTCGAGGAATTCGCGAGGTCCTCGGCCGACACCTCGCCGGCGGAGACGCTGAGATCGGCGTTGATCTCCTCGGGCTTCTCCTCATCCTTCGGCTGCTCAGCGCCCTTGTCGCTGGGGGAAGGGCTGGGTGTCGACTTCGCGTCCTTGGCCGCTTCGTCCTTCGCAGCCTTGTCTTCAGCCGCCTTCTTGTCGGCGGCTTTCTTCTCAGCAGCCTTCTTATCGGCCGCCTCCTTCTCAGCCGCCTTCTTGTCCGCAGCTTTCTTCTCAGCCGCCTTCTTCTCCGCGGCTTTCTTTTCCGCGGCTTTCTTCTCTGCCGCTTTCTTCTCGGCGGCCTTCTTCTCAGCAGCCTTCTTCTCAGCCGCTTCCTTTTCGGCCTTCTCCTTCTCCGCCTGCTCCTTCTCGGCCTTCGTCGGAGCCGACTGGGTGGAGGGGGTTTCGGCCGCGGCGACAGGGGCGGCGACGAGTCCGGTGAACGCGAGGGCCACAGCCGGCGCGAGGATGAGCTTCTTCATTGGAGTGCCTTCTATCTGTGTGAGGGGGTGCACATCTGGAAGTCATCCTAGGTACAGGCAATTCTCAGAACTATTTTTGTACGTTTTGGTCGAGCGGAATTACGGTAACGCTTTGGTGAACACAAGGGTGCTTTCGCGACCTGTTCGTGACCTTGCCCCACCGGAGCGACGTTGTTCCTGGTCATAGGCCCCACCTCGGCGCCGGAATCCGGCCGTGCTCAGCGTCCCGGCCTCACACGGGCCACGCCTCGGCGCGGATCTCCCGGCGCTGCTCGGTCGTCGGCACGCGCACGGTGATAGCACCGGGGTCCACCGCCATCGCGAGATACCCGGTTGTGCCGAGGGGATCGCCGTCGAGCTGGACCTCGAGCGGATCCTTGGACTCGATGACGACGTTGTGGCACTTGCGGATGTCGGTGTGCAGGCCCTTCGTCGTCCGGCGTCCGATGATCGAGGCGACGACACCGACCCACTGGCCGAGGTTCTTCGGGCTGACGACGAGGACGTCGAGGAGCCCGTCGTCGATGATCGCCTCGGGCAGCAGCTGGATCCCGCCCTGGAGCTTGCCGCAGTTGCCGCCGATGACCGAGCGCACGCGCGCCGTCACCCGGTAGTCGTCGTCGTACGTGATCTTCACGTGGCTGGGGCGGCCGACGAGCGTGCGGGACCCGGCCTCGAGGTACGCCAGCCAGCCGAGTCGGCTCTTCGCGTTCGCCGTCGTCTTCGCCATCACCTCGGCGTCGAAGCCGAGCCCGGTCATCACCATGAAGACGAGCGTCGGCCCGCCCGGGCTGATCTGCGCGGTGCCGACGTCGACGGCGCGGTTGCGCCCCCACAGGGCGATCCGCAGCGCCCATTCGGGCTTGTCGAGGACGAGGTCGAGGTTGCGGGCGAGCAGGTTGCCCGTGCCCAGCGGGACGATCCCCATCGGCGTCGACGTGCCGGCCAGCGCCGAGGCGACCGCGCGGATGGTGCCGTCCCCACCGGCGGCGATGACGACGTCGACCCCTTCCTCGAGGGCGAGTCGCGCCAGTCCCTCCCCGGCGTCCTCGGGAGTGGTCTCGAGGATGAGCGGAGGGTTCCAGCCCTCGAAACGGCAGATCGCCTCGGCGGTCGACGCGATCCGCCCGGCGCTCGCCTTCGTCGGATTGACGATGAGGGCGGCGCGGTAGCGGTTGGGGGCGTACTCCTCGACTCCGTCGTCGTCGAGTTCGGGGCGCCGGGAGTAGCGGCGCAGCCGTTTGAGGATGCGGCGCGAGCCGATGCGATTGCCGAGGAGGAACGCACCGCAGACGATGACGACGAGACCGACGATGACGAGCCACATCATGGCGGGATCGAGGTCGAAGGTCATGGCACAAATCTACTCCGGGCCACCTGAGCGCGTGCCCAGTGGTCGAATATCGCAAACCCAGGTCGCCCCGTTAAGCTGAGGAGGTGATCGATCTAGCGCAGTTGAGAGACAACCCGGACCTGTTCAGAGCATCGCAGCGGGCTCGCGGAGCCTCCGTCGAACTCGTCGACGAGGTGCTCGCAGCCGACACCGCGCGGCGGGCGGCCATCACCGCGTTCGAAGACGCCCGCGCCGACCAGAAGTCCTTCTCCTCCCAGATCGCCAAGGCTCCCAAGGACGAGAAGCCCGCCCTCATCGCCGAGGGCAAGGAGAAGTCCGCCAAGGTCAAAGCCCTGCAGGCGGAGTCCGACGAGGCCGCATTCGCGTTCGACAGCCTCGCCTCGAAGCTGCCCAACCTCATCATCGACGGCATCCCCGCCGGTGGCGAGGAGAACTTCGTGACGCTCAAGACCGTCGGCCAGCCCCGTGACTTCGCCGCCGAGGGCTTCACCCCGCGCGACCACCTCGAGATCGGCGAGACGCTGGGCGCCATCGACACGACGCGCGGCACGAAGGTCTCGGGAGCGCGCTTCCACTACCTCACCGGGTTCGGCGCGAAGCTCGAGATGGCGCTGCTCAACCTCGCCCGCGACGTCGCCGAGGAGGCCGGGTTCAGTCCGACGATCACCCCGACCCTCGTCAAGCCCGAGGTGATGCGGGGCACGGGTTTCCTCGGCGAGCACGCCGACGAGGTCTACCGCCTCGAAGCCGACGACCTCTTCCTCGTCGGCACCTCCGAGGTGCCGCTGGCCGGCTACCACATGGACGAGATCATCGACCTCAGCGACGGACCGCTGCGGTACGCGGGCATCTCCTCGTGCTACCGCCGCGAGGCCGGGTCGTACGGCAAGGACACCCGCGGCATCATCCGCGTCCACCAGTTCCAGAAGGTCGAGATGTTCTCCTACGTCGCGATCGAGGACGCCGAGGCCGAGCACGCCCGCATGCTCGAACTCCAGGAGAAGATGCTCCAGCTGTGCGAGCTGCCCTACCGGGTCATCGACGTCGCCGCCGGCGACCTCGGGGACTCCGCGGCGCGGAAGTTCGACAACGAGGCCTGGGTCCCCACGCAGGAGACGTACCGCGAGCTGACCTCGACCTCGAACTGCACGACGTTCCAGGCCAGGCGCCTGCAGATCCGCGAACGCCATGACGGCGCGACCCGTCCGGTGGCGACGCTCAACGGCACGATGGCGAACACGCGCTGGCTCGTCGCCATCCTCGAGAACCATCAGCAGGCCGACGGCTCCGTCACGGTGCCCGTCGCCCTGCGCCCCTACCTCGGCGGCATGGTGGCCCAGGGACCGGAGGGTCCGCGATTCTGAGCAGCCCCACCGCCGGCCAAGGAGAAGCAGTGCCCGCACACCTCATCGCCCTCGACATCGACGGCACGATCATCGACTATGACGGGACGCTGTCGGAGGCGGTGAGGCAGGTTCTCATCGACCTCGCCGAGGCGGGGCACCACATCGTCATCTCGACCGGCCGTGCGTTGCCGGGAGCCCTCGAGATCGTCCGGGCGCTCGGACTCACCGAGGGCTTCGTCGTGTGCTCGAACGGCTCCGTCGTCGTCAAGCTCGACCCCGCGCTGCCGCGGGGCTGGGAGATGCACCACGTCGTCTCCTTCGACCCGCGGCCCGCGCTCGAGCGCATGCGCGCTGTGCTGCCGACGGCCCTCTTCCTCGTCGAGGACCCCGACCTGCACCGGTGGGCGTCCGGGGCGTTCCCGCCCGGGGAGCTCTCCGAATCCGACACCCTCGACATCGTCGGCTTCGACGAGCTGCTGACGAAGCAGGCCACCCGCATCGTCATGCGCGACGTCAACGGCACGGCGGAGGAGTTCGCCGAGGCGGTCGACCGGCTCGGGCTCCACGAAGTCAGCTATTCCGTGGGGTGGAGCAACTGGCTCGACATCGCCCCCGACGGGGTGTCGAAGGCCAGCGGGCTCGCGCTCGTCGAGTCGGAGCTCGGCATCGACCACGGTCTGACCGTCGCCGCCGGTGACGGCCTCAACGACCTCGAGATGATCGAATGGGCCGACCACTCGATCGTCATGGGCCAGGCGAAGGACGAGCTCAAGGTCCTCGGCAGCGTCGTCACCGACCCGGTCGAGGACGATGGGCTCGCCGTCGCCCTCGTCGATCACTTCGACCTCGACCCCGCGGTGCTCGACGTCGAAGGGTCCCGGTCCACCGGCCCGTAGCGCTCAGCACTCAGTCCTCAGTGCTCTTCGGGTCGCGGACACGGCGGACACGGAGGACACCGGGAGTGCTGAGCGTGATCGCCCTCAGCGGGAGGGGACGGCGTCGAGGGCCGCATTGAGGAAGTGCGCCACCCCGTCGTCATCGACCGGGTCCGTGACGGCGTCGGCGGTGTCCTTGACGACATCGAGCGCATTGCCCATCGCGACCCCCAGCCCCGCCCACGTGAGCATCTCGAGATCATTGGGCATGTCGCCGAACGCCATCACCCGGTCCCGACCGACGCCGAGGTGGTCGCACACCGATTCGAGCGTCTTCGCCTTCGTGATCCCGGCGGGGGCGAGTTCGACGAGGCCGTTGTCCGGGTCGGAGAACGAGGCGTGGCACGAGCGGGTGACGATCGGTCCGAGCAGGTCGTGGAGGGCCTCCGAGTCGGTCGTGCCGAGGCTGACGAGGATCTTCACGACGTCGGTGTCGGCGAGCTCCCCGAGGTCGCCGATGACGGTGGCCTCGTGCGGAGAGCGTGAGGCGAAGCCGTCCTGGACGTAGAGCCCGGTGAGCGTTTCGAACGCGAAGCGCGCCTCGGGGTGGGCGGCGCCGATGGCCGCGACGATCTCCTCGACCCCGGCCTGCTCGAGCGGGTGCGCATCGACGACGGTGTCCGTGGCGATGTCGTAGACGACGGCGCCGTTGAGGCAGACGACGCGACCGAGATCGGGGATCTGCTCGGCGATCGCGGCCAGCCAGCGGATCGGGCGCCCGGTGACGAGGACGAACGGGATCCCCATCCGCTGGCAGCGGTGGATCGCATCGATCGTCACCTGGGAGATCGGCTGCCAGTCGAGGAGCAGGGTGCCGTCGATGTCGCTGGCGACGAGCCCGAGGTCGAAGTCCGGCGGCGGTGAGGTGAGCGCGCTCATCGGGCGTCCGCCTCGGCGAGGATGCGCCTGACCTGAGCGAGCAGCTCGGCGGCATCGGTGATGTAGCGGTCGGCGGCGGTCGCCGTCGAGGTCAGCGTCGCGGTTCCCGCGCGCGCCATCGAGGCCGCGAGGACCGCCTCGGCGACCTTCGACGATGCCCGCGTGAGCAGTTCGGGGGTGTCCCCGACGACCCGGCGCACGGGGCCGGGGACGACCTGGCCGTCGACGGGGCAGTGCGTGTGCAGCCACGCGGTGATCTCGTCGATCTGCGTCGCCAGGTCGTTGAGGCGGTGGGTGCCGGCCATGATCGCATCCCGCGCCGAGGCGGCTGCCGGCTCGGGTGCTGTCGCGCCGGGCTCGTGCGTGGGCTGGCTGGCGGCTGCCGGCTCGGTCGGGGCCGAGCCCTCACCTGCGGCGTCAGTCGGGGCGGCGGTGTGGATCGCGAGGGCCGTCGTGTAGTAGCGGTCGACGGCGCGGAGGAACCGGTCGTGGTTGTGGCGCCACAGTCCCGTGCCGAACTGTTCGTCGGGGCCGTCAGCGCGCCGCCTGCGGAACGAGAAGAGCTTCTTCACAGATAGTTGCCGGTCCTGCGTTTGTCATCGGTGCCCTCGGCCGCGGACCCAGCCTGCGCGCCCGGGGGCACGAGCCCGCCGGGTGGGGGAGTCTCCTGCTTCGCCATCGCCTGCTGGGCCATGATCGCCGTCTGGATGCCGTGGAAGAGGCCTTCGAGCCAGCCGACGAGCTGCGATTGGGCGATGCGCAGCTCGGAGGTCGACGGGGGTTCGTCGGTGGAGTCGAACGGGAGGTCGAGGCGGCCGAGCTCGGCGACGAGTTCGGCGGAGAGGCCGTCCTCGAGTTCGGCGATCGCCCGACGGTGGATCTCTGCGAGCCGCTGTCGACCCTTCTCGTCGAGGTCGGCGCTGCGGACCTCCTCGAGCAGCTGCTTGACCATCGTGCCGATGCGCATCACCTTGCCCGGGGAGGCGATGTCGCCTTCCTCGGCGGCCTCGGCCTCGGAGTCGGCCTCGGTCTCGGGGTCGGCATCGGGCTCAGACCCGGTCGCGGATGCGGGTGCCGGTTCGGCCGTGCGCGTGTCACCGGTGCGCGCCGCGGTCGCGGGGTCCGGATGCGAGGCGGCATCGGTGAGCGTCTCGCCGCGGGCGAGACCGGCCTGGTCCGCTTCGGAGTCGGCCGTCACCGGCACCCCGGCGCGGTCTGCGGAACTGCCGGTCGCCTCGGTGCCGGTGTTCTGCTGGGCTCCCTGCTGGGCCTGTGCGCCCTGCTCATCGGACTGGACATTCTGCGGGCCGTCCTGGGCTCTCTGCGGATCAGCGGCACCGGGCGCGGTGGGCGTGGCGTCTGCGGTCATGAGCGCGCTCCTTCGTCCTGGGCTGAGTCATCGTGTGCTGAGTCATCGTCGTCGACGCGGAGGAGCACCTTGCCGATGGTCTTTCCGTCCTCGAGGATGCGGTGCGCCTTCGCGGCGTCCGCGAGCGGCACCGTCGTGTCGATGATCGGGCGGATGTCGCCGGAGATCACCGCCGGCCACAGCTGTTCGCCGACGTCGGAGATGATCTCCGCCTTCTGCGCCGGCGGGCGGGCGCGCAGGGTCGTCGCGGTGATCGTCTTGCGTCCCTGCATGAGCGTGCTGAGGTCGAGTTCGGCGGTCGTGCCGCCCTGCATGCCGATGACGACGAGGCGGCCGTCGGTGGCGAGTGCGGCGATATTGCGCTCGAGGTATTTGGCTCCGATGATGTCGAGGATGACATCGGCGCCGGTCGCCCCGTCCGGGTGGGTGCAGATCTCGTGGACGCGGGCGACGAAGTCCTCTTCGCGGTAGTTGATGACGGCGTCGGCGCCGAGTTCGCGGCAGAACTCCGCCTTCTCCGCGGAGCCGACGGTGACGACGATCTTCACCCCGAGGAGGTTCGCGACCTGGATCGCGGCGGTGCCGATTCCCGATCCGCCGCCGTGGACGAGCAGCCATTCGCCGATGCGGACGCGACCGCGGCCGACGACGTTCGAGTAGACGGTCGCGAGCACCTCGGGCAGGGCAGCGGCAGCGGTGAGGTCGAAGGTGTCGGGCACTGCGAGGAGCTGACCGGCGGGCACGGCGACCTCCTCGGCGTAGCCGCCGCCGGAGAGCAGAGCGGCGACGCGATCGCCGACGCTCCAGTTCTTCACATCGGCGCCGAGCCCCACGATCGTGCCCGAGACCTCGAGGCCGGGGATCTCCGTGGCACCCGGCGGCGGGTTGTAGAAGCCCTGCCGCTGCAGGAGGTCGGCGCGATTCACTCCGGCGGCGTGGACTCTGACGAGGACCTCGTCCGGCCCGATCTCAGGGGTGGGGACGTCGGTGAGCTGCAGTGCCTCGGGATCTCCGGGGGTGGGAATCGTGATAGCGCGCATGTGACCACTGTAGACCGTGGGGCAGTGGCCGGCAGGAGTGCTCGGCGGTGAATCCGATCCGAAACCGGTGAGCGGTCACGACCGATGCTTCGCGTTGAACCGGGCCTTCTTCTCCCGGTTGCCGCACGTGTTCATGTCGCACCAGCGCCGGGAGCGGCTGCGGCTGGTGTCGAAGAACGCCGCGCGGCACGTCGGTGAGGCGCACAGGGCGAGGCGTCCGTCGCGCGTGCCGGCGATGATGTCGATCGCGTCGGCGGCGATGACGCTGAGCGCATCGGCGACAGCGGCGGGGCTGCTCAGCTGCCACCGGCGCTCGCCGTCGCCGGTGAGCACGGGTGCCGCCCACCCCTGCCGGCTGGCCTCGTTGATGATGTCGAGCGCCGAGGCGGGCAGCGGCTCACCGAGTGCTGCTGCGGTGGCCGCGTGGTGGATGGCCTCACGCAGCTGCTGGGCGAGGGCGAGTTCGCTCTCCGTGCACCCGGCGACGTCGAGGCCGACGACCGCCAGCCAGTCGACGAGTCGTGCCGGAGTGGGGATCCGCTCACGGCGTTCGCCCTGCCGTTCGGTGAGCGTCCCCGTGAAACTCGTCGCGAGCACCGTGCCGAACCGGAACTCCGGAAATGCATCACCCATGGACTCACCTTAAACGCCGTCGACCCGTACGCGGGACC
Source organism: Brevibacterium sp. LAARM2_SD2 (assembly GCF_057364785.1). NCBI lineage: Bacteria > Bacillati > Actinomycetota > Actinomycetes > Micrococcales > Brevibacteriaceae > Brevibacterium > Brevibacterium sp. LAARM2_SD2. The sequence continues at coordinate 25,315 of NZ_JBNFOM010000026.1, read as the reverse complement.
CTTGTGCGGGGCCGGTGTCCGATGGTAGAACCGTCATAGCTGGTTCATCAACTGTCGTCGCCGTCCCCTGCCGGCGCGGTCGACGTCCGGTGACAGAGAGTTCGACGTCTCGGAGCACGAGGCGAGCATCCGGTCGAGGAGGACCCATGCCACTGCACGACAGCGCCATCCGCCCGTTCCACAGCTCCGTGCCGGAGGCGGAGCTGCGTGACCTCAGTACCCGGCTGGCCGCGACCCGGTGGCCCGAACCCGAGCCTCTGCCGCCGACCGCGGTCGGAGCCGAGCGTTGGCGGCAGGGGGTTCCGCTCGCCGACCTCGTCGCGCTCGCCGAGGTCTGGGCCGCCGACTACGACTGGCGGGCGTTCGAGACCCGCCTGGACGCGATCGGGCAGTTCCGCACGACGATCGACGGCCTCGGCATCCACTTCCTTCACCGCCGGTCCTCCCGGCCGGATGCCGTGCCGCTCATCATGACCCACGGATGGCCCGGCAGCATCGCCGAGTTCATCGACGTCGTCGATGAGATCGCCGACCCGGCGGATCCCGAGGCTCCCGTATTCCATGTCGTCATCCCCTCCCTGCCCGGCTTCGGCTTCAGCGACCGGCCGGCGGAGACGGGCTGGGGCACGGAGAGGACCGCGGCGGCGTGGGTCGAGCTCATGTCCCGGCTCGGCTACGACCGCTTCCTCGCCCACGGCGGCGACTGGGGCGGTGTGATCACGACGATCCTCGGCGGCCGGTTCCCGGACCATGTCCTCGGCATCCATTCGACGTTCGCCGAGGCGCCTCCCGGGTTGGATCCGGACTCCCTCACCGCCGCAGAGCGGGCATGGGTCGATGACCACCGCGACTTCTGGCAGAACCGCGCCGGGTATGCGAAAGCGCAGGCATGGAGTCCGCAGACGGTCGGGTACGCCCTCGTCGACTCCCCGGTCGGGCAGATGGCGTGGATCCTCGACAAGTTCGCCGAATGGTCGGACACCGACAACGGTCCGTTCGAGACGATGTCGCGGGACCGTGTGCTCGACAACATCACCCTCTACTGGCTGACGGGCACCGGCGCCTCAGCGGCCCGCATCTACGCCGAGAGCCACAACTCCCTCGATCCGGCTCTGCGGATCGACGTGCCGGCGGCGATCACGATGTACCCGGCCGACGTCTCGTCGAAGTGTCCCAGGCCTTGGGCCGAGCAGCGCTACCGGCGGATCGTGCGCTGGCGCGAACCCGTGCGCGGAGGGCACTTCCCGTCGCTCGAGATGCCCGAGCACTTCGTCGACGACCTGCGGGCGGGGCTCGCCGCGGTGCTCGCCGCCAACCGGTGAACGGCTGGCCGCGCGCGCTCGCAGCGCGCACGGCCACGGACGACCACCTCGGCGAGGGGAAGGCCGATGACCTACGCGAAGAGCCGGAACATCGGGGAGTTCTGGTGCACGCGTTCGATCTCGATCTGGGAGGACTCCATGCGCTCGAGGAGGTTGGGCAGGTCCTCCGCGGCGCCGAGCTGGATGCCGACGAACGCCGGCCCGGTCTCGCGGTCGGAGCGCTTGACGTACTCGAACATCGCGATGTCGTCGTCGGGGCCGAGGATCTCGTTGAGGAAGCGGCGCAGGGCGCCGGGCTCCTGCGGGAAGTCGACGATGAAGTAGTGCTTGAGGCCCTCGTGGACGAGGGAGCGCTCGAGGATCTCCGGGTAGCGGGAGATGTCGTTGTTGCCGCCGGAGACGAGGCAGACGACACTCGACCCGGGTTCGACGATGACGGGTTTGCCGCTGCCGGCCGTCCCGATCGCCGCCGAGGCCAGCGCCCCGGAGGGTTCGGCGATGATGCCGTCGACCTGGTACATCGCGAGCATCTCCGTGGCCACCGCCCCCTCGTGGACGGGGCGGACATCGACGCCGAGGTCGGAGATGATCTCGTAGGTGATGTTGCCGGCGCGCTTGACCGCGGTGCCGTCGGCGAACCGGTCGATGTTCTCCAGCGTCACCGGGTGGCCGGCCTTGAGCGCGGCGATCATCGAGGCGGCGCCTGACGGCTCGGCGCCGATGACCCTGGTGTTCGGCATGTGCTCGGCCGCGTAGGCGGCGATGCCGGCGAGGACCCCGCCGCCGCCGACGGGCACGATGATGTAATCGGGGTGCGGGTCGAGCTGCTCGGCGATCTCGACGGCGACGGTGCCCTGCCCGGCGATCGTGCGCGGGTCGTCGAACGCGGAGACGAGGAGGGCCGCGTTCCGGTCGGCGAAGCGGTGCGCGAGCGCCGAGGCGTCGTCGTACGTCGACCCGGAGATCTCGATCGTCACCCGGTCACCGCCGAAGTGGCGGATGCGGTCGACCTTCTGCCGCGGCGTCGTCTTCGGGACGAAGATCGTGCCCTGGATGCCCAGCTGCCGGCACGCGAGTGCGAAGCCCTGCGCATGATTGCCCGCCGAGGCGCAGACGACGCCGCGGGCGCGCTCCTCGTCGTCGAGCTGGAGCATGAAGTTGAAGGCGCCGCGGATCTTGTACGAGCGCACCGGCTGGAGGTCTTCGCGCTTGAGGTAGACGGTGGCACCGGTCGCGGCGGACAGCCGCTCCGAAATCTGGAGCGGTGACGTGATCACGGAGTCGGCAATTCGCGCAGCGGCCGCATCGACCTCGTGCGCGAGTGATTGCTTCTGGGGTGATTCGTCTTGTTTCAACACTCCTCCATTGTGCGCCCTGTGTCTTGCTATTCGGCAAACCGTCCCGCATCGCAAACGCGCTGTCCGCCTGTCGCGCCTCTCTTCGGGGCCCTGGGACCCCGCTGACTTCAGGGTTTTCGGGTGCGCCCTCGGTCGCAGGAGGCCGATATCGTGGTTGGATGGTAGATGCCCGTAATCCCTTCAAGGAGGCGACATGGCCATCAGCAGTGAGCTGGAACAACTGTTAGCCAGCTGGATTCCCCGGCAGTCGTGGTTCCCGAAGCTCGCCGCTGACTTCGGCACCGACCCCGACATCACGCCGATGTCGGTCGCTCGCGCCTTCACCTTCACCGCCGAGGAGCTCGGCGGATTCTCCGGCCTCGTCACCGTGATCTCCGTCGGCGACGGCCCCACCCTGCGCCGCCTCAACATCCCCCTCTCCCTGCGCGGGGCCGAGGACATCCACCTCCGCCACGCCCTCATCGGCACCGTCGACGACCTCGCCCTCGGCCGCGTCTTCGTCTACGACGGCGCCGCCGACCCCGTGTTCGTCAATCTCCTCGCCGACGCGATCACCAAGCGCAAGGTCTTCGACGGCGGCCAGCTGAGCACCGAATCCCTCCGGCACAGCCGTGAGCGGGGGAGCCTGCCGACCGCGGGACGGACCGGGTCGACGTCGGGGTCGGCCACCTCGGCGAATGCAGGAGCATCGACGGCCGATTCCGGCGCCGAGGCGGTCCCCCCGAAGCCGGAAACGGCACCCCCGCTCACCGAGGTCAAGGACGAGATCGACGTCGAGATCCGCCCGATCGAGGTCGCCGACTCGGGGGCGAACAAGTCGACCGTCGTCATCCACGACGCCTACGAGCCGATCGAGCTGAGCTTCTTCCGCGTGCTCGAGAACGGGATGCCGTCATCGCTGACGATCCCCGTGCTGCTGACGGAAGCGGGATCGCGCAGCGTGCCGGAGGTCATCGGCTGGAGTTCGGGTCGCTGGTACGACATGTTCGAGGTCACGGAGATGGAGGCGCCGATGGCGCTGCTCTCCCGCGCCGACGTCGAGGCCGAGCCCGCGTGGCGCGAAGCCGTCGACATCGTGTGCGCCGTCGATTCGGGATCGATCGGCGGGTACAACGCGCAGGCCGCGGAGATGGGCCGGCGGATCGGCGAACTCCATGCCGACATGGCCGCCGAGTTCGGCATCGTCGAGGGCCGGGGTGCGCCGACGAAGGAGTTCGTCGACAAGTGGGTCGAGCGCATCGACTGGGCACTCGGCCGGGCACCGCTGGCGCTCGATGCGCTCGTGCCCGAGCTCAAGCAGCACAAGGCCAAGTTGCGCTCGCTCGACACGATCGGGCAGCTGCAGAAGATCCACGGTGAGCTCACGCTCGACCATGTCGTCAGCTCGCCGAGCGATGGCTACGCGGTCGTCAAGTTCAGCGATGCGTCGAACTCGGAGCCCAGGCCGGTCGCCCTCGACCTCGTCGCCCTGCTTCGCAGCGTCGACTACGCCGCCGGGTTCGCGCGGCTCCAGCGCACGGATGCGCTGAACGCCGAGGACGGCAGCCTCGTCGTCAACGGCTTCGGCGACAAGCCCGCAGCGCTGCGGGCGATCTACGATTCGCCGGAGTACCTGTGGGCCTCGCAGGTGCAGAACTCGCTGCTCAGCGGGTACTCGCGGGCGCGCGGTGAGAGCATCGGCCTCAGCGATCCGGTGCTGCGCGCGGCCCTCATCGACAGGCTCCTCGTCGAGACCGTCACCGAACTGCGCAACCGCCCGAACTGGCTGTCGGTGCCGTTGGCGACCCTCACGCTCATCCTCAAGGGCAAGCCCGCCCGCGGTGCCGGCGACCCCACCGAGGCGGAGCTCAGTGTGCCCGCGAGCGGCGCGAGTGCCGGTGATGGTGGCGCGGGTGGTGCCGCGAGCGAGAGCGGCGATGGCGGTGCAGGCGCTGTAGGTGCAGACACAGCGACGTCTGCTGGCTCGGCTGATGTTGCTGACGCAGTCGGTGACACCGAGACCGACGCCGATGAACGATCGGCCTCGCCCGAATCGGCTGCCGATCGGTCCGAGACGACGGATGACACGGAGGCCGACGACGCTGAGCTGCGTGATGACGTTGCACAGGGTGACAACGCTGCACCGCGTGACGACGCCGAGGTGCGTGATGGTGCAGCCCGCGATGACGAACGCTCCTCGGGATCCGGTGCGGCCTTCGTCGCCGGTGCCGCAGGAGTCGTCGGGGCGGCCGGCATCGCCGGCGCAACGGCAGCCTCCTCGGAGGAATCCGCTGCTGAGCGCTCCGGCTCTGACGGGCCCGACACCGAGCGCACGGATGAGGCTGCGACCGCCTCGGCGAGCTCCGAGTCCGCGACCACGACCTCACGAGATGTCGGGCTTCATGACACCCCGGTCGACGCCGTGTCGGCGGAGGCAGTGTCGACCACAGACGAATCGATCGCCGATATGGTCGCCGACGGCGGAGGCTTCACCGAGCCGAGCGTCGAGGCACCCACCGACGCCCAGGCCGGCGGCGAGCGCTCCGGCGGCCGCACCTCCGACCCTGACCCCGCGGATGATGCGTCTGCAGACGAGGCGGTGACCACCTCGGTGCGCGGAACCACGGTGACGCGGACGCTCTTCATCCAGCACGAGTCGACCAAGGGCGGACCCGCCGGACCGGATCTGACCACCGAGGGCTCGTACGTCGACGGAGTGACCACCGAGGCGGTCGAACCGGTCGACGAACGCGTGCCCGAGGTCGACCCCATCGTCAGCGAAATGGCGTCCGGGGACTCGAGCGTCAATGGTCTCGTCGAGGCCGACGTCGAAGCGATCGACGAGCCGGCAGATTCGGACGAAACGCGGCCTGTCGCTGAGTCCGAAACGACGACCGACACCGAGTCCGACACCGAGTTCGAATCGCGGCCTGCCTCTGAGTCCGAATCGAGCGTCGACGCCGATGCCCCGCCGCTGGCCGAAGAGCCGCCGGTCGAGCGGACCGCGCCGATGCCGGACGCGCCGCCGCTGCCGCCCGAACCGCCGGAGTACGCCCCGGACATGCTGCCCGACGCACCACGCGTGGCCGAAGACGAGACTGCGTCAGCGGTGCCTGCCGCCGACGAGCCGGTCGCCGGCAGCGCAGACTCTGCCGACCGTATCGACGGTGCTGACAGCGTGGACAGCGCCGACAGTGTTCCGGCTCCGGCCCGTGACACCGACACCGCTGACGGGGTCGCCGACTCCGCTGACGCGGGTGCCGCGTCGGAGGACTCCGGTGTCGCCGAAGCCCCGATTCGGCCCGCGCAGCGCCTTGGCCGTCCGGCGCCCGGCGGTGTGACCACCGACGAGGACGAGTTCGACGAAGAGGAAGAGTCCGAGTTCGTCGTCTCCCGTGTTCCGGCGACGTTCGCTGCCCGCGGTGCCACCTCGGCGGATGCGGATTCGACCGGCCGCGCCCCGGCCGAGCGGCACAAGCACGATGGGGGACCGGCACGTGAGGTGCCCGGGGAGAAGAAGCCGAAGAACGGCAAGAACAAGCACTGATCGGCTTCGATCGCAGGACCCTACCGATCACGGTGCGGTGCCGACCGCCTGCGAGCTTCGGCGATTGGCAGTTGTTCGCGCGACTGTGAGAAACTGTTCTGGCTCAGCTCCGCGCTGAGCAGGCCGGGTTGACCACTGGAAGCGTGTCCGAGCGGCCGAAGGAGACGGTCTTGAAAACCGTTGTGCGGCAACCCCGTACCGTGGGTTCGAATCCCACCGCTTCCGCTGATGTGATGTCTCAGTACATCGGAAACACCCCGAACCCACGGTTCGGGGTGTTTTTCATTGCCTCTGGTACCGGCGTGTGGGGTCCAAGGTGAAGTCCTTGAGGATCTCCCCGGTGCGTTGGTCCACGACAATGATGTGTCGGTCTTTGACGATGAGGACCACGCGGGTTCGGGCGTGGGTTCGTCCCACGCCGATTGAGTACATTCTCGAGTCATAGCGCAACGAGACCTTGCCCTGCCGATCGATCCTGTCGACACGGAAGCGAGGCGTGTCCTCGGGCAGTGGGGACGGGGAGTCCTTGGGCGCGCTGATGTAGGCGGCCCAGGGGGTGGTCTTCTTCGCTGAGTGGATCCGTTGGGTGTTGTACACCGTCTGGAAGTCCGTGAGGGCCGTGTTGAGTTCGGACAGGGACTGTGGTGCGGGTCGGGCGTCGAGCCATTTCTTCATCGTCTGCTGGAAGCGTTCGACTTTGCCCTGGGTTTGCGGGTGGTCGCCGCGTCCGTTGCGTTGGGCGATGTCGTGGGTGCGCAGCAGTTTCTCGAACCGGTTGACCCCGCCGCGGAACCTGGCCGTGTAGATCAGGCCGTTATCGGTCAGGGTCGCGGCCGGCCAGCCGTGCTGTTTGGCGGTGGCGGTGAAGGTCGACACGACGGTGTTGACGGTCGTGGTTGCGTGGGCGCTGATGTGCAGTGCGGTGCGGGAGTGATCGTCGAGCCAGGTGATGATGTCGACACTGTCGCCGTTGAGCAGGCGGTAGTGGGTGACGTCGGATTGCCAGCAACCGTTGGGCAGGTCCGCTTCGAAGCAGGTGAGAGCGGTTTTGGGTTTCTTCTTCGGTTGTGCGGTGACGAGTCCTTCGCGGGTGAGGATGCGGGCGATCGTGGCCCGTGAGGGGATGGTGTCGACGGTGGGGGTGGCCATGAGGTGGGCGTGGATGGTGGCGGGTCCGGCGTCGAGGCCTGCTTCGGTGAGTTCGGTGCGGATTCGTCTGATCTCGGCGATGGTCGGCGGGGGTGTGGCTGCGGGGTGGGTGCGGGGTCTGCGGGATTTGGGGTAGAACGCGGCGTCGCCTTCTCGTCTCCACTGTCTCAGGAGTTTGGAAACACTCGATGGGGAGACGTTGTAGGCGCGTGCGGCTTGGGCTTGGGTCATGGTTCCCGTGGTCACCGCGCGGATGATCTGTGCTCGGGTGCTCATTCCCCATCATGGGCTGCTGGGGTGTTGACGATGTATTGAGACATGTGTTGACGATGTCGTGAGACTCAACACCACCGCTTCCGCTGACGAAATGCGCTGCGACATCGACGGATGTCGCAGCGCATTTCTGCGTTCCGGACCGATTCGGAAGGATGCCGGACGGTGCCCTGTCACGGCCGGCCGCCTCGGCGACATAATGTGACGCGAAACCGGACCGAATTCATACTTTTGTGTGAGGCGGCCGGTCGAGAACGTTGGTACCTTACGAAGGTCTGGTCGCTGCGCCCCCGCGCAGCGGCTGTGCAGCACCCCCGCGTCGACCCGGCGCAATCCCCACCGCGAGGCGGCGCAACGACGCTCCGAGCCTGCGCGATCGCCCCAGCGGATGCCCCAGTGTCCGCGGTTCGGCCCTCAGCATCCGTGGGCCGACGCAACTCAGCGTCCGCGGACTGATGGACCAGAACCCACTGCCCGGCCCGCCCCGTCAGTCGGCCGTCTTCCCGGGCTGAGCAGACCCCGCACCAGGCCCCGAGCCGGTTCCCGCGTCCGCTGCCGCACCGTCCTCCGGAACCTCGGGCTCCGACATGTCGGCGTCGGCCTCGGGATCGTCGAAGCTGCGGACCGTGCGCTTGAAGCCGCGCGTGAGGACCGCGAGGTAGACGACGCCGACGGCCAACCACACGAGCCCGCCGATGAGCGCCGTCTCATGCAGGCTCACCCAGAGCACTCCCGTGAGGATCGCCCCGATGGCGGGCATGACGACGTAGCTGAACGCCGACTTGGCGTCGACGACCTGACGGGTGCGGAACGCGTAGTGGGCGATGACCGTGAGGTTGACGAAGGTGAACGCGATGAGCGCCCCGAAGTTGATGAGCGCGGAGATGAACTCGAGGCTGAATGACATCGCGAAGAGGCACACGAGGCCGACGAGGACGATGTTGAACACCGGCGTGTGCGTCTTCGGGTTGATGTAGCCGAACGCCTTGCGCGGCAGCACCCCGTTGCGTCCCATGACGAGCAGCATGCGCGACACCGAGGCGTGCGAGGCGAGCCCCGAGGCCACGGTCGCCGCGAACGCGGCGGCGACGAAGAAGAGCTGGAACAGCGGCCCGCCGGTGAGCAGCCCGATCTCCGGCAGCGGATCGTCGACGATCGTGAACTGCGAGTTGTCCGGGTAGAGCAGCTGCGTGATGTAGCTCGCGATGAGGAAGATGCCGCCGCCGGCGAGCACGGTGATGAGGATCGCCTTGGGCATGAGATTGACGTGCTTGGCCTCGTTCGTATACATCGTCACCGCATCGAAGCCGATGAAGGAGAAGCACACGACCGTCGCCCCGGTGAGCACCGCGGTGAACTCGACCCCGTCGTGGATGAACGGCTCGGGGCTGAAGACCGTGCCCGCGCCCTCACCGGCATTGAGCTGGGCGATCGCGAGCGCACAGTAGGTGACCATGAGGACGAGGGAGAAGATGAGGAGGATCGCGTTGATGTTCGCCGTGCCCCGCATCGACGACAGGACGATGCCGGTCATGATGACCGTGTAGGCGACGACCCAGATCCACGGCGGTGCGTCGGGCACCATCGATTCCATGTAGAGGCGGATGATGAGGCAGTTGACCATCGGCAGCAGGAGGTAGTCCATGAGCGAGGTCCACCCGACGAGGAACCCGAGCCCCGGTGTCATGGTCTCGCGCGTGTACGTGTACGCCGAGCCCGCCGTGGGGAAGACCCGGACCATCTTCCCGTAGCTGAACGCCGTGAACACCATGACGACGAGCGCGGTGAGATAGGCCGCCGGCACGCCCCGTTCGTCTCGTCCGAGACGATCCCGAACGTGTCGAAGACGACCGTCGGCGTCATGTACCCGAGCCCGAGCCCGACGATGGACCACAGTCCCAGGTTCCGTTTGAGCGATCCTGATGCCGCCATATCAATCCTCCCCGATGAGTCTTGCCGTGAGCGGCGCTGAGCAGCGTCCCCACGCGGGCGCAGATGTGACCTGCGCCATGCCGATGGTAATGCACTTCAACGAAAAGCGAAATCGTGACCACGGATAGAGAAGACCACCTCGCCGAGGCGGCGCTTGAGGTGTGCGAAATCCGTTGCGTCTGATGCGGCTTGAGTGATCACAAGGTCAGTGGTGCAATCAATTGTCGAACGATCTTTCAGTTTTCCGGGTTTGGGAGTAGGTTGGGCGGAGGAACTCACCGCCATCACCGTTGCTCGACGAGGAGAGACCCGCACCGATGCCGATCGAAACGCTCAGCCCCCAACAGTCCCGCGCGTGGCAGGACAGGGTCCTCCCACCGGTCGAGCAGACCGCCGACGGAGTGTGGGCGATCCCGGTGCCGATTCCGAACAACCCGCTCGTCTACACGTTCTGCTACGCGCTCGCCGACGGCGACGGCGTCGTCCTCATCGACCCGGGCTGGGACGGGTGGGACCAGTACCTCGCGCTCACCTCGGCGCTGGCCGACCTCGGCTTCGCCGTGCGCGACATCCACGGCGTCGCGATCACCCACTACCACCGCGACCACATCGGACTCGTCCCCGCGCTCATCAAGGAGAACCCGGCGATGTGGGTGGCACTCCACGGCGAGGACCTGCGCGCGGTCAAGCGCTTCGCCTCACGGGCCGTCGACCTCGGCACGGGCACCGATCCGAACCTCAACATCGCCCGCGCCTACGGGGTGCCCGAGGAGCGCTGGCACGAGGTCGAATCCCTCCAGGTCAGCAGGCCGGCGAAGCGCGAGGACGGACCCGGACGCGAGCGCGATCCCTTCGCCCTCCAACTCGCGCAGCTGCCGGACACGCTGCGCATCCTCGAGGACGGAGCGACCCTGCCGCTCGAGACCGGACGCCTCGACGCCCTGTGGACCCCCGGCCACACCTACGGGCACACGGCCTTCGTCCGCGAAGGCGAACTCCTCTTCTCCGGCGACCACGTCCTGCCGACGATCACGCCGAACATCGGCCTCGACAGCGGCTCGATCACGCACAGCCTCGGCGACTATCTCGGATCGCTCGAGAAGATGGGCACGCTCGCTGCCGACATCGCCGTCCTGCCCGCGCACGGCTTCCGGTTCCGCGGCCTCCACGAGCGCCAGCGGGAGCTCGTCGAGCACCACCGCGAGCGCCTCGCCGAGATCGACGCACGGATGAGCGAGACCGACGACCATTCCGTCTACTCGATCGCCCAGGGCCTGCACTGGGCCCGCGGATTCGACCAGCTCCACCACTTCAACCTCTTCGCCGCGCTCGCCGAGACCGCCGCGCACATGCACTACCTCGACCTCGACGTCGGCACGGGCTCCCTCGTCGGGAATCGGTGAGGAAGGACCCGCCGGCACCGTTTTCCCGGTGACCGTGCGGACCGGCACCGCAGCGCCTCACTGCCCACCGCCTCGGCGTGAGCGCGAACAGACCGCGATGTGGGCACGTGGGTCACCTGCTCCCGCGATGCGCGAAGATGACCGGCAACCCGAACGGAGGAGCCTCCCGTGACGACACAGCGACCCGCCGATGCCGCGCAGTCGGCGACCGAGTCCCACGATGCCCCGGGCATGCAGTCGAGCCCGATGCGCGGATGACGGCGGACTTCGTGCCCGCCGCCGCGGTGCGTCCGGAGGTCTTCGTCTCCCGCGCCGGAGACCACATCCAGCGCGGGCTGCAGCGCGGCCGCGAACTGCGCACCGGGATCGGCGCGGCGATCGCCGGCTACCAGCGGTACTTCGCCCACCTCGGCATCACCGAGGTCGACGCCCGCCATGCCGCCGACGACAGCTATGCGCGCCTGCAGGCGTGGGCACCGGAGGCCGCCGCTGAGATCTCCGCGGTCGCCGAGGGCTCCGGGCGCACCGTCACCGAGATCATGGAGGTCATCGCCCGCACGGAGATCATGACGCTCGCCAAGGCGGCCCCCACCGAGTGCTCGACGGTGACCCGGGTCGTGCCGGGGGCGACGGTCTCGGCGCAGACCTGGGACTGGCTCGCCGACTTCTCGACGCTGTGGCACATCGGCGACGTCGGGGCCGTGCCCGGCCAGCTGCGCCACGTCGGCATCGCCGAGTACGGGATGCTCGGCAAGATCGGCCTCAATGAAGCCGGCGTCGGCGTCCACCTCAACATCCTCAAGCACGCGGACGACCGGGCCGGGGGAGTGCCCGTCCACGCCGTCCTCGACCGGGTGCTCTCGACCGCGCACACCCTCACCGAGGCGGTGGAGATCATCCGCTCCGCCCCGACCTCATCGTCGTCGGTCATCACCGTCGTCACCGCCGAGGCGGCCGTCCAGGTCGAGATCGCCGGGGAGGCCAAGCGCGAACTCCGCCCCGGGGACCCCGCGGGACCGGCGACGCGAGGCCTGCCGACACCGAGGCGGCGCTCGCCGAGGCCGACGTCCTCCTCCACACGAACCACTTCCTCCACCCCGACCTGCAGACCGGAGCGATGGAGCTGCGCGCGGACTCGAGCTCACGGCCGCGCTACGACTTCCTCGCCGCCCGCACCGCTGCCGCAATCGCCGCGGGGAACCCGCCGGAGACGACGGCCGACCTCGTCGCCCTCCTCACCTCGGGGCCGGGGGATCCGCCGGTGAGCTGCACACCGGAGCCCGGGGCCGCCTACGGGGATCGGCCGGCGACCCTCGTCACGGTGCAGATCGACCCGGGTGCGAAGACGATCGAGCTCGCACCCGGGTCACCGGCCGACGGCCTCCACGGCAACCGCCGCTTCCAGCTCTGACCCGGCGCCGGCCGCTCCGGGGCCTGACGAGTTTGCGCCAGCTGAATCTGAGATGGCCAGTACCGGTCGTGGCCATCTCAGGTTCAACTGGCGCAAATCCGCGTTCAACACGCGCAAACCCGCCCCGGGGCCTGACGAGCGCGGGCCGTCACCTCATTCGGCGGACTTCTCCGCCTCCTCGGTGCGCATCTCGATGATCGTGTCGAGGCCCTTCGCGATCGCCTCGGGGTCGTCCAGGGCGGCCTGGGCGAGCTTCCACGGGACGATGTCGAGGTTCTGGTCGCCGATGACGAAGCGGATGAACGGCTGCTGGCTGCGGGGGTCGTCGGCTTCGAGCTCGGCCCCGTAGCGCCACTGCCCGAGCCCGATGCGCCGGATCGTCTCGCCGATGAAGCGCATCGCCCCGCCGACGAAGGCGATCTCGTCGTCGGCCATCATCTCGTCGCGGGAGTCGTATCGGACGTTCAGCTGCTTGCCGAGCCGGATGAGACTGTCGCGGTCGAGGGCCCACGACTGCGGGTCGGCCTGTTCCTTCGTCCACGAGGCGATGCCCGGCTCGACGGTGCCGAGGAAGCGGGAGAGGAACTCGACCTCCTCCTCGGAGGAGTTCTCGGACGTGAGCATCCCGATCGACAGACCCGTCGAGGTCCGCCGCGGGCTGCCGTCGCCGCCGAGCTCCTGGCGGGCACGGTCGAGCACGGCAGTGAAGATCCCGCCGGTGCGCTGGTCGACGGCGGTGAGGACGACGGCGACGAGGGGGATCGGCTCGCCCTTGGTCGGCCCGTCGGCATTGTCGGGGCGGATGAACGGCATCCCGTTGCCCGTCGTCTCATCGTGGTCCCACGCCCCGCCGATGGCGCGCAGATACGTCTCGCCGAGGTAGCGGATGAGCCCTTCGACGAAGCGGTGGTTGTCGGGGGAGACGACCTCGTCGGGGTTCGCGAACCGGGAGAGCACGAAGTGCTCGATGAGAGGCAGGGACTCCGGGCTCATGTCCTTGCGGAAGGGCGCCTGGGTGCCGTCCTCCTGTTCGACGGACTGAGGGAGGTCCGCGAGCACGAACGCGCCGAGGCGGACGTCCATGTTGTTGATGAAGGCCGTGTATTCACGCTGAAGTTCAGTCACGCCCTCCACCTTAGCCGCTGGAGCTCAGGCCTCAGGGGTCGCGCAGTCGGTGAAATCGAGGAACCGGAGGAGAACCTCGACGATGAGGCCCGGGTCGATGTCGACGGGGTCGCGCAGTTCGCGTCCGGCGGCGGACTGCAGCGAGAGGTGGGTGAAGAGGGAGATGAGGATCGTCAGCAGGCTGTCGAGCGGGATCGTCGGCACCGCGCCGACGTTCTCGATCGCCGTGCGCACGAGCCGGGCGAGCCTCTCCCGGCGACCGGCGTCGATCTCCTGATAGCGCGCGTAGAGCTCCGGGACCCGCAGGCAGTAGAGCTCGACCTCCTGTTCGGCGATCGCATCGGCGACGGTGTGGAGCTTCTCGGTGAAGATCTCCTCGACGAACTGCGTGAGCAGCGGCCTGATCTCCGCGGCGTCGGTGTCGTCGAGCTGCTCCTTCCACCGCTGGATCGTCGCATCGAGGCGGTCGAGGGTCTCGGCGGCACGGATCTCGAGGGTCGCGAGGACGAGGTCGTCGCGGCTGGAGAAGTTCGAGTAGAACGCGCCGCGGGTCAGGCCGCCGGCTTCGCAGATCTCCTCGATCGACGCTCCTTCGATGCCCTTGACCGCGAACACGGAGACGCCGGCCTCGACGAGGGTGGACCGGGTCCGTCGCCTGCGGTCGCTGAGGTTCTCGGTGTTCATCGCGTGTCAGTCTCGCCCGTCTCTCGTCACCCGGCTGGTCCGCCTCCCGGCCGGGACGGCCCGGCCGAAACTGGGCATCCCATGGGAAATCACACGATTCTCTCATACTGATTTGCGCTCGAGAGGCGTTGTCCACAAGAATACATGACTGTATCCAATACACTTTTGTATCGAGGTCTTCGTGTCGACATTTCTCTACGCCCTCGGGCGCCGGGCCTTCCGCCAGCCGGTGCGCTTCATCGCTCTCTGGCTGGTCATCCTCGGCCTCGTCGCCGCCGGCGTCGCCGCCTTCGCCGAGGACTTCGATGACGACTTCACGCTCCCGGGCTCGGAGGCGCAGGTCGCCCTCGACGCGATGAAGGCGACCTTCCCCGAGGCGGCCGGCACCTCGGCGTCGGTCATCGTCGTCGCCCCCGACGGACAGTCCGTCACCGACCCCGACTACCGGGACGGGATCGAGCAGGCCGTCGACGACCTCGGCGAGCTGCCCAACGTCGACGCCGTGACCTCACCGTTCGACGATATGGTCGAGGGCGCGATCAGCGACGACGCGCAGGCGGCGATGATCTCCGTCCAATACGACGGGACCCTCCAGGAGGTCGGCGGGGAGACCGCCTCGAACGCCCTGACGGCCGCCCTCGACCCCATCCGCGCGGACCTGCCCGGCGCCCAGGTCGAGGCCGGCGGTGAGCTCTTCCAGATCACCGGGGTGCACGTGTCCTGGGTCGAAGGCGTCGGCGTCGTCATCGCCTTCATCGTCCTCCTCCTCACCCTCGGCTCGTTCCGGGCCGCGGGCATGCCGCTCATCACCGCGCTCATCGGCGTCGGCATCTCCGTCCTCCTCGTCGTCGGCTCGACGGCGTTCGGACCGGTGAACTCCTCGTCGATCATGCTCGCCCTCATGCTCGGCCTCGCCGTCGGCATCGACTACGCGCTCTTCATCGTCTCCCGCGCCCGCTCGCTCCTCGCCGAAGGCCTCGAACCCCAGGAGGCTGCGGGACGGGCGACCGCGACCGCCGGATCCGCCGTCGTCTTCGCCGGGCTCACCGTGATGATCGCCCTCCTCGGCCTCTCCCTGGCCGGCATCCCGTTCCTCACCGTCATGGGCATCGGCGCCTCGGGCGCCGTGGCGATTGCCGTGATGATCTCCCTGACGATGGTCCCCGCACTGCTCGGCATCGCGAAGGGGA
The DNA here is from genome assembly GCF_057364785.1 of Brevibacterium sp. LAARM2_SD2. Classification (NCBI taxonomy): domain Bacteria; kingdom Bacillati; phylum Actinomycetota; class Actinomycetes; order Micrococcales; family Brevibacteriaceae; genus Brevibacterium; species Brevibacterium sp. LAARM2_SD2. The sequence continues at coordinate 9,942 of NZ_JBNFOM010000026.1, read as the reverse complement.
AGATCACCCCGAAGCCCTCCCGCCGGTACCGGAAGGCCATGGCCCGCGCCGAGGCGGCCGCCGCCTCCGGGGGACCCGATCCCCGCACCGATCCCGCCGTCCTCGCCGAGGCGGGCGAGCCCTATCCGGCCACCCGCACCGACCGGTTCTTCGCCGGCTGGCTGTCCCTGGTGACGAAGGCGCCGATCGTGACGATCGTCCTCATCGTCGGAGGCCTCAGCCTCTTCGCGATCCCCGCCTCCCAGCTCCAGCTCTCCCTGCCCACCGCCGGCAGCCAGGAGGAGGGCAGCCCGGCGCGGACGACGTACGACCTCATCGAGGAGCACTTCGGCCCCGGCTTCAACGGACCGCTGGTGATGACGAGCCAGATCGTCACCTCCGACGACCCGCTCGGCGACGTCGAGGACATCGAGGAGCGCATCGCCGCGGTCCCCGGCGTCGACGAGGTCGTGCTCGCCACACCGAACCGGGATGCGACCTCCGCGCTCTTCCAGATCATCCCGACGACCGCCTCGGACGACCCGGCGACCCTCGACACCGTCAACCGACTCCGGGACCTGAGCACCCAGATCGAGGACGACTACGGCTTCGAGACCGCCGTCACCGGGGCCACGGCCATCCAGATCGACGTCTCCGATCAGCTCGGCAAGGCGCTCGTGCCCTTCGGCATCTTCGTCGTCGGCCTCTCGATCATCCTCCTCACGATCGTCTTCCGCTCGATCGCCGTACCGCTCAAGGCCACAGGCGGGTTCTTCCTCTCGGTCTTCGCCTCCTTCGGTTCGGTCGTCCTCGTCTTCCACGAGGGGTTCCTCGCCGGCCCCCTCGGGATCGACCAGACCGGGCCGGTCATCAGCTTCCTGCCGATCATCCTCATGGGCATCCTCTTCGGCCTCGCGATGGACTACGAGGTCTTCCTCGTCTCCGGGATGCGCGAGGCCTACGTCCACGGGGCGAGTGCGACCGCGGCGATCCGGGCGGGCTTCATGTCCTCGGCCCGCGTCGTCTCCGCCGCCGCCGTCATCATGTTCTCCGTCTTCGCCGCCTTCGTCCCCGCCGGTGAGCCGATCATCAAATCGATCGCGCTGGCGCTCGCCGCAGGCATCTTCGTCGACGCTTTCCTCGTGCGGATGTCGCTCGTGCCCGCGATCATGCAGCTCCTCGGCGACAAGGCGTGGTGGCTGCCGACGTGGCTCGACCGGATCCTTCCCCGCCTCGACGTCGAAGGGGAGGGGCTCGCCCACGAGGTGGCGCTGCGCGACTGGCCCGAACCGAACTCGCCCTACCGGATCTACGGGCGCGGTCTCGGGGTGAGCGCCGGCGGCAGGGGCTTCTCCCACGTCGACCTCGCACTCCTGCCCGGGCAGACGCTCGTCGTCAGCGGCACCGACCGGACCGCGCTGCTCCTCGCGCTCACCGGGCGTGTGCCCCTGAGCGCAGGCGAACTGAAGATCGGATCCCTTGTCCTCCCCGAACACGCGGGCAAGGTCAGGCGCACGGTGCCGTTCTTCGACCTCGGCAGGGTGGGAACACCGGCACCGGGAGCCGGGGAGATCGCCCGACTGCGGACGGATCCACCGGATCTCCTCGTCATCGACGGCGCCGAGGCGCTCGCGCGCAGTCAGGGACGGTACCTCGCCGACGCCCTGCCCGAGCTCACCGCCGACGGCACGGCTCTCGTCCTCGCCCTGCCGGACGCGGACGTGCGCGGCATCCTCGCACCGAACGCGGACTACCTCCACCTCGATCTCGAGGCCGCCGCCGTCGGTGCGGCGGCCGACGGCGATGCGACCGCTGTCGGTGCGACGGCCGACGGCGAAGCGACCGCGGTCGACGATCCGGACGACCGCCTCGGCGGGAGCCCCACGGCAGGCGAGGACCGCCTCGGCGAGAGAGGCGATGGACCCGGCGTGCGCGCCGATGACTTCAACAGGGAAGGCGTACAGTCATGAGACTTGAGCGAGCGAACTCGAAGAGGCCTGTGACCTGGGTGTCCTTCGCAGGCCTCGTGCTCATCCCCATCATCGTGGCCGCCGGATTCATCCTCGCCACGTGGAAGAGCAGCGACCGCCTCGAGACGATCGACGCGGCCATCGTCAACAACGACGACGGCGCGGAGGTCGACGGGAAGACCGTGCCCATCGGCCGTGAACTGACCAGCGGACTCGTCGGCGAGACGGAGAACAACATCCACTGGGTCATCACCGACGAGGCGGACGCGGAGAAGGGTCTCGCCGACGGCACGTACGCGGCGCGGCTGACGATCCCCGAGGGGTTCTCCCGGGCGGTCACCTCGGTCTCGGATGCGAAGTCCGCGACGCAGACCCAGCTCGACGTCGACGTTTCCGGGGTCGTCCCGGCCAGCGACCAGCTCATCTCCCGTTCGGTCGCCGAGGTGGCCCGGACGACGTTCAACACGTCGATGACCGAGAACTACCTCGACAACATCTACCTCGGCTTCAACGACATCGGCACGCAGATGCGCAAGCTCGGCGATGCCGCGGGCGAACTCGACGACGGAGCCCAGCAGCTCTCCTCGGGCACCCGGCAGTCCGCCGACGGCGCCGGAGAGCTTGCCGACGGAATGGGCCAGCTCGACGAGTCGGGCGGTGAGCTGAACAAGGCTGCCGGGGACCTCGCGAAGGGCGCGGGCGATCTTGCCGAAGGCACCTCGGGGCTCGCAACCGGCCTCGACACCATGAAGACGCAGACGAAGGACCTGCCGGAGAACGCGCAGAAGCTCGCCGACGGCGCCGACGAGCTCTCGACCGGAGCCGACGACCTCTCGAAGGGGGCCGGGGACCTCTCCGACGGCGTCGACGAGTACACGACCTCGATCGACAAGATCATCAGGGGACTCTCCGGGTCGGGGGCCGGCGGCTCGGGCTCCGGTGAGGGCGGCCTCGACGACCTCATCGACGGGGCGAAGGACCTCGACAAGGGCGCCCAGGGCGTCGCGGAAGGGGCCAGCGGGCTCTCCGACGGACTGGGGTCGTACCGAGACGGGCTGCAGAAGGGCGCCGACGATGCCGACCAGCTGGCGCAGTCGAACCCGGGCCTCGACGGTCTTGTCAGCGCGGGAATGATCTCGAGCGGCGAGGCCGACCAGATCCGGGCACAGCTGTGCCCGGCGGGCACCCCCGACGAGGTCTGCGCCGGGATGGAGAAAGCCTACGCACAGGGGCTGCTCAACGGCACCTCGGGTGGGCTGGACTCAGCCGTCGACGGCCTCGGCTCGACCGACGACAAGCAGTCCCTCCTCGGCGGGGCGGCGTCCCTCAAGGACGGCAGCGCCGAACTCAGCTCGGGGATGAGCGAGTTCGCGAAGGGGCTCGAGAAGGGCCTCGGTGACCTCGCGAAGGGGATGAAGGACATCACCGACAACGCGCCGAAGCTCCTCGAGGCCTCGAAGGGGCTGCGCGAGGGGGCGTCCGGGGTCGCCGACGGCAATGCCAAGCTCGCCGAAGGAGCCTCCGACCTCAGTGACGGCACCCAGCAGCTCGCCGACGGGATGCCCAAGCTCACCGACGGCATCGCCGAGGCCGCTGACGGTGCCGGGAAGCTCGATGACGGTGCCGGGAAGCTCGCCGAGGGCGCCGACCAGTTCGCCGGCGGTGTCGGGAAGTACACGACGGGTGTGTCCCAGGCGGCGACGGGATCGCAGGACCTTGCGGGCGGACTCGACCAGCTCGCCGACGGATCGGAGAAGTACTCCGACGGCGTCGGGGAGTTCTCCGACGGCGTCCAGGACGGTGCCGACGAGGTGCCCTCGTACACGGCCCCGGAACGGGACACGCTGTCGACGGTCGCCGCGGCGAACATCGAGGCACCGGACACGGATTCGGTGACGAACCTGCTCACCGGGTCGACGATCGCCCTGCTCATCATGCTCGCCCTCTGGGTCGGCGGACTCGTCACCTACACCGTGCTCAAGCCCATCCCGTCCTCGACGCTGCTGTCGACGCAGTCCTCGGTCCTCGTGTGGCTGCGCGGGCTGGTGCCGGGCGTCGCCGTCGGGCTCGTCCAGGCGCTCGTGCTCGCGATCCTCGCGGTCACCGTCATGGACATCGACGCGATCCAGGGCTTCGACATCGCGGTCCTCACGTTCGTCTCCGCGATCGTGTTCATGATCCTCAACTTCGCGCTCGTCGCGTGGCTTGGGGGAGTGGGCAGATTCCTCTCGGTGATCGCGGTCGTCCTCGCCGTCGCCGGTCGCACGATCGGCGCGGTGCCCGAGTTCTTCACGTTCATCGCCCCGCTGCTGCCGCTGACCCCGGCGATGAACGGGTTCGCAGCGATCGCCGCGGGCACCCCGGGACTGGCCGCGGCGTACGGTGGGCTGCTCGCGTGGGCGGTCATCGGCCTCGTGGCCTCGCTGCTCGCGATCGTGCGGGCGCGCACGACGAAGCCGGAGGCCGCCCTCGCCATGGCGTAGGCCGGAGCCTGCCACCCGCCCGCTCGATCCAGCCTTCCGTCCGCTCGTTGCAACCACCCGTCCGCTCGATCCACAGTTGGCACGGATTCCGCGTCGCCCGCGACGCGGATTCCCGGCTGCGCGTGGATCGAGAGTGCCGGAGCGATCAGCTTGTTCCAGCAGCGACCGGGTTCGTCGGCCCGGGCCTCAGATGAGGTCGAGGATCGCCTCGGCGGCAGCGTGCGAGTCCGCGAGAGTCGTCGCATCGGAGTCGGGGTTGGCCGCGATCGCAAGACCCCACTGGACCGAGGAGAGCTGGATCGACAGTGCGAAGCGACGCGGATGGGCCGAACCCTCCTCGTCGATCGTGCGGTAGGGGCGCTCCGTGACCGCGAGACCGCTCAGCCGCTTCTCGCGACCGTCGTCCAAGGTCAGGCGGGCCGGGGTGAGCTGACCGCGGTCGACCATCCCGTGGATGAGGACATCGGCGGCGAGAGCGAGGGAGTTCGTCGGGGAGGCGGCATCGATGACGACGCTTCCCGTGATCGTTCCTCCCATCCTCGCCGAGGTTACCGCGAAGATCTGCGGGAGAGGATCGTCGTCAGCACCGGAGTCCACCGATGCTGCGGATTCCACCGATGCTGCGGGATCCTGTGCGGTCGAACTCTGCGGGTCCGTCTCCACCGAGTACTCGGGGTTCTCGCCGATGTGCATATCGGGGCCGATGAAGCGGACGACGTCCGCCTCGGCGAGGGCGATGAGTTCGGCGATCCGCCTCGGCGGGGGACCGTCGCAGATTCCGGACACGAAGCCCTCGAACCAGCCGCGGATCTCCATGTCGACGCTCACCGGATCGATGTGGCCAGCGGCGATGAGCTCCTTGAGAAGGAGCCTCGACTGCCAGAGGACCATGAACAGCGCTTTGACCGGGCTGTCCTTGGGGCCGGCGAGCGAGTCGCGCAGGTCGGTGCGGAGGAAGTCGAGCATCCAGTCGTGGAGGGAGTCCGGTTCGCCGGGTTCGCGGCTTGAGAACTCGAGCCCGTCGAGCGGGTCGAGGAGATCGTGGAGCGACATCCGGTGAGCCGGATCGGGGACGAGCTCCTCTTCGATCTCCGCCCAGGCGAAGGCCTCACGCGTGACACGGCCCTGGCGGGAGGAGTCGCTCGCCGACTCGGCCTCCGGGTGGGTCTCCTGCCAGGTGCGGCGGGTCAGGTGGCGGGAGACCGCCTCGGCGATGGCTTCGCGCAGGCGCCCGGGATCGTCGGCGAACGCGTCGGGATCCGTGCGCGCGAGCGTGCGGTAGTAGGCGAAGCGGAGGTCGGCGAGGATGAGCGGCCACAGCTGGTCGTTGAAGCGGGCCCCGGCCCGGCGTTCGCCCTCGAGATCGTCGATGCCGGCGAGGAGGGCGACATTCTCCTTCGTGAAGTACCGCAGCGGCCAAGCCGAGCGCGGATGCTCGTGGCTGATCGGCTTGCTCCGGTAGGGGATGCCGCGCCGGGAGCCGAGGAAGAGGGCGGGTTCCTTCCCGCTCGGGAGGTAGCGGACGGTCCCGGAGGCGGTCGAGGTCGCGGAGTTATCGGACCATGCGTCGGACTCCGCGGCGGACTCCGCGGCGGATGCGCCGGCGTCCGACGTGCCGGCGCCATCTGACGTGCCGGCGTCGACGAAGCTGCCGCCGCGCTCGATCGTCAGCAGCGTCTGGACGTCGAAGTAGTTGAGCCCCATGCCCCGGACGAGGACGCGCGCGTGGGCGGGGATCTCGTCGAGCGGGGCTTCGGCCGGGAGGCTCTGGGGGATGTAGATCCCGCCTGAGCGCTGGGCGAAGGCGGCGAGACGGGCACGCTCCTCGGTCGGAGTGCTGGGGATGTGGCCGACGGCGAGGACGACGGCTGCGGCGATGATCGTCGTTCCGTCCTCGCACCGGATGAGCTGAGGGGGAACCGCCTCGGCGGGGTCACCGGGAAGGTCGACGGCGGGAAGGTCGATGACCGACTCGGCGCGGGTGCGGTGTTCGACGATCTGGATGAAATCGGGGGCGGAGTCGCGGATCCGGGCGTAGGCGTCGCTGAGGTACTCCCCGTAGAGGGTGCGGCTGGGGAACGTCGAATCGACGGGCTCGGTGCCGCCGGATGCGCGGTACCACTCGGCCATCGACGGACCGAACGGAGAGCGGCCGGCCGCATCGGGGGAGGGGACCGCCGCCCCGGTGGAGGAGGCGGACGCCACGGAGGAGCTGTCGGTGGACCCGGGGGTGCGGTCGTCGGGGCGGGCCGCGTCACCGGCATCGATCGCCTCGGCGAGGAAGGAGCAGCTGCCGTCGGGGAAGATCGTCTGTTCGCCGATCGTCGTGTTCATGAGCAGGCTCGTCGGCTGGTCGGTGCGCCAGACGATGCCCGCACCCGGTGGGTACGGGTCGACGAGGTGGATGACGATCGGTCCGCGCGCGGGATCCCAGCGGCGGGCACCGAGGGCGACGAGTCGCTCGAGGACGCTCAGCCCGCGTGGGCCGACCCCGATGATCGCGACGGAGTGGTCGGCGCTCACTCCTGGTCTCCGGCGCCCGGGCCGGGGTAGCCGGGCCAGGGGTCACCGGGCTGGTAGTCCTTGGGGTAGCACTTGCCCTCGGCGTTGGGTTCGCCGGGCACACCCGAGTCATCGGTCGAGGTTCCCGCACCGTCGCCGCTCGGGGCATCGGTGCCGGTCTCGACGTCCTGGCTGTGGTCCTGCTGGCCCTGGTCCTCCGAGGACTCCGAGGACTCTGAAGAGTCACCGGAGTCGGTGGCTCCGTCAGTCTTCGACGGGTCGTTCGTCGGGCGCGGCGATTCGGCGCCGTCGGAGGCACCCTTGATCTCGCCCTGGATCCACTTGTGGAGGACATCGAAGTCGGGGTTGTAGGTGGGGGTGACGTCGTTGTTGATCTGGACCGTCGTCACGTCGCCCTTCTGCATGGCCACGGCGAGTTCGATGAAGGCCGGGATCTCGTTCTGGGGGATCGAGGTCGCGATGTTCTTCGTCGCCGACCCGGCGAGCTTCGGGTAGGCCGCGGCGAGCTCCTGCGGGTCGATCTGCTCGAGCGTCGTCTTGAGCATCCGCTGCTGACGGCACATGCGGTCGTAGTTGTCGCTGCCCTCACGGGAGCGGACGTACCACAGGGCCTTCTTGCCCTTGAGGTTCTGCTGACCGGGGTCGATCCAGCCGAAGACCCGGTTCGGCACTCCGGACATCGACTTGCCGCCGCCCATCGGGATGGGGCGTTCGACGTCGATGTTCACTCCGCCGATGGCGTCGACGACGTCCTCGAACCCGGCCATGTCGACCGAAGCCCAGTAGTCGAGATTGAGGCCGAGTGATCCTTCGACCGCGGCCATCGTCGCCGTCATCCCCGGTTCGAGGCCGTTCGTTTCGCCAACGGCGTCGGGATTCTGCTCGCCCCACTGCCACACGGCGTTGATGAGGTCCTCCGAGGAGTCCCCGGTGGGACGGAACCCGTTGGGCCAGACCTCGGCCTCGGGGCTGCCTTCGGGGAAGATCGGGAACGCGAGGTTGCGCGGCACGGAGATGAGGGCGGCGTTGCCGGTCTTCGTGTCGATCGAGGCGACGAGCATAGTATCCGGGCGGGTGCCCTGACGGTCGTCGCCGTTGTCGCGGCCGATGAGGAAGACGTTGATGTAGGGCTTGTCCTTCCACAGCTCCTTGGCGTCGACCGTCTTTCCAGTGCTCTCGCCGAAGAGGCTCGCGATCGTGTCGCTCTGGACGCGGGCGTAGACGGAGCCGATGCCGAAGGGGATCCCGATGATGAGGACGAGGGAGACGATGAGCACACCGGAGAGGCGGTTCTGCCAGGGCAGGTAGCGATGCCCGCGCCGGAGTCCGAGGTAGGAGAGGACGACGACGATGATCCAGATGAGACCGACGGCGACGGCGGCGAACGCGATGAAGTTGACCAGGGAGGGGCTCGCGATGATCGTGCCGATCGCGTGGACGGGTCCCTTGATGAGGAGGTAGCCGATGACGAAGAGGATCGTGAGGACGAACCCGCCGAAGACGATGAGGCCGAGCGGACGGAACCGCGTGCGCAGGAGTCCGATGCCCGGAAGCAGGGTGCTCAGCGACGTCCATCCGACAAGGCTGGGGAAGGCCTCGCCGAGGCGGGAGGAATGACGGCGGGCGCGCTCGGGACCGCCGGAGGCGGGCTTGTCACCGTCACCGTTGCCGTTGTTGCCGGAGCTGTAGCCGGAGCCGGAGCTGTTGCCCGGGGCGGGGGAGCCGGCGCTGACGGCGGTTGCCGGTGCTGCCGCTGCGGCTGTCGGAGCCGCCGCCGCGGCTGCGCGCTGCGAGCGGCGACGGCCGGAGTCGGAGTCCCGGGAGGAGCGCTGATCCTGATCTGCGCGGGAATCGTCGGCCCGCGCCGAGGCGGTTCGGGACTCAGGTGCGGAGGAGCGCCCCGCGGTCAACGTTGCCGGCGGCTGCGGCGACGCCGGCAGCGCTCGCCCCGCCGGCGGCAGCCGCGCGGAGCATCCTGCCTCACGGCGGGTGCGGGGTGCGACGGGACGCGGGGTCGGGGCTTTGGACCGGGGCGACTGCTCGTCGGACGAATCGGAGGTGGAGCCGCCTCGGCGAGAGCTGTTGAGGGAGTAGTCCCCGCGGGAATCGGAGCCGGACGGACGCGGAGGCTGGTGGGCGGCAGACGGTGGGGCCGGTTCGGAGGCCCGGCGGGTCGAGTCGGCGCCGCGCGGGGACTGCGGCGGTGCATCGGTGTGGTTCTCGGTCGAGCTGGCGGCGGCCTCGCCGCGGAAGCGGGGGCGGGATGACGCGCGGAGGCGGCGGCCTGCAGATGGAGAATCGGGGTCGCTCCCCTGAGGTCCTCTCTTGTCAGGGGGAAACTCTGGCAAGTTCTTAACTCCTCGTTGCTCATCTCGTGCGCCGCGTGTCGGGCCGTTGACGCCTCGTCTTCGGCGCAGATGTCTCCCGCAATGTCCGTCGTTGGGGGCGTATCGGAGCGCGAACCACGGGTCACATCAGGTCGATTTTACGCCCCTACATTGACGAATGCTGGAATTCGCGCGGATATGCGCCTGCGAAACCGCCCTAACATCAGCAAATGCGACGATCCTCGTACCAGCGACTATGATCAAGCCCACTCTGCCGCAGTGAACTTTGCTCTGGGAGGTTCCTTTCGCATAGGCTGGTCTTCGCAGTGTCAACTGTGGTTTCGGGGCATGCGTCGAGCGTGTCGCCCCGAGGCGAGAATCTGGAGTCGTGGCTGAGCGGCCGAAAGCATCACCCTGCTAAGGTGAAGTCCCTTGAACTGGGGACCGTGGGTTCAAATCCCACCGGCTCCGCGTTTGTGAGAAGCCCCTGCGATCCGTTTGTCTGAGCGGATCGCAGGGGCTTCTGCGTGCCCGGCTGCGGGTTATAGGCCAAAAAGTGTGTCCGTGCCGGGTGTGTCACCGACGTCGTCCGCCCCATCCTGACTGGATACCGATCCCGTCTTCCCACGAGAACCCCGTGTCATAGACGGCGGGACCTAC
>NZ_JBNFOM010000025.1:0-62868 GCF_057364785.1 Brevibacterium sp. LAARM2_SD2 | reverse complement strand
GCGGTCGGGTACCGTCCGCCGATCGAGGTCCATTCTGAATGGGTCAACCAGTCCGCGGCAGAACCCGTGGCTGCTTAGGAAACCAAGAAAAAGAGCCTCTACGAAACCCGGGGCTTGACAGCTGGGGTATATCGACCCGGATGGGAAGAAACCGGTCGAGGAGACTCCGCGCAGTGATTATGCGGTGACGATGCGACCGAAACGCAATGGTGACTGGGTGCTCAATGGTCTCCTCGACCCTGTTTCGGGGGCGGCGTTGAACGGGTTGCTGACCTCGCGGATCAAATCCGCGAACGAATCCACCCCAGACCAGGACACAACCCACACCGACAGTGACGGCAGTGCCTTCGGGGCACTCGCCGACTCCGATGGTTCGGGTGCCTGCGGGAACCCTGGTGACGGTGTCGTCGGAGCACCTACTGATGACGGTTGCGCTGACGGTGATCACGGTGGTGGCGACAGTGCTGTCGGAGGTCAGGAGTCTCTGTTCGACGTTGTCGATTCCGTGCTGCACGGTGACCGGTTCGACGCACCCCTACCGACCGTCGGCCAGGCCCCAGCCTGGGACCGAGCAGACACAGACGTCACCACTAGCTCCAACGGCACTACCGACCCCAACGGCCCACGCGTCAATGGGATAACGAACCCTGACAGCTCTGCCGGCGCGGACACCCCCGACGGCGCTGCCAACCCCGCCGGCTCCAACCCCGGCGAGGCGGCCGGTGAGTCCGGGGACAGTGAGTTCCTCGTGGGTGTCGGGGTGCGTGCTGACGGGTCCCGGGTCGATCTGACCGCTGAGCAGCCGACAGCCAGGGCGTGGATCTATGAACGGTTCGCGACTCTGGTCTCGCGGATCAGCATGGACCAGGCCGGGTCCGGGACTCCTTACGCGCTCGTCGTGACCGCGACGGCTGAGGATCTGGCCCACGGCACCGGGGAAGGCACGACCGGGGTTGAGACGCCGATCCCGATCGGTGAACTGCAGGCCCGGGGGTTGCAGGGGCAGGTGTTCTTCCATCTGGTGTCTCAGAAGGCGAAAACGGTGCAGGTGCTCACGGAGAAACGGTTTGCCAATAAGCAGCAGATCGCGGTGGTCACGGCCCGTGACAAGGGGTGTACGTTCCCGGGGTGTGATGCCCCTCCGGGGTGGTGTGATGCCAATCATGTGATCCCGCACGCCCGGGGAGGGTTGACGGAGATCAACAATCTGGCTCTGGCGTGCAGTGCTCATCATCATCTGATGGACCGGTCGGAGTGGGAGATGCGGATGATGACCAATGGGCGCCCTGCCTGGGTGCCACCGGCATCGGTCGATCCTGCCCGGGAACCGATCTTCCATCCCCGGTTCCTTGCCGAGGACATCATGAGCACTCTCTTCGACGACCTCAGTGGCACGGGCGGGCCTGATGATGCCGGTGGGGGTGAGTCGGGTGCGAACGGGTCGAGTCGACCACCCGACTGACCGGGCCAGGGGACAACTGTGCCCGAACCCAACTTGTAGCTGTGAACCTGTGGCTGTGGAACCGTCGTCTCAACGGCACCGCAGCCGACCAAGCCGCCGTGGAACAATCACCCGAGCGACACCACAACTGACCACGCCGCCCTGGAAATGTCAGCTGGCCGAGAACTGCCGTCGTCGGGAACCCGACTCTACTTCGCTGCTTTCTCGGCCTTCGCGGCGGCCTTGGCCTGCTTCTTGAAAGCTCGGACCTCTTGGAGAGTTCCCTCGTCGACGACATCGGCGATCGAACGACGGCTGCCGTCCTCACCATAGGCACCGGCTGCCTCGCGCCAACCAGACGCCGTGAGACCGAACTGCTTGCCGAGAAGCGCAAGGAAGATCTTCGCCTTCTGCTCCCCGAAACCGGGCAGATTCTTCAAGCGCTTGAGCACCTCGGCGCCGGTCGGCTCTCCACGGCTCCAGATCGCCGCGGTGTCACCGTCGTAGTCGTCGACAATGGCCTCAGCGAGTTTCTGCACTCTGGCGGCCATCGACTTCGGGAACCGATGCACGGCAGGCTTCTCCGCGAACTTCTCGAGGAATTCGTCCGGATTCATCTCCGCGATCTCGGCGACGTCGAGTCTGCCCAGGCGCTCAGCGAGCTTGGCGGGACCAGCGAACGCGACCTCCATCGGGACCTGCTGATCGAGCAGCATGCCTGTGAGCAGAGCAAAGGGATCCTCTGCGAGGAGTTCATCGGACGTGGGATCACCGGAGAGATAAACGGTCGTCATCCCTCCATACTGGCACGCCAACCCGCGGCTGGCACGTCCGAACACCACGAAGCGCGGGCAGTGGGCATCCGAACACCATGGTGGTGCGGGCACTCATTGTCCACTACTCGTCAGCGACCTCCCGATATCATCGAGCCATGACCTGCCCCTGCTCCGGAATGCCACCTGGTGCCAGCTTCGACGAATGCTGCGGCCCTGCCCTCGACGGCCAGCGATGGCCGATGACCGCCGCGGCGCTCATGCGGTCCCGCTTCACCGCCTTCGCCACGAAGAACGCCGATCACCTCTTCCGCACCTGGCATCCGCGCACCCGCCCAGCCGATCTCGGTGTCGACGACCTCGTCACCTGGACACGACTCGACATCGTCGACACCACCGGCGGCCTGGAGAACGACGACACTGGAACGGTGCACTTCCGAGCCCACTACCGCGACAGCCTCGGCGACCACATCCTCGAGGAGAACTCCGCTTTCGTGCGCCGTGCCGGCCGCTGGCTCTACCTCGAACCCGTCGCCGACTGACTGCACGGTCCATCTCACCTGTGCCGTGGATGACCTATACTCGTGGTCAGCGGCGCATCCGACGCCCAGCCCGGTCTGGCACCCCAGCACACAGACCATCCGGCGAAGGGGAGAACATCCTCGGATCGACCCGTCAGCGGTGAACTCCTGACCGGGCATTGAGCTGGGGCAGCGTTCGGTCGGCAGAGGACTGACCACCATGACGAAGAACAGCGACTTCAAATCCCTCGTGCGCGAACGCATGGCGCAGACCGGGGAGAACTACACCTCCGCCCGCGCCGCTCTCCTCTCGCAACGGCTCCTCGGCCCCGCCTCGGCGGCGAACGCCGACCCTGCGCCCCTCGATCCCGAACTCGCAGCCGCGCTCGACGCCTTCCGCGCGAAGACGCGCCGCACATTCATGCCGCACGGGCGACTCACCGCCATCCCGATGAAGCGGCGCGCGCTCGTCGTCCTCCTCCTCGACATCCGCGACACCGTCGACAGCGACCGGATCTACACGGAGAAGGAGATCAACGACCACCTCAAACAGTTCCACGCCGACTTCGCCCGCCTGCGACGCGAGCTCATCGACTACCAGTACCTCGAGCGCAATCCGCACACCGGGGAGTACTGGCGGATCGACACCCTTTCCCGAACGCCGAGGGAACATCAGCCAGGAAGCGGGGCCTCTCGAACAGCTCCCGCGATGACCGCGACGAGAGCCACGAGGCCCTTCCGCTCGCCCCGGTTCGCCGGCGTCTTCACCTCGTCGTTCAGCGGTGACCTCGCCGCCGCTTCCACCTCGGTCGCAATACCCCTGCTCATCGTGGGGCCGCTCGGCGCCGATGACGGCATCGTCGGTCTGGCTGTCGCCGCCGACGACATCGGCTGGCTCATCGTCGGACCCATCGCCGGGGTGCTCCATCCGGCAGTGCTCATCGGACTCCTCGTGGTGGTCAGCATCGCCAGCGTCTTCTTCCTCGTCGGCTCACCGAGCCTGCTCGCCACCGGCATCGACCCCGACGACCTCACCACAGCCAACAGCGCCCTGACGTGGAGTCAGTCCGTGGCGATGATCCTCGGACCACCGCTCGCCGGTGCGCTCATCGGGGTCGCGAACCCTGCCGCCGCCCTCCTCGTCACCGCGCTGGGCTACCTCGTCTCGTTCGTCCTGCTCGCGGTGGTGCTCCACCGTTGGGACGATCCTCAGCAGGGGAGAAGCGACCGAGAGTCGCAAGACAGTGACCCCCGGGACGAGGAAAGCGACACCCGAGACGAGAACAGCGACACCCGAGGCGAGGACAGCGACACCCGAGATGACGACAGCCATCTCCGCGAGAGACACCGCGATCCTCAGCAGGGGACGCCGGCAGACACCGGGGACGAGCGCCCGCGTCGACGAGTGGCCGCCGGTCTGATCGCCGACATCCTCACCGGATGGCGCTACCTCCTCAGCCGCACCGACGTCATGCGCATGGTCGCGAGCGGAGCCCAATTCAACCTCGCGCTGAGCATGCAGCAGGCCGTCATCGTCGTCTATCTTCTGTCACTCCCCGGCTTCACCGCCTCCCTCATCGGCGTCGCGCTCGGCGCCGCCGGCTTCGGCGGAGTCTGCGCCGCCATGGCCGCCGACCCCATCGCCCGACGCTTCGGTGAGGGCCGGGTCGTGTTCTGGTGCGTCCTCGGCGGCACCGGTCTCGGCCTCCTCATCCCACTGACCGCCTCGGTGCCGGGAATCGTCTTCCTCGTCCTCGGCTACTTCGGACTCAGCGTCGCCACCGTCGTCTTCTCCGCGATCACCGGCGCCTACCGCCAGCGCACGATCCCCGTCGGTCTGCTCGGCCGCGTCACCGCCGCGAGCCGCCTCATCTCCTGGGGCATCGCACCGTTCGGGGCCCTGGGCGGGGGAGCGATCGCCGCCCTGGCGGGTCCGTGGTGGGGTCTGGCCGCCTCGGCGCTGATCTTCGTCGGATCGGCAGGGTGGCTGTGGGGAATCAAATGGCAGATCAGCGACTCAGGCGCGTATCCTGAGATTCCCGATTGAGCCAACAGAGCACCCCGAACCCGCGAATCCCAGCACACCGACGCACAAGGAGTACCCATGGGCCAGGCCTACCACGCCGATTCGACCGATCTCACCGACAAGGAGATCCTCAGCTGGGACACCTTCGGCCAATCGGCCAGGGATCTCGCGCAGACCATCGCTGACTCCGACTACGACCCGGAGATCGTCATCGCGATCGCCCGCGGCGGCCTCCTGCCCGCCGGTGCCCTCGCCTACGCCCTCGGCCTCAAGCTCTCCGACGCGATCAACGTCGAGTTCTACACCGACGTCGAGGAGACCCTGCCCGACCCGATCCTGCTCGCCCCGATGCTCGACATCGAGGCGATCAAGGGCAAGAAGCTCCTCGTCGTCGACGACGTCGCCGACTCCGGACGCACCCTGGCCCTCGTCCTCGAACTGCTGAAGAAGAACGGCGCCGAGGCGCAGTCCGCCGTCATCTACGCGAAGTCCGCCTCGATCGTCGACCCCGACTTCGTGTGGAAGCGCACCGACCAGTGGATCGTCTTCCCCTGGTCCGCCGAACCCCCGGTCGAGCCCTCGAAGTAAGCCGATCTCGGAGCGACGTTTGCAGGACCGGGCAGCGATGAGTGCGCAGACGACAACGGCGCGGATCGACATCTCCGCACCGTGCGGAACCGTGCGCGCGGTCGTCGATGACGAGATCATCCGCGCCCGCGGAATCCGCTACGCCCGTGCCGAGCGATTCGCCCCACCGGTCGACGAACCCGCCGTCGACACCATCGACGCGACGCGCCCGGGACCGGCGAGTCCGCAGCACCGCATCGACCCCAACGCCGAGTTCCGGTTCGACCAGATCGGCGGCCTCGCCACCAGCGGGGACTGCCTGCGTGTGAGCGTGACGATGCCGGCCGACGCCCTCACCTCCGAGGAGGCGCTGCCCGTTCTCGTCTGGATCCACGGCGGCGCCTACGTCTCTGGTGCCGGGGACGCCGAGATCTACGACCCCCGCGCACTCGTCACCGAGCAGCGCCTCATCGTCGTCTCCGTGACGTACCGCCTCGGCGTCCTCGGCTACCTGGGCCAGGGCCGGCCCGAGCACTCGAACCTCGGCCTCCTCGACCAGATCTCCGCGCTGCGCTGGGTGCAGAGGAACATCGCCTCCTTCGGCGGCAACCCTGACAACGTCACTATCGCCGGCCAGAGCGCCGGTGCTGATGCGTGCGCCCACCTGATGATCGCCGAGGCGACCGCCGGCCTTTTCTCGCGCGTCATCATGGCGTCGGCGCCCTTGGGGCTCTCCGGCGGCACCGAATCGATGAACTGGGCCATGGCCCGCGTCGCCCAGCGCATCCCCGCCGACGCGAGCGTGCCGGAGATCCTCGCCGCCCAGGACGAGGTCCACAAGGCCGCGCTCGTCGGCGGACTCCACGCGGGCATGTGCTTCGGCGTCCACTACGGCGCCTACCCGCTGCCCTCGCGAGCTGAGGCCGCCGCCGCATGGAAGAGCGTGGCACCTGAGTACGACGTGCTCATGACCCGCACCGAACGTGAGATCGCCTTCTTCGCCGGGTTCGTCCCCGCCTTCCACCGCCTCCACGCACGCCGGCTGACCTCACCGATGCTCGAATCGCTCATCTCCGGCATCACCTCGGCGGTCTACACGCGCGCGGCGAAGGAGTTCTACGACCGGCACCGGATGTCCGGGGGACAGGGCTCCCGTCTCCTCATCGTCTCCCGCGGCGACGGCAGCTTCTTCGACGCCGCGCACTCCGGTGACCTGCCGCTGCTCTTCCCCGGTCCCGTGTGGGACTCGAGCTTCCTCGACTACGGGACCACCGCCGAGGTGGCCGGACCTGAGCTGCGCCGGATCTGGGGCCGCTTCGCGAGAACCGGAGCGCTGCCGCGGGTGCCCGTTCCCGGGCTCATCGACATTCTCGGCTGAGGCTCCGGGCCGTCGGATCCGGGTACGTGGCCCCGCCCGATTCCAAGCCCCGTACCCCGCCTGGGTGCGGCGTCCGTCACATCGGCGGCGAAGTCTGAGAACGGGCTCGCAGCAACCCCGGCGAAACCCAACACTTTCCCAACACCCAACCCGTCCATTCGGCCAGGGTGCTGCGCGCGCGCGATTCCTACACTCGAACAGTTGCCTCCACACACTGCTCGAGGAGAACCGTGAGAGACCAGCATGGATTCGCGCCCAGGCTCACCCGCGCCTGCGTCATCATCGCCACGATCCTGGTGATGATGTTCTCTGCCGTTCCCGTCGCCCACGCAGACCCGCAGGGCGAGGATGCAGCACCGACCCCCTCGCAGTCCCCGACCCCCACTGAGGCCCCGGCACCGGCGGCCGGCGAATCTCCTGAAGAGACGGAGTCTCCCGCACGAGCGCCGCGTGCCGTGGCCCCGCAATCGGTTCCCACCCCTTCCGGCAACAATGCCGTGATCACCGTCAAAGTAGGAGGAGACCGCACCGCAGCGAACTCCGTCTCCGGACTCGCCGGCGTCACGCTGCGCCTTTACGACGGCGACTCCCGTGGGCCGTCGACCCCCGTGCGCGACAGCTGGGCCACCTGCACCTCAGATGGAGACGGCGACTGTTCGTTCGTTGTGCCGCAGACGGGAAGAGGGCTCATTTTCGGGCAGGAGAACCGTGACAAGCGATTCTGGGTCGTCCAGGAATCGACGCCGAACGGTTGGTCAGCCAACGACAAGCTCGTCATCGGCTCAGCCTCGAGCAATTCGGCTCAGCAGTACACGTTCCGGACGGGCACTCAGCTGCGTGCGGGCAGCACCTACCGCTCCGGTTCGGACTTCATGACGTCCGGGTCGCGATCGAACTCCACGAACTCGACCGGCACCTGGCAGAACAGCCGCACCAATCCGGCGCTGGAGGCCTCGTGCACCGCCGGGCTGCGCGTCGCACTCGTCCTCGATCTCTCGGGATCCGTCGCGAATTCGGGAGCGCTCGGCACCCTCAAGGACTCCGCGAAGGGGATGGTCGACGCCCTCAAGGGAACGAACTCCTCGATGGCCCTCTACACGTTCGCCTCCAACGCGCCGCGCGACTCCACCGATAGCGGTCGCAACTGGCCCTCGATGTCGATCGATCCCGGTGACAACGCGAACACGATCAAATCGCGAATCGACGCCTATGTCGCAGAGGGCGGCACCAACTGGGACAGCGGTCTGTGGCAGGTCGCGGATGCCAACGAGCAGTACGACCTCGCCGTCGTCGTCACCGATGGTCTGCCGACCTTCTCCTCCGGCAACACCTCGACCTACGGCAACGTGACGAGCTTCGACGAGATCGAAGCCGCGATCTACTCCGCCAATGCCATCAAGGCCGGTGGCAGCCGCATCATGGCTGTCGGCGTCGGCGACGGCATCCAGGGCGGCGTCGAGAACCTCGCCGCGATCTCCGGTCCCGCCGGCTACAGCGACGGCGGATCGATCAACGACGCCGACTACTTCCAAGCCGGGTGGGAGGACCTCGCGAGCCTCATGGAGAACGTCGCCAAGGGCGCCACCTGTCGAGTGGACATCGAGATCGCCAAGCAGACCCTTCCCTACGGAGCCGACAGTGCATCGCCCGGAGGTGCCGGATGGACCTTCGGGGTGACCGCCTCGGCGCCGGGAACCCTGCAGCAGGACACCCGGCAGACGACCGGAGAGAACTCGAAGGTCGGCTACCAGGTCCGCTTCTCCACACCGAAGCCCGCACAGAAGTCGAGCGTCGACATCGAGGAGATCCTCACCGATGCCCAGACCGCCGACGGCTGGACGATCGACGCCGTCGAATGCACCGTCAACGGCGCCAAGGTCAATGTCGACAAGAGCGACATCAGCCTCGACGTGACCTCCGGGGACACCGTGAAGTGCACCGTGACGAACAAGCAGACGCTCGTGCCCGGTGTCTCGATCGAGAAGAAGGCATGGGACACCCCGACCGCTGACGGACTCGACGGTGCCAAGGAGATCCCCGCCGGGGAGCGGGTGGCCGACGGCACGACGATCACGTGGACCTACCTCGTGACGAACACGGGAAAGACCCCGCTCGACGGCATCAGCGTCGTCGACGACAGACTTCCGGGCACCGCAGTCACATGCCCGAAGACCAGCCTGAACCCAGGCGAAACCATGACCTGCTCCGCCTCCGGCGCAGTGACCAAGTAAGACAGTGCAGCCGAACGGCAGCCACCCCCACAAGGAGAGAACAGTGAAGAAGCAGACCCTCGGAATCATCGCCGGAGCGGCCGGAGCAGCCCTGCTCCTCGGCGGCGGAACCTTCGCCCTCTGGTCCGACAGCGCCGAAGCCGACGGCGGACAGATCACGGCCGGCAACCTCGATGTCGCCGTCACCGAATCCGGCTGGCAGGACATCTCGGCCGACCGCGCCGACAGCCCCCACGCGATCGACCTCGCGACCTTCAGGATCATCCCGGGCGACACCGTCCAGGGCAAGTACGGCGTCGATGTCGGCCTCGAAGGCGACAACATGGTCGCGAAGCTCCAGCTTGCCGGCGGCGGAGAGCTCGAAGGCGCACTGGCCGAAGGCCTCAGCCTCACCTACACCGTCGAGGATGCCAACGGCCAGCAGATCGCCTCGGGTGACAACGCCGGCGTCGAGGTCACCCTCGTCTCGCCCGACAACACCGCACCCGGCTCCAACCAGGTCGCTGCCGGCACGGCCGTCGACGGCACCGCCGACTTCAACGTCGTCGTCACCGCCGAATTCGACGAGTCCACCCCGAACCGGGAACTCGTGCAGCAGCAGGCCGCCCTCGCCGGGTCGACCATCCAGCTCAACCAGGACCGCTGAGCCGCTGCACAGCTGACACACCCCGCCGCGGAGACGCGGCACATCTGAGAGACGCAGAGAACACACGAAGAGGAGAGCACCATGGCCCGGACCACGGGATTCGCACGCGGACTGTCGTCCGGCGTGTTCGCCATCCTCCTCATCGGCTTCCTCGCTCTCGCCGTCGCGGTCGGCGTCGTTCCGAAGGTGATGAACGGCGCGGCGCTGACCGTGCTCACGGGTTCGATGGAACCCACCTACGAACCCGGCGACATCGTCGTCTCGGTGCCTCAGGACCAGTACCGCATCGGCGACCCGGTGACGTTCCAGCCCCGCTCGAACGATCCCATGCTCATCACCCACCGCGTCGTCGCCGTCACCGACTCCGCGGACGGCCGCACCTACGTCACCCGCGGTGACGCCAACGGCGACGACGACGAACCCATCGTCGAAGCCCAGGTGATGGGCAAGGTCCTCTACTCGATCCCCAAGCTCGGGTACGTCCAGCAGGCCGTCGGCGGCAACAAGGGTCTCCTCGTCGCCGGCATCGGATTCGTCCTCATCGCCTATGCCGCCTACGCCCTCGTCTCCGGCGCGATCGAACGCCGGCGCGAGAAGAAGGACGCGGCAACGACGGCAGCCGACGCGGGCCCATCGACGATCGAGCACTCACGCACCCCCGAGACGGAGAAGACGACATGACGAGGAAGAACTGGCGACTGCCGCTCCTTGCCGCCGGCGTCCTGCTCGCCGGAACCGCAGTCGGCAGCGGCACCATGGCGCTGTGGAAGACCACAGGCACTGCCGCACCAGCAGCGATCGTCTCCGGAGACCTCGACGTCACCGCCGGTGAGACCACGTGGCGTGAGACCTCACCGGACGTCACCGACAGCGGCCGGACGATCGACCCCGACGCCTTCCTCGTCCGCCAGGGTGATTCCGTTGCGATGACCCAGGACTTCACCACCCACCTCACCGGCGACAACATGGTCGCCGGCATCACCGTCAACTGGTCGGACCCGGCTGCTCTGCCCGACGGCGTGACGGCGACCTACGAAGTGCTCGACGCCACCGGGAACCGCCTCGGTGAACCCGCACCGATCGGCACTGTGACCACGCTTGACGACCCCAGCGAACTCCTCGTCACCGATGACGCGGGACGCTCCGACGACTTCTCCGTCCGCGTCTCCCTCGACTTCGCCGACCTCGACGATCGGTTCGGCGCCGAGAGCCCCGTCCAGGTCGCCGACCTCGGACGCTTCGCCTTCACCCTCGACCAGACCCGTGAGGAGGGAGACCGACCATGACGAAGCAGCGCACAGCCGCCGTCCTCAGCGCGTTCGCGGCCCTCGGCATCCTCATCGGCGCCGGCGGAACCTCCCTCGCCCTGTGGTCGGACACCGCGCACGGCGACGGGGAGATCTCGAGCGGCTACGAACACTTCGCGGCCGGTCGCGTCGACGACGCCCAGCCGGCGAACGACGGGCGCGTCACGGTGGGCATCGGTCCCGCCGATGCCGAGACCCTCATCCGCGACGGCGAAGTCGCCATTCCCCTCCAGACGGATTCGCTCAGCCAGGGCAACAAGGGCCTGCGCTATGAGCTCACGCCGCCCGCGTGGTCCGACGGCATCTTCGGCGCCTCCGACGTCATCGTGTTCCCCGTCAGCGCACCCGGCGACTGCACCGTCGCCAACGCTCCCGCCGCACAGGGCGAGCTCACCTCGACCCCGGTGAGCGCCGACTACTCGGACACGACGACTCCGACGACCGAATACTGGTGTGTCACGGCGACGCTGACCGACAACGGCACGGTCGGCGAGTACGAGAACACGGCGACCGTCACCGCTGAGGATCCGGCAGGCACCGAGGTCGAGGCGAAGGACTCCTGGTCAGCGACGGTCGGACTCGGCCTCGACCCGAAGAAGGAGCCGACCCACGAGATCACGTTCGCCTACGAGACCTTCCGCCCCGGGGGTGAGCAGCCGTGACGCGCACTCACCTCCTCGTGGCCGGAGCAGTCGTCGCAACGAGCCTCCTGGGCGCCGGCACGCCTGCGGTCAGTGCAACCGCTGTCAACGCACCAGTGAACTCTGCTTCCGTCACCGAGTCGACCGGACTGAGCGCGCCGACCGGACTGAGCGCGTCGCACGCAGCGACCACGGCAGCGCAGGTCAGCGCCGCGGGTGCTGACCACAGCGCCGCAAGCGCTGACTACAGCAGAGCCATTCAGCTCTCGTGGGACGGCAGCAGCTACCGCGACGCGACGACGGAGAGCTTCGTCGGCTTCCCCGTCACCGTCCCCGGCGACTCGACGTCTCGCACCATCATGGTCCGCAACGACGGACCCACCGACGGAACAATGACTGTGAGCATCGTCGACGTCGAACTGCTGACCCCGACGATCGACGACGACTTCTACTCGGACCTGCTCATCGACTGGCAGACCGGTCGGTCGTCGATCCGGGACCTCGAGAGCGCAGGCACGACCCGGATCATCGAGATGCCGCTGCCCCAGGGGGAGACGACCCCGGTGACGATCGGCTACGACTTCCCCCGCGAGGCGACCTCGGGCAACAAGTCCGACGTCGGTGAGCGGCAGGGCCGGTTCGACGTGCTCTTCCAGCTCGGCGGTGACGACGCCGGGTCGGCCGGGTCCGCCGGAGCGGAGGCGGACGGCAGTGCCGATTCCGGTGGGCAGTCCGACGCGAGTGGTCAGCCCGACGCCGCCGCCGACTCCGAGGCGGCGGCGAACTCGAACGCCGGAGCAGACTCGAAAACCAGAGCCGACGCGAACGCGCGAGCCGCTGCGGCCGGCTCGGCGAACTCAGACGGCAACTCCGCGGCCGCAGGAGGCAACGGCTCCACCGCGAACGCCGACGGCAGCGGCTCCGATGCCAGCAGCGACGGCGGGTTCCTCCCGCGCACCGGTGGTGCGATGTGGTGGATGGCCGTCCTCGGCGCCGTCATCGCCGGTGCCGGTGCCGCCATGGTGCGGTTGGTCCAACGTCGCAGCAATTGAGCTTGAGCACCTGAGCTCAAACGCGCCCAGGAGCGCGCCCCGAGTCGCGGCACCGGCAGCAACTCACCGGAACATCCTGGCCACCTCGCTGCGCCGATTGAGCTGGAGCTTCCGCAGCACATTCGACACGTGATAGCGCACGGTCGCCGTAGCGACGAACAGCTCCGCAGCGATCTCCTGGTTGCTGCGCCCCTGAGCGAGGAGACGACCGATCTCCATCTCCCGGTTCGTCAGCGACGCGAGCAGATCCTGTTCGCTCTCAGCAACCGTGCTCAGGGCATCCCGGATCCCCGGCTCGTACGCCCCTGCACCGATCCTCCGCACGATCGCGAGCGCCTGATCGAGCGCCTTCCTGGCCTCCTCGCTCCGCCCGAGCCCGGCGAGGACGACACCGTAGTCGCGCAGAGTGAGCGCCCGGGGAAGCGGGAACCGATCATCGTCGAGCGCGCCTCGAAGCGGCGGAGCGCCTCGGCAACGGCATCCGACCGGTCGGACGTCGACCCGGAGACTCCACTACCAACGACGATCCGCCGGGCGCGCAGCCAGTCGACCGACCCCCAGTAGGGCTGCCAGCTCGTGCCCTCCATCTCGCCGAGGCGGTCGATGAGTGCGTCGGCCTCGGCGAACCGTTCGAGGTCGAGGAGCGCATGCGCGCGATAGTTGAGGAATCCCCGCTGGGTCCCGATGAGGCTCTTGACCTTCTCCGGGGCCGACGCTGCCAGCACGCGTTCGGGATCACCGTGGCGCGCGCCCGCTCACACGACGCCGTGATGACCATGTCCGCGGCATACGGCTGCCACTGCATGCTCGTCTGCCGGTCGGTCTGCGCCTCGAGATCGATGAAGTCCGGCACCCCGCGTGCCGCGTTGAGCCACGCATGGAGACCCGACAGCGGCAGCCGGGTCTCGACGTCGATCGTGCTGCCGCTCGACTCGGTCGCGGAGAGGACGAGTTCGGCCGCCTCGTCGAGCGACCCGGTCAGCGACGTCGCATGTGCATGGAGGAGGCGCACCGTTCCCGCACCCCACGGTTTGACGACGGATTCGAGGAGTCCGACGCCGATCCCGGCAAGAGTCCGGGCCCGACCCACCTCGCCGATCGTCATCGCGACGACCGCGAGCGGGGTGAGCGCGTCGACCTTGAACGAACTCGGCTCGAGAGCGAGCACCCGCGGGACGAGGGCATCGAGTTCGGCGATGACGGTCGCCCGGTCGGCCTCGAGGACGAGCTGCAGCAGCCGGTAGGTCTCGAGCACCATCGCGCGCCCCTGCGGCGCCACCATCCAGCGGATCCCCGGGCGGGTGACCTCCTCGGGGTCATGCGGGGCACGGGCGATCGTTGCGAGCGCGGCGTCGATGACCGGACCCAGCCGCCCGTAGTCCCGACTCCGGATGACCTCGACGACGGAGAGGTAGGCGGCATACGACTGGAGGGTGCGCACGTCCGGGTCGTCGGTCGCCTCGGCGAGGAACTGTTCGAGCCGCTCCCGCGGGAACTCCTGATCCTTGCGGTGGGCGAGCATCGTGAGGATGATGCATTCGCGGACCGGGCACTCCGGCAGCGCTTCGACCTCGGGCAGCAGGTCGAGCACGGCGTAGACCGTCTTGCCGCGCATGTTGAGCAGGATGAGCCTGATGAGCATCGTCTGCCGCGCCTCACCGGTGGCGATGTCGAGGCTGCGGCGCATGACGTCGTTGACAGCGGCGTAGCTGCGCGCGGCCACGGATTCGGCGATGAACCCGTCGACCGCCTCGGCGAGCTCATCCGTCCACTCCTCGGCTCCGCTCAACGCGTACCACATCCGGCGGAACCCGGTCGCCGACGGTGCCAGTGCGCGGTAGATCGCCTGGGCGCGCTCGCGCGGCAGCATCTGCCGCACGGCATGGGCGATGAGTGCGTGACGCGGCGCGATCGTCGACCCGAACCCGGATTCCGAGAGCACCGAGGCGGCGACGGCGGGATGAATGTCGGCGGGTTCGCCGAGGCGGTCGGCCACCTCGGCGACGATGTGCGGAGCGAGCTCCGTATCGGCACAGCAGACGATCTCGACGGCCAGCCGGGCGGCGGGGGAGAGGCCGAGGACCGGAGCGAGCAGCGGATTGTGGTCGGGGTCGACGCCGCGGATGGGGATGTCCCAGAGGAGGTGGAGCTTGTTGCGCTCCTGCGGGGTGATCCGGCGGAAGATGCTGTCGATGCCGAGGAAGGATCCGCCGGTGGCGTTGCGCAGCGATTCGGCGGTGAACGGTGAGATAGATGCGCCGAGGAGGTCGACCGCCAGCGCCTGGATCTCTGCGATCGTCAGCGCCTCGAGGACGATGTTCTCCCCCTGCGGGGAGGACTCGGCGAGGTCGGCGATGAACGAGACGGGGGCGCCGTGGACGTCGGGCAGCCGGCCGGCGACGACGATGAAGTAGCCCTGCCGCATGATCCGGGGAACGAGGTAGCGGAGCACGAGCCGGGATTCGACGTCGATCCACTGGGCGTCGTCGACGAGGACCGTCTGCAGCGGGGGCCGCTCATTGTCGGTGAGCTCGGCCATGATCTCCCGGGCGACGTCGAGCGGTGCCCGGGTGCCGTCGAGGATCCGGAACGGGGCGAGTCCCGTGCTCAGGAGTCGTTCGACGAAGCTGAAGGGCGCGTCCTTCTCGAACTCGTCGGCCGTGGCGAAGGCGACCGGTGACGTCCTGAACATCGTCTCGCCGATCCGGCGCAGCAGCCACGTCTTGCCGGTTCCCGCGAAGCCGGTGAGCATGCAGAGCATGCCGCCTTCGGTCACGGCTCGGGCGCAGATGTCCTCGACCATTCGCTCGCGTGCTCTGATCGGACTCAATGTCACTGGGGATTCCTCTGTCGTGGGGGTGTGGTCGTGGGGGAGCGCTGTCCTTCAATGATCGAACAACCGTTCACTATGTGTGAAGTGAAACACCCTGACCTCGGCATTCCGTTATCCGACCGTAATCGGTGCTCTCTCCGACGTTATCCCATGACGGCGGTCATCCACTTTCCGTGCTCACGCTACGCTGAGGGCATGGACATCGCACAGGTCTCGGCGGCGCGCATGATCTCCTCGGGTCTCGTCGGGGCCTGCGGTGATGATCCCGCCGAGGTGGTCCGCCGTCTCGCGTGCATGCAGGCCCAAGCGCTGCCGGGAGCCCTCGTGTCGATGGCGCTGCGCACCGCTTCGCAGTCCCTGCCCGCGGTGCGCGCAGCGATCGAGGACGGCCGGATCGTGCGGACGTGGACGCAGCGGGGCACCCTCCATTTCGCCGCCGCCGAGGACGTCGGCGGGATCCTCGCCCTCACCGCCCCGCGGCTGCTCAAGGCCCAGGCCGATCGCCGCGCCCACTTCGGGGTGAGCGAGCCGATGCTCGAGCAGGCGGCCGAGCTCGCCGAGACCGCGATCTCCGCGCGCGGACCGCTCAGCCGCGACGACCTCCTCGCCGAGTTCGCCCCGCTGCTCGAGGGCGTCGCTGAGGCCGACGCCTACGGTCGGCAGCGCTACCTCCTCACGACGCTGTCGATGCAGGGCCTCCTCGTCCAGTCCGGCTTCACCGCCGACGGGCAGGAGATGAGCTACGCCCTGCGCGACCGCAGTGCGGATGCAGCGATCGACACCGAGGCGGCGCTGCGCCAGTGGCTGCGCCGCTATGTCGAGAGCCACGGACCGGTCACCGTCGACGATGCGGCCCGGTGGACGGGTCTGCCGAAGACGCCCGTCCGCGCCGCCCTCCGCGCGCTCACCGACGAGGGCGCCATCGTCACCGCGACGATCGATGAGCGCGAGCACGTTCAGGCCCCCGATCTCGACGACCGCCTCGGCGAGTGTGAGGCCGCCAGCGGCACGCTCATGCTCCTGCCCGGCTTCGACGAACTCATCCTCGGCTACAAGGACCGCAGCCAGACGCTCGCTCCGGCCCACGAGAAGTCCGTGGTCCCCGGCGGCAACGGGATGTTCAAGAACACCGTCATCGACGGCACCCGGGCCCGCGGGACGTGGAAGCGCTCACCGCGGAAGACCGGACCGCGGGTGATCATCGAGCCGTTCACGGGCGAGACCGTCGACCTCGCCCGCGCCGAGGCGGCGGCACTGACCCATCCGGCGTTCGGCTGAGCGAGTGGTGAGGGAGAGGGCATGCGCGGTGGCACGGGAGAGGCCGGACCCACGCGGCCGCGGTTGAGGAGGCGCACATGAGACTGGGGATCATCGTCAATCCGCTCCACGCGCGCACGCACCGCGCCCATCACCGGCTCGTCACCCTGCTCGATCGCGTCCACGTCCGGTACCGCACGGTGTCGACGTCTGCCGTCCGGCCGGGTGCCGAGCAGGCGCGGGAGCTGGCGGATTGGGGTGCCGAGGCGGTCGTCGTCCTCGGCGGCGACGGCACCCTCCGGGCGGCCGCCCCGGCCCTGGCGATTGCGGACCTGCCGACGCTCATCATCCCGACGGGAACGGCGAACGTGTTCAGTCGGGCGCTCGGCGTGCCGAACGCCCGCGCCGGCCTCGCCCTCTGCGAGGAGTACCTCCTCGGAGCGGCGCCGACGACGGGCGTGCCGATCAGCCTCGCCGAGGGCATCGATGCCGACGGCGCGCACCGCCACGAGCACTTCCTCTCCCTCGCCGGGATCGGCGGCGATGCCCACGCTGTTGCCGGCCACCGGCGCGAATGGGGCCTGCTCGGCTATGCCCGCGGGGCCCTCGGCGCGCTCTTCGCGCCCGAGATGGACGCGCGGATCGACGGAGAGGCACTGCGTGTCTGGTCGGTCATGGGGGCGAAGGCCGCCCGCCCGGCCGGGCCGATCCCGGTGTTCCCCGGCGCCGAGGTGACCGGTGAGGACCTCGAATTCCTCGCCGTCGTCCTCGCCGCCGACTCTCCCGTGAGCCGGGTGGGAGCGTGGGCGGGCATCGGCACGTCCTGCGTGCGGGGGCACCCCGAACGCGACGAGAACATGCGCTACTGGACGGCGCGATCGGCCCGGATCTCCGTCGCCGAACCCGCACCGGTCCACCTCGACGGGGACCACCTCGGCGAGTTCAGCTCACTGCGGATGAGCACCGGTGATCTGCTCCTCGAGGTCGTCGTGCCGGCCGCGCACACTACCGACTGACGCTGCTGCTCGCAATGCGAGGTTCCGTCGGCAACGAGGGAGGGCAGCTTAACGCTGCCGCGGGCAACGCGAGATGTCGCCGGCAGTCGGGGAATACGGCCTGACTGCCGGCGGCGTAGCCTACCGTCGCCGGCGCGAGGTGCCGAAGATCCCGCGGGCGATCTCCCGGGCCGCCGTGCGGGTGAACTGCTTGAACGCCGAGGAGTTGACGACCTGAGAGAAGAGGTTGTCGTCCTTCTTCTCCGCCTTCGCGTCCTGCTGCCGCGGTGCCCGGGCACTCTCCTCGGGGAACGGGACTCGCTCGGAACCGCTGCCGGCGTCGCCGCCGGAAGTCGGAGACCCAGCAGTCTGTGACCCGGCCGTCTGTGACCCCGCAGTCTGCGAGGCCTCGGCCTCCTGCTCGGCGGCTCCCGCTTCGAGGCGCTTCGTGAGGATCTCCCGCGCCGACTCGTTGTCGATCGCGGTCCCGTACTTCTTCTGCTGGTCGGATGCGGCGACGGCGGCCTTGATCTCGTCCTCGCTCATCGGCCCGATCTTCGACTCGGGAGCCCGCACCCGCGTCGCGGCCACGGGAGTCGGCGCGCCGTCGGGGTCCATGACGGTGACGACGGCCTCGCCGATGCCGAGCGAGGTGAGCAGCGATTCGAGGTCGTAGTCGGACTTCGGGAACGTCGCGACCGTCGCCTTGAGCGCCTTCGCGTCGTTGGGGGTGTGCGCCCGCAGCTGATGCTGGATGCGGGAGCCGAGCTGCGCGAGCACGTCCTCGGGGACGTCCTTCGGCGTCTGCGTGACGAAGAAGACGCCGACGCCCTTCGACCGGATGAGGCGCACGGTCTGCGTCACCGATTCGAGGAACGCCTTCGAGGCATCGGCGAAGAGGAGGTGGGCTTCGTCGAAGAAGAAGACGAGAGCGGGCTTGTCGGCATCGCCCACCTCGGGCAGATCCTGGAAGAGATCGGCGAGCAGCCACATGAGGAACGTCGAGAACAGGGCAGGGGACTGGTTGAGCTTCTGCAGCTCGAGCACGGAGACGATGCCGGCCCCGCTGTCGTCGACGCGGAGGAGATCGGCGGTGTCGAACTCCGGTTCGCCGAAGAAGACGTCGCCGCCCTGGGCGGAGAGTTCGGCGATCTTGCGCAGGATCACCCCGACCGTCGCCTTCGACGCCCCGCCGATGCCCTCGAGCTCGGCCTTGCCCTCATCGGAGGTGAGGTAGGTGAGCACGCGCGGAGGTCGGAGAGGTCGAGGAGGGCGAGCCCGGCCTTGTCGGCGTAGTGGAAGACGAGGGAGAGCACCGACTCCTGGGTGTCGTTGAGCTCGAGCACCTTCGACAGGAGGATCGGGCCGAAGGAGGTGACGGTCGCGCGGATCGGGGTGCCGAGCCCGGAATCGCCGAGGGTGTAGAACTCCGTCGGGTTCGCCGCCGGGTCCCACTCCTGTCCGGCGGCCTCGAGCCGCTTCGTCAGCTTCTCCGAGGCGACCCCGGGCGCGCCGATGCCGGAGAGATCGCCCTTGATGTCGGAGGCGAAGACGGGGACCCCGGCCTTCGAGAGCTGCTCGGCGAGCACCTGGAGGGTGACGGTCTTGCCCGTGCCGGTGGCCCCGGCGACGAGGCCGTGGCGGTTGAGCATCGCCAGCGGAATGGAGATGGGAACGTCGGGAGCCGGTGTCTCCCCGTCGAGCGCCACCCCCAGTTCGAGGGTGGCGCCGTCGAAGGTGTATCCGTCTTTGAGCCTGGTCATCGCCTCAGTCGTCATGGCCCAATCCTCGCACGAACTCGGCGTGGAGTCTCGTGTCCGGACCCAACTCGGGGTGGAAGCTCGCCCCCCACACCGTGCCCTGCCGGACGAGGACCGGACGTCCGTGATGACTGGCGAGCACCTCGGCGCTGCCCGTCTCGACGATCTGCGGGGCCCGGATGAACGTGCCGTCGAAGTCCGGGGTCATTCCTGCGATCGTCAGCGGCGCGACGAAGGATTCGCGCTGCCGGCCGTAGGCATTGCGGGCCACGGTGACATCGAGTCCGCAGAGGCGGTCGTAACCGGCGAGCGAGTCATCGGTGAGGCGGTCGGCGAGGAGGATGAGTCCCGCGCACGTGCCGAACGTCGGCAGGCCGCCCCGGATCTCCTCGCCGAGGCGGCCGAAGAGTCCCGTGGGGGCGGCGAGGCGGACCATGGCGCTCGATTCCCCGCCGGGCAGGACGATGCCGTCGAGTCCGGGCAGATGCTCGGGGCGGGTGACCCTGCGGGTCTCGACCCCCAGGGAGCCGAGCACCGTGAGGTGCTCGCGGAACGCTCCCTGGAGGGCGAGGACGCCGACCGTCACCATCCGCGCTCGGCGAGGCGGTGCGGGGCGGGGACGTCGCCGACGTTGATGCCGACCATCGCCTCGCCGAGACCGCGGGAGGCGGCGGCGACGGCGGCGGGGTCGTCGTAGTGGGTCGTCGCCTCGACGATCGCCCGGGCGCGGGCCTCGGGGTTGCCGGACTTGAAGATGCCGGAGCCGACGAACACGCCGTCGGCGCCGAGCTGCATCATCATCGCGGCGTCGGCCGGGGTGGCGATGCCGCCGGCGACGAACGTGACGACCGGGAGGCGGCCGAGCGACGCGACCTGCTTGACGAGCGGGTAGGGGGCGGCGATCTCCTTGGCCGCGACGTAGAGCTCGTCCTCGCTCTTGGCGCCGAGCGCGCGGATCTCGGAGTTGATCGTGCGCAGGTGGCGCATCGCCTCGGAGACGTCACCGGTGCCGGCTTCGCCCTTCGAGCGGATCATCGACGCGCCTTCGGTGATGCGGCGCAGCGCTTCGCCGAGGTTCGTCGCCCCGCAGACGAACGGGACCTGGAAGACGGACTTGTCGATGTGGTTGACGTAGTCGGCGGGGGAGAGGACCTCGGACTCGTCGATGTAGTCGACGCCGAGGGTCTCGAGGATCTGCGCCTCGACGAAGTGGCCGATGCGAGCCTTGGCCATGACCGGGATCGACACGGCGCTGATGATCGATTCGATGAGGTCGGGGTCGCTCATCCGGGCGACGCCGCCCTGGGCGCGGATGTCCGCGGGCACCCGTTCGAGTGCCATGACCGCCGAGGCGCCTGCGGCCTCGGCGATGCGCGCCTGCTCCTCGTTGACGACGTCCATGATGACGCCGCCCTTGAGCATCTGGGCGAGTCCGGTGTTGAGCAGGGTCTGAGTCTCGGTCATTGCTGGGCCTTCGTTCTCCGGCGCCGGGGAGCGGCGCTCTGGTGTCGTGACTGTGGTGTCGTGCCGGACCGCGGGCGCAGATCGCCTCAGACGAGGTGTCGGCGTCGGGTCCTCAATCAGGCTAGAGCCGACAGTGGCCTAATCGCAGAGCCAGAAACGTATGAGAGTTCTGGGCCAGTTCGCTCTATGATGGTGGGATGTCCGCTGCCTCCAGCCTGCCGCGCTCGACGCGGGAGTCCCTCGACATCGCCATCGACCACGGCTCACCCCTGCCCGATCAGATCGTCGCGGGGATCAGGGACCTCGTCACCCGCGGGGAGCTGCGGCCGGGTGACCCGGTGCCCTCGAGTCGCCGGCTCGCCGGTCACCTCGGCGTCTCCCGCGGCACGATCGAGACCGCGTATGCCCAGCTCGCCGTCGAAGGCTACCTGCTGACGCGCGAGCGCGCCGCGACGATCGTCGACCCGGACCTGCCGACCGCCCTGCTGCGGCACACGGACGTGCCCGCACCGCCGTCGGCTCCGCAGCGACCGCCTCGGCGCCTCATCGACCTGCGGCCCGGCCACGGAGGTGACGATCCGCTGCGCGACCCGGCGTTCCGGCGAGCGTGGCGCGAGGCCCTCGACGTCGATCCCGGCGCCGTCGACCCGCTCGGCCAGCCGGGCACCCGGTGGGCGATCGCCGACCACCTGCGGCTCCTGCGGGGGATGAGCGTCGACCCGCGCGACATCATCGTCACGAGCGGCTCCCGCGATGGGCTCCGCCTCCTCTTCGCCTCCGGGCTCGACGGGGCGATCGGCGTGGAGAACCCGGGATTCCCGGGCCTGCGGCTCGCGATGGCCGACCGCGAGCTCCTCGCCTTCGACGTCTCCACGGGACTCGACGTCGAAGGGCTCACGGAGCTCGAGGGGCAGGTCGCGGCGGTCGTCGTCACCCCGAACCACCAGTTCCCGCACGGCGGGACGATGCCGGTGAGCACGCGCATCGCGCTGCTCACCTGGGCGGCGCGGGCCGGCGTCGTCGTCATCGAGGACGACTACGACAGCGAGGCCCGGCTCCAGCGCACCTCGGTGCCCACCCTCTTCGACCTCGCAGGCTCCCTCGACCTCGACGTCGGCGTCGTTCACATCGGAACGTTCTCCACCGTGCTCACCACGGCCGTGTCGACCGGGTACATCGTCGCCCGCGGCCGCCTCGGCGAGGCGATGAGCGCGGTCCGGACGTCATGGGGTCCTGCGATCGCCCCGGTCCTGCAGAGTGCGATCGCCGCCTACCTCGAATCCGGTGGTCTGCGGCGTCGGATCGCCCGGGGTCGCCGACGTCTGCGAGCCGCCGAGGCGGTCGTCGCCGAGGCCGGTGCGATACCCGGACTCGTCCACGAGGGGCGCACCCTCGTCATCGAGACCGACGAGGACGGGGCGCAGGCGCTGCTGCGGGAGCTCGAGGGCAGAGGCATCCGCGTCGCCTCGCTCGCCGCAGGCTGGAGCGGGGACAGCGCAGTGCGCCATGGCATCGTCATCGCCCATTCGAACGTCGAGGCGACCGTGCTCCGGTCGGTCCTCGGCCTCATCCAGACCCTCAGCGGCGAGCACCGCGAGCCGACGGCAAGTAGGATCGAACCATGAGGAAATCCGCCTATGTCATCGACGGAATCGTCAAGCTGCTGCTCGCGGCCGTTCTCGTCATCTTCCTCCCCGCTCTCGGGGCGTTCTTCCTCGTCCCGGCGTGGATCATCATCACCGCGGCGGTCCTGCTCTTCCTCAGCTCCGCCACGGAGATCTCCTACGGGGTGAGCAAGGGCACGACGACCTACCTGCGCCACATCATCATCGCCGACGTCGTCATCGTCGGTGCGGCCGTCCTCGGGATCGTCCTCGCCTCGCTCGGCAACCCGGCGGGCGGGTTCATCTGGTTCGGGCTCCTCGCCCTCGCCTCGCTCGCGATCGCCGTCGTCTTCACGACGGGCGCGAACGGACCCGACTTCGGCAAGGACTGAGCACCGCGTTTCCGGCGGCGACGCCTGCTCGCGCAGCGGGCGGACTCGCAGGACTGTCACCGTCCGGCATCCTCGATCAAGCGCTGGTGCGGATGGTGGCCCGTGCACGGCCCGCTATCCGCGCTTCCGTTTGATCGAGGGACTCGGCGCAGAAGCAGCCGCCGGCCGCGCCTCGTGACAGAGGCGCGAGGCACGCGAGACCGTGCGCGGGTCAGCGGTTGAACGCGATCGCCGCGGCGAAGCCTGCGGGTATGCCCTCGCTCAGGTCGTGGATGTCGACGTCGGGGTGCGGCGAATCGGGCGTCTCACCGGCACCGATGTAATCCATGCCGGGGTCGCGCGCCAGTCCCGTGCTCAGGGCCTTGAGGAACGCCTCCTTCCGCGCCCACACCCGCACGAAGGCCGCCGCGAGGTCGTCGGTGCCGAGCGCAGCGAGCTCCTCGCGTTCACGCGGATGGAGCAGACCGGCGGCTTCGGCGGCGACGTCATGGTCGGGGATCGCCTCGAGGTCGAGGCCGACGGGGTCCGCGGAGACGGCGACGAGGACGAGGCGACGGGCCCGGGTGATGGAGAACTCGACGTCGTCGACCCGTGGCTTGCCCGCCGAATCGAGGCGGATCTCGATCGCGGCGGGATCGGCCTCGAGCACGGCGCCGAGGACGTGCCGGAGCACCACTCGTCCGGCGGACCAGGTCGCTGCGGTCTCGGGGTCGAACTCCGCGGCGTAGTTGCGCTCCTGCGCGGTGAGCACGGAATCGTCCGCGCGTGCCCATGCGGCAAGTCCTGCCGTGTCGGCGAGGACGAGGGTGGCGGGCAGATCGGTGGGCAGGACGGTGAAGTCAGGGTGCATGGTCGGGCCGGCGGTGGGATCGGAGGGCACTGTCAGCGGCCCGCGGCCTTCTCGATCTTCTTGAGCTTGCGCCCGAGGACGAAGATCCGCACCGACCCGATGATCCCGGCGACGAGGATGCCGCCGATCGCGGCGAAGAGCATCGCCACGCCGAGCGGCAGCTGGAACTGCCAGCCGAAGTACTGGAAGTCGGCAGGCACATTGTTCTGCAGGATGAAGATGAGGAGGAGGACGACGATGACCGCGCCGAGGATGAGCGAGATCCACATGCCCGCCGACATTCCGCCGTTGCGGGTGGCCCCGGCCGCCGTGTCGCCGCGCATCTGTCCATCGCCGCGCACCGAAGTCTCACCCTGCACCGGAGTCCCACCGCGCCCGGCAGCCCCGCTGCCATCGGCTGCGGGCTGGTGACCGGGCTGGTCGTCGCCGTCGGCACCGAGCAGCGCGTTGGTCTCGGCGAGCAGTTCATCAGGCGTCTGGGCACGTCCGCGGGGGTCTTGAGAACTCATGGGGCCATCATAAACTCCTGAGCGCTCCGTGTGAGCGGAAGGGCCCCGAGAAGTCACGAGCGCCCGCATCAGCAGAGACGCCCAGCAGAGACAGCGGTGGCCGGGCACCATCGTGCCCGGCCACCGGTGAGCTCACAAGCGCAGGCTGACAGCTCAGCGCACTCGGCTCAGACCTTCTCGCGCAGCGTCTCGACGATGCGGTTGAGGGTCGGGGACGGACGCATCGCGGCATCGGCCTTCGCATCATCCGGGTTGTAGTATCCGCCGAGGTCGACCGGCGCGCCCTGCACGGCGAGGAGTTCGGCGGAGATCGCCTCGGCGTTCTTCTCGAGCTCCTCGGCGACCGGGGCGATCGCGGCGGCGAGCTCGGCGTCCTCGGTCTGGCGGGCCAGCTCCTGCGCCCAGTAGAGCGCGAGGTAGAAGTGGCTGCCGCGGTTGTCGATCTCTCCGACCTTGCGCGAGGGCGACTTGTTCTCCTCGAGGAACTTGCCGGTCGCGGCGTCGAGGGTGTCGGCGAGGACACCGGCACGGGCATTGCCGTGGACGTTGAACTCGTGGCGGAACGACTCGGCGAGGGCGAGGAACTCACCGAGGGAGTCCCAGCGCAGGTGGTTCTCCTCGACGAGCTGCTGCACGTGTTTCGGGGCGGAGCCGCCGGCTCCGGTCTCGAAGAGTCCGCCGCCGGCGATGAGCGGGACGACGGAGAGCATCTTCGCCGAGGTGCCGAGTTCGAGGATCGGGAAGAGGTCCGTGTTGTAGTCGCGGAGCACGTTGCCGGTCACGGAGATCGTGTCCTCGCCCCGGCGGATGCGGTCGATCGAGAACTGGGTGGCATCGACCGGGTTCATGATCCGGATGTCGAGGCCCTCGGTGTCGTGGTCGCCGAGGTACTCCTCGACCTTCGCCCTGAGATTGCGGTCATGGGCCCGGGCCTCGTCGAGCCAGAACACTGCAGGGGTGTTCGACAGGCGGGCGCGGGTGACGGCGAGCTTGACCCAGTCGCGGACGGGGATGTCCTTCGTCTGGCACGCGCGCCAGATGTCACCGGGGGCCACCTCGGTGCTCATGAGCACCTCACCGGCAGAATTGCGAACCTCGACGACGCCGGCTTCGGCGATCTCGAAGGTCTTGTCGTGGCTGCCGTACTCCTCGGCCTTCTGCGCCATCAGCCCGACGTTGGGCACGGTGCCCATCGTCGTCGGGTCGTACGCGCCGTTGATCCGGCAGTCGTCGATGACGGTCTGATAGATCCCGGCGTACGAGGAGTCGGGGATGACGGCCAGCGTGTCCTGCGTCTGATCGTCCTTGTCCCACATCTTGCCGCCGACGCGGATCATCGCGGGCATCGAGGCATCGACGATGACGTCGGAGGGGACGTGGAGGTTCGTCACGCCCTTGTGCGAGTTGACCATCGCCAGGGCCGGGCCCTCGGCCAGGCCCTTCTCGATGCCGGCGCGGACACCCTCGGCGACCTCGGCGGGCAGCTCGTCGAGCCCGTCGAGGATCGCGGCGAGTCCGTTGTCCGGGGTCAGCCCCGCCTCGGCGAGGGCCTCACCGTAGGTCGCGAAGACCTCGGGGAAGAACGCCTCGATGACATGGCCGAAGAGGATGGGGTCGGAGACCTTCATCATCGTCGCCTTGAGGTGGACGGAGAAGAGGATGCCCTCGTCCTTCGCGCGCTGGATCTGGGTGCGGAGGAACTCGTCGAGGGCCGCGACG
Source organism: Brevibacterium sp. LAARM2_SD2 (assembly GCF_057364785.1). NCBI lineage: Bacteria > Bacillati > Actinomycetota > Actinomycetes > Micrococcales > Brevibacteriaceae > Brevibacterium > Brevibacterium sp. LAARM2_SD2. The sequence continues at coordinate 36,902 of NZ_JBNFOM010000025.1, read as the reverse complement.
TTCATCTTCGTCGCATCGACGACCTCACCGGTCAGGACTGGGAGGGACTCCTTGAGGACCTTCTCTTCGCCGGAGGCGGTGCGCAGGACGATCCGCAGGGTGTCATCGGCGGGGATGACGACGGACTGCTCATTGGCGCGGAAGTCATCGGCGTCCATCGTCGCGACGTTCGTCTGCGAATCCTTCGACCATTCGCCCATCGAATGGGGGTGCTTCTTCGCGTAGTTCTTCACGGCCTCCGGCGCGCGCCGGTCGGAGTTGCCTTCGCGGAGGACCGGGTTGACCGCTGACCCCTTGACCTTGTCGTAGCGGGCCTTGACGTCCTTGTCCGCGTCGGTCTCGGGCTCCTCCGGGTAGTCGGGGAGGTCATAGCCCTGCGACTGCAGCTCGGCGATCGTGGCCTTGAGCTGCGGAACGGAGGCGGAGATGTTCGGGAGCTTGATGATGTTCGCGTCCGGAGTCTTGGCGAGGTCGCCGAGTTCGGTGAGCGCATCGGCGACCTGCTGGTCGGCCGGGAGGCGGTCGGAGAACTGCGCGAGCACACGGGCGGCGAGAGAGATGTCCCTCGTCTCGACATCGACGCCCGCCGAGGTGGCGAAGGCTTCGATGATCGGCTTGAGTGAGTAGGTCGCCAGAAGCGGCGCTTCATCGGTGCGCGTGTAAATGATTTTGGCCATAATGATGGACTGCTCCGAATTGTCGTGGGGTTTGACCTCACCATCCTACCTTTTGCCGCCGTTGGCCCTCAGCTCCGCGTTGACGTCGGCTCGACGGTAGAGTGGCGTCCCGGCGAAGGACGCGAGACGGACGGCGAAAGAGGACACGGGTGGCGAAGCTCTACTTCCGGTACGGTGCGATGAACTCCGGCAAGTCGACGGCCCTGCTCCAGGCGGCCTTCAACTACGAGGAGCGCGGCCAGCGCGTGCTGCTCGCGAAGCCCGACATCGACACGAAGGGCGCCGATGAGATCGTCTCCCGCCTCGGCGTCACCCGCACCGTCGACTTCCTCGTCCCCGCCGGTGCCGACGTCGAGCGGATCTATGCCGAGCACGCCGACTACGTCGACCACGATGCGCTCCTCGAATCGATCGACACCCCCAAGGCGCCCGTCGCGTGCCTGCTCATCGACGAGGCGCAGTTCCTCGAACCCGAGCAGATCGACTCCCTCATGCGCATCGCCACCGAGCAGGGCGTGCCGGTGATGTGCTACGGCATCCGCACCGACTTCCGCACCCGCGCGTTCCCGGGATCGGCCCGCCTCCTCGAGATCGCCCACACCCTCGAAGAGCTCAAGACGATCTGCCGCTGCGGTCGCAAGGCGATGTTCAACGGCCGCCTCGTCGACGGGGAGTTCATCTTCGACGGCGATCAGGTCGCCATCGACGGCAACGCCGTGACCTACGAATCGCTGTGTCCGCGCTGTTACCTCGCCTACTCCGGCGGTAGGCTGTTGGCGTAGAGACCCTCCCGCCGCTGTCCGATGCGGCGGCCGCAGTGCCAGACATCTGCCGATCCCGATTCCGACGATGAGGAGCCCTCATGCGCATCGCCCTCCACGCCTTCAATGACAATCCCGGATCTCCCGCGCTCGTCTTCGGCGATGCGCTGGGCACCCGGACTCCGCTGTGGGCGGCTGTGGCCTCCCGCCTCGTCGACGACCACCAGATCTACCTCTCCGATCTGCCGGGTCACACGTACCCGGTGTCGAAGGAGGAGCTGAGCCGCGACTTCACGATCTCCGATCTCGCCGCGGGTCTCGTCACCTCGCTCGAGGACAAGGGCGTCGAGTCGTTCACCTACTGCGGCGCCTCGATCTCCGGCGGCATCGGGCTCACGCTCGCGCTCGAACACGCGCACAAGCTCACCGGGCTCATCGCGTGCGCCACGGCGCCGAAGTTCGGCACCGACGTCTCGTGGGCCGAACGCATCACCGAGGTGGAGAACGACGGCACCGCGTCCCTGCTGCCCGACACCGCTGACCGCTGGTTCGCCGCCGGCTTCCTCGAGGAGGACATCGCGACCGGGCCGGCGATCCTCACCGACCTCGCGACCGTCGACGATGCGGCCTACATCGCGTGCTGCCGCGCGCTTGCGCTCTACGACCTCGAGGGCAAGCTCGGCGGGATCACGACGCCCACCCTCTTCATGGCCGGCAGCCAGGATCCCGGCTGCACCCCCGAGGAGATGGGGAGGATGCGCGACGCCGTCGAAGGGTCGGAGCTCGCCGTCATCCCCGATTCGGCCCACCTCCTCATGGCCGAGCATCCCGAGTTCGTCGCCGACCGCATCCACTCGTTCATCGCCGGTCTCTGAGGGGGACGCCGACACCGTGCCCCGGCCGTGACCTCACGGTCGAAGACAACTGTCGTGATTGTCGTTAGGGTGGAGACACAGGCCCCGTCCGCCAGCTCGTAGAGGAGCTCACCGTGAACGACACCCCGTCGCCGCAGTCGACAGAGATCGCCGAGCAGTCACCGGGGGAGCGCGCCCCCGGCTTCCCGCTGCGGACGGTGAGAGTGCGGTGGACGGGATTCTTCCTCGGCCTCATCCTCTGCACCCTCGTCTACGCGATCATGCCCGACACCGTCGAGCACAACGCGAAGCTCACCGCCGCCGTCGCCGTCCTCATGGCCGTGTGGTGGATGACCGAGGCCCTGCCGATCCCCGCGACCTCGCTCGTGCCGCTTGTCGCATTCCCCGTCTTCGGCGCCGAGGTGGAAATGGCCGATGTCGGCGCCTCCTACGGCAATCCGATCATCTTCCTCTTCCTCGGCGGGTTCCTCATCGCCCTGGCGATGCAGCGCTGGAACCTCCACCGGCGCATCGCCCTCTTCACGCTCAGCCTCATGGGCAACAAGCCGGGACCGATGATCGCCGGCTTCATGATCGCCACCGGCTTCATGTCGATGTGGGTCTCGAACACGGCGACCGCGGTGATGATGCTGCCGATCGGCATCTCCGTGCTCATGATCGTCGCGAAGGTCGTCGGCTCGGCGATGGTGACAGGGACGACGAACACCGAGGCGGTCCCCGGCGACCGTGGATCCGCTGACGCTGCCACCGCCTCGGCGGACGGCAGCAGCACCGAGCACAACACCGGGAACGCAGGCACCCCGGACGGTTCCAGCGGCGACGGCGGCACCGGCGAGGTCGGCATCGGCCACGCCGTGAAATCGAACTTCGGCACCGCGCTCATGCTCGGCATCGCCTACGCCGCGTCGATCGGCTCGCTCGGCACGATCATCGGCACCCCGCCCAACACCTTCCTCGTCGCCTACCTCAAGGACAACCACGACATCTCGATCGGCTTCGGCCAGTGGATGCTCGTCGGCGTGCCCCTGGCCGTCGTCATGATGGCGATCGCGTGGTTCCTCCTCGTCAAGGTCCTCTTCAAGCCCGAGATCGACGAGATCCCCGGCGGCCGCGAACTCATCCGTGAGGAGATGGCCAAGCTCGGGCCGATGTCGACGGGGGAGAAGCTCGTCCTCGGGATGTTCATCCTCGCCGCGGTCAGCTGGATCTCGATCCCGCTGATCTTCGAGGACCCGCCGATCAGCGATGAGGGCATCGCGATGGTCATCGGCCTACTCCTCTTCCTCATCCCCGGCGGCGCCCACCGCGGCGTCCGCCTCCTCGACTGGGAGACCGCGGAGAAGCTGCCGTGGGGCGTCCTCCTCCTCTTCGGCGGCGGCCTCGCACTCTCCTCCCAGTTCTCGTCCTCGGGACTCACCGAATGGATCGGCGAGGTCTCGGCCGGGCTCGGGGCGCTGCCGCTCATCCTCATCGTCGCGATCCTCGCAGCCCTCATCCTCTTCCTCACCGAGCTGACCTCGAACACCGCGACCGCGGCGACCTTCATCCCCGTCGTCGGCGGTGTCGCCCTCGGGCTCCAGCTCGACCCGCTCATCCTCACGATCCCGGTGGCGCTGGCCGCGACGTGCGCGTTCATGCTCCCGGTCGCGACCCCGCCCAACGCCGTCGCCTACGGCTCGGGCTACGTGACGATCGGGCAGATGGTCAAGGGCGGCATCTGGCTCAACCTCATCGGCATCGTCCTCATCACCGCCACCGTCTACCTTCTCGCCGTCCCGGTGTTCAACATCATGCTGTGAGGACAAGCACCATTGAGGCAGACTGGTGCCCATGGCTGAACTCTTCACCCCGATGACTCTGCGCGGACTGACCATCGACAACCGGATCTGGCTGGCCCCGATGTGCCAGTACTCGTGCGAGAAGGAGGACGGCATGCCCGGCACGTGGCACCTCGTCCACCTCGGCGCGCGGGCGACCGGGGGATTCGGGCTCATCCTCACCGAGGCCTCCGCCGTCGTCTCCGAGGGCAGGATCTCCCCGCAGGACGCCGGCATCTGGAGCGACGCGCACGCCGAGGCGTGGAAGCCCGTCGTCGACTTCGTCCACTCACAGGGCACCGTGATCGGCATGCAGCTTGCGCATGCGGGCCGGAAGGCGAGCACGTACCGCCCCTTCGACGGCAACCCGCGCGGCACGGTGCCCGCTGCCGAAGGCGGTTGGCAGCCGCTGGGCGCGAGCCCGATCGCCTACCCCGGATACACCGAGCCGACGGAGATGACGGAGGCCGACATCGCCGAGGTGGTCGCCGCCTTCGCGGCGGCCGCGCGCCGGGCGATCGCCGTCGGCTTCGACCTCGTCGAACTCCACGCCGCCCACGGCTACCTGCTCCACTCGTTCCTCTCGCCCCTGTCGAACCAGCGCACCGACGGCTACGGCGGCGATCTCGCCGGCCGGGCCCGGATCCTCTACGAGACCTATGACGCCGTGCGCGAGGCCGTGGGGGAGGACGTTCCCGTGTTCGTGCGGCTCTCGGCGAGCGAGTGGGTGGAGAACGGCTTCGACATCGCCGAGGCGGTCGAGGTCTCCCGTGAGCTCGACGCCCGCGGGGTCGACGTCATCGACGTGTCCTCGGGCGGGAACTTCCCCGTCAAGGTGCCCGTCGGGCCCGGCTACCAGGTGCCGCTGTCGGCGGCGATCCGCGACGCCGGGGCGACGACGGCGACCGTCGGCCTCATCACCGAACCCGGGCAGGCCGAGACGATCCTCGCCTCGGGGCAGGCTGACGCGATCCTGCTCGCCAGGGTGGCGCTCCGCGAACCGGCATGGCCGCAGCGGGCGGCCCATGAGCTCGGCGTCGAGCCGGGACCGTATCCAGCACAGTACGTGAGGGGAAAATGGTGAACACGATCGAGACCGAACACGTCGTCATCCGATGGATCTCTGTCTCCGAGATGGAGAACAACGTCTATCTCATCACCGCCAAGGAGACCGGGGCGCAGGTCCTCATCGACGCCGCCGACGACATCGAGGCGATCGAGAGCCTGCTGGCAGCGGGAGCGGAGGACACGAGTGCCGAGCCGAGCCTGCAGGCGATCATCACGACGCACCGGCACTGGGACCACATCAGGGCGCTGCCGGAAGCGGCGAAGCGGCACCCGGATGCCATGACGATCGCCGGCGCCGCCGACGCCGAGGCGATCACCGAGGCCGAAGGCGTCGAGATCGCCCACACCGTCGATCATCTCGATGTCGGGGACTTCGGGGGATTCGTCCTCCAGGCGATCGCGCTGCGCGGGCACACACCGGGATCGATCGCGCTGCTGCTCCGCGACGGCGGACAGACGATCCTCTTCTCCGGGGACTCGCTCTTCCCCGGTGGTCCGGGCAAGACGTGGAGTCCCGAGGACTTCACCTCACTCATGGACGATCTCGAGGAGAGGGTCTTCGAGCAGCTGCCCGATGACACGCAGGTGCTGCCCGGCCACGGTGCCCCGACGACGCTCGGTGCCGAGCGCGGCCAGCTGGGTCAGTGGCGCGAACGCGGGTGGTGACTGACTCCGACAGCGGTGACCGAGGGTCGATCAACATCACCAGCTCGGGACGGCGGTGAAGCCGATGATCGCCCACCCGATCGCGACGGCGAGGACGATGATGACCTCGATGTTCCAGCGCTCGGTGATCGTGCGCTCTCCCCGTGGGTTGGACAGCTGCTCGTCGCCGAGCCCGCGGAAGTGATCGAGCACGCCGTCGACGGCAGGGTTGGGGTTGTCGACGAGGCGCCGCGCGCCGGCGGCATCCTTCTCCATCTTCTTCCCGCGACCGGCGAGCGGCCATGAGGAGAATGTCTTCTCACGCGTCTCGACGCCGAGGCCGAAGTGCGTGTCGAAGCCGTCGACGAGGTTCCACGGCACCGTCACCGTCTTGAGCGGATTGACGAGCACGATGTCCCGGGGCCGCAGCTCGACCCGGGGGAAGCGGTAGAGCATCCACGCGCCGATGAAGAGCAGCACGGGAATCCCCGCGATCGCCAGGCCGCGCAGGGTGAGGTCACCGACGACGATCGAGCCGACGCCGATGACGGCGATGATCGCGATGAGACCGAAGAGCACCGTCGATCCCGTGGTTCTCACAATTCGGGTCTCATGGGGTGTCATCTCACTGTCAGCCATCTGAACATCCTATCCATTGAGACTTTCAATTCGATGTATGTGAGCTGTGTCTCGAAACGGTAACGATTACTCAATCTGCTCAGAATGTGGACTCGGTCACAGAGCACAGTGAATTAACTTTGAGGCAATCCATGTGAAAACATGAACGCGGTCACACTCCCGATGGTGGGACGAGTGGTCGGAACGCATCCCGAAACCGGGATGCGGGCACGATGGGCGCGAGCCCAGAGAACAACAAGGAGAGAACGTGAACAAGCGCTTCCTCGCAGCCGGAGCCTCAGTTGCCGCAGCGGCAATGGTGCTTTCTGCCTGCACCCCTCCCGGTGGCGGTAACGACGACCAGGCCTCGGAGAACCAAGTTCTCAACGTCGGGTGGAACCAGGCGTTCACCACGATGAACAACATGACTTCGTACGGCAATGCGACCGCCAACGCGAACCTGCTGTACATGATGAACGACAACTTCGGTTACTACGACGACAAGCTTGAGACCCAGACCGGTGATCTGGGCACCATCGAGAAGGTCTCCGATGATCCGCTCAAGGTCAAGTACACGTTCAACGACAACGCGACGTGGTCGGATGGCACGCCTGTCGATGCGGCTGACCTCGCCCTGACGTGGGCTGCTCGTTCGACCCACTTCAACACGGTCGATGAGAACAACAACGACGACGGCACCGTGAAGGAGAATGCCGACGGCACCGTCTACTTCGACTCCTCTGTGGTCGGATCCCAGCTCATCGAGGAATTCCCCGAGATCTCCGAAGACGGCAAGGAAGCGACCTTCACGTACACCAAGCCCTACGCAGACTGGGCAGTCGATATGGGCTTCGGGTCTGACGGAGTGGGCCTGCCTGCGCACATCGTGGCAAAGAAAGCTCTGGGAATCGAGGATCCTGCTGAAGCCAAGCAGGCGATCCTCGATGCCATCAAGAATGATGACAAGTCGGCGCTGTCGAAGATTTCGAACTCGTGGAACAGTGACTTCAACTTCGCGTCGATGCCTGACGACGAAGACCTCCTGGTTCACAACGGTCCGTACAAGATGACAGACTTCGTCGAGGGTCAGTACCTCACGATGGAGCTCGATCCGAACTACTCCGGTCCGAAGAAGCCGAAGGTCAACACGGTCACCATCCGCTACAACGGTGACCCGATGGCCATGGTTCAGGCCGTTGAGAACGGTGAAGTCGATCTGACCCAGCCCCAGTCGAGCGCGGACGTGCTGGAAGCGGCCCAGGCGATCGATGGAGTCAACGTCGACACCGGTGATGACGCTACTTATGAGCACGTCGACCTCACCTTCAACAACGCTGGTCCCTTCGACCCCGAGTCATACGGCGGCGACGAGGAGAAGGCGAAGAAGGTTCGCCAGGCGATCCTCAAGACGATCCCCCGTCAGGAGATCGTCGACAAGATCATCAAGCCGCTCAACCCCGATGCTGTCGTCCGTGACTCCTTCAATCAGGTGCCCGGTTCGCCGATGTACGAAGAGATCGTGTCCGGAAGCGGAATCGAAGAGTACGACCAGGTCGACATCGAGGGCGCGAAGCAGCTGCTCGAAGAAGTCGGCGGCGAGATCAAGCCGGTCCGCATCATGTATGACAACACGAACTCGCGTCGTCAGCAGGAGTTCCAGCTCATCAAGGAGTCCGCTGAACAGGCCGGCTTCACGATCGAGGATGTCGGTGACGTCAACTGGTCGGCTCGCCTCGGCGACGGATCGTACGACCTCGCTCTCTTCGGCTGGCAGTCGACGACGACGGGCATCACGAACTCGGATTCGAACTACCGCACCAAGTCGCAGAACAACTATGGCGGGTACTCGAACCCGGAGACCGACAAGGTTCTCGACGAACTGCTGGTCGCGCCGCCCGAAGACGGTGCGAAGCTCTCGACCGAGCTGGAGAAGCAACTCGTCGATTCCGCATTCGGTCTGCCGATCTTCCAGTTCCCGGGTCTGACGATCTATCGTGACTCGGTGTCCGGGGTCAGCAACACGACGGTCGCGCCGACTGTCTTCTGGAACTACTGGGATTGGGAGAAGGCGGCCAACTGATTCGCACCTGTTGCGAATGGTCCTTCACCACTCCAGTCACTGTGGGGGTCACATCAGTGATCCCCACAGTGGCGTTCTCGCACAGACTGAATCGGACACACCATGATCAAATTCATTCTCAGGCGCCTGCTGTCGACGGTGCTCGTTCTGCTCGTCGTCACGTTCGTCCTCTACCTGCTGCTCAACGTGGCCCTCGACTTCTTCTGGGACCTGCGCTCGAGCACGTCCCCGAACATCGAAGCTCTCTTCGAGGCAAGGCGCCGTCTTCTCGATCTCGACACCCCGGCCGTCGTCCGCTACTTCAAGTGGCTCGCCGGCGCGGGAGGATGCCTCATCGGTCAGTGTGACCTCGGCATCGCGTGGAAGAGCGGCCAGGAAGTCACCACGCTGTTGCAGGGTGCGATCGTCAACACGATCAAGCTCATCACCGCGTCGACGATCGTCGCCATCATCCTCGGCATCGCCGTCGGCATGGTCTCCGCGATCCGCCAGTACTCTGGCTTCGACTACTTCATCACCTTCGTCTCGTTCCTCCTCTACTCGCTGCCCGTCTTCTGGGTCGCGGTGCTGCTCAAGCAGTACGGAGCCATCGAGATCAACAACTTCATCAACGACCCGACGCTGACCAGCTGGTGGCCGATCATCATCGGCTCCGCGGCCATGGGACTCTTCTGGATGGGCGCCCTCGGCGGCGGAAAGAAGAGGCGCATCATCACCTTCGTGGCGGCGACACTTGTCACCTTCGGCACGATCTACTACATCCTCGCGAGCGGGTGGCTCCAGCAGCCGACGATCGGCGTCGTCGGTGTCATTCTCATCGGCGTCGGTGCCGCGATCGTCATGACCTTCCTCTCGACGGGTCTGAAGAACAAGCGCGTGCTCTACGCCTCACTGACGATCGCCGTCATCGGAGCGCTCCTCTACATGCCGCTCCAATACCTCTTCTACTACCAGGAGATGAACTGGCTGTGGATGTTCGGCCTCCTGGTCGTCGCCATCGGCGTGGCGATCGCCGTCGGCCTCGCGTTCCGCGGACCGGATCCGTGGGACACCGTGCGGACGACGTTCTTCACCACCCTCATCATCGCGGTGACGATCTTCGCCGACCGCGTGCTCCAGGGGTGGACCGAATACTCGAACAGTCCCGCGATCAACAACCGCCCGATCGCGACGATCGGTGCCTCGGCCCCGAACGTCGACGGCGATTTCTGGATCACGAATCTCGACACGTTCACACACCTCCTGCTGCCGTCGATCGCCCTCATCCTCATCTCGTTCGCGTCGTACACGCGCTACACCCGCGGGTCGATGCTCGAGGTCATGGGGCAGGACTACATCCGCACGGCGCGGGCCAAAGGCCTCAATGAGCGCACGGTGATCATGCGCCATGCGCTGCGCAATGCGCTGCTGCCGTTGGCCTCGATCATCCCGGTCGACATCATCACGATGATCGGCGGTGCCGTGATCACGGAGTCGATCTTCGGCTGGAACGGCATGGGCAAGCTCTTCATCGACTCGATGAGGCAGTCCGAGCTCGATCCGATCATGGCCTACATCCTCATCACGGGCATCCTCGCGATCGTCGCCAACCTCGTCGCGGACTTCCTCTACGCAGTCCTCGACCCGAGAATTCGAGTGAACGCATGAGCATCGACAACAAGAACAAGGACGCGATCGACGACCTCGCGGAGGTCGGCGACAACGCGATTGAATCCAAAGAGACCGAAGGTCTGAGCCAGGGCAAGATCGTTCTGCGCAAGTTCGTTCGCCACAAGGGTGCGATGGCCGGATTGGCTGTGTTCATCTTCGTCGCCATCTTCGCCTTCACAGCCCAGGGCTTCGGCCCGATACCCGGGTGGTGGATCTTCAATCACACGGCATCGGGGCCGATCGTCAATCCCGGCGGTGCCCCGACGTGGAGTCTGTCGAACATCTTCTCTCCCGGTGAGCACCCGTTCGGCCAGGACGAGATCGGCCGCGACAACTTCGCCCGCGTGATGAAGGGCACCCAGATCTCGATCATGGTCATGCTCATCATCGGTGTGGTGTCGCTGATCATCGGCACGATCGTCGGGGCACTGGCCGGCTACTACCGCGGCTGGGTCGATTCGGTGCTCATGCGCATCACCGACGGCTTCATCATCCTGCCGACGATCGTCGTCGGCGCGATCCTCGGCAAGCTCGTCTCGGGCACCGGCGGAGCACTGCTCGGCCTGGTCCTCGGTGCGATCCTCTGGACCGGTCTCGCCCGACTCGTCCGCGGTGACTTCCTCTCGCTGCGCGAACGCGAGTTCGTCGACTCGGCGAAGGTCGCCGGCGCCAGCGACTTCCGGATCATGTTCAAGCACATGATCCCCAATGCGATGGGTGTCATCATCGTCAACACGACGCTGCTGATGAGCCAGGCGATCGTCCTCGAGGCCTCGCTGAGCTTCCTCGGCTTCGGCATCGCACCGCCCGACATCTCCCTCGGTCAGCTCATCAGCGAGTACCAGACCTCGTTCGCGACGCGTCCGTGGCTGTTCTGGTGGCCCGGCTTCTTCATCATCATCATCGCGCTCTGCGTGAACTTCATCGGCGACGGTCTGCGCGATGCGTTCGACCCGCGGATGAAGACGATCCCGAGCTGGCGGAAGATGAAGAAGGCCGAGCGCATGGCGAAGAAGGGGGACAAGTGATGACCGCACAGACCACAGCGGAGGCGACCGCCTCGGCGAAGTCACCGATCCTCGACGTCACGGACCTGGGAGTGAACTTCTGGGTCAGCGACGAATGGTGGATGGCGGCCGAAGGACTGACCTACACGGTCAACGCGGGCGAAGTGCTCGCGATCGTCGGTGAGTCCGGTTCGGGCAAATCGCAGTCGAGCATGTCCCTGCTCGGTCTGCTGCCGTCCAACGGACGAGCCACGGGGTCGGCGAAGCTCGGCGACACGGAGCTCATCGGACTGCCGCAGGAGCGCATGCAGCACATCCGCGGCAACGACATCTCGGTGATCTTCCAGGAGCCGATGACCGCGCTCAACCCGGTCTACACGGCAGGCTTCCAGATCGTCGAGACGCTGCGCGTGCACATGAACATGGGGCCGACCGAGGCGAAGGAGCGCGCTCTCGAGCTCATGCGCCTCGTCGAGATCCCCGATCCCGAGGAGCGGTTCCACTCGTTCCCGCACCAGCTCTCGGGCGGTCAGCGGCAGCGCATCATGATCGCGCAGGCGCTGGCGTGCCAGCCGAAGCTGCTCATCGCCGATGAGCCGACGACGGCGCTCGACGTCACGGTGCAGGCCGAGATCCTCAAGCTCATGCGTGAACTCAAGTCGAAGCTCGACGCCGGCATCATCCTCATCACGCACGACATGGGCGTGGTGGCGGACATGGCCGACCGCATCATCGTCATGCGGGCGGGCAAGGTCGTCGAGTCGGGCACCGCCGATGAGATCTTCTACAACCCGCAGCATCCGTACACGAAGCAGCTCCTCGAGGCGGTGCCCCACCTCGGCACCGAGATCGAGGGCGAGGCCTTCGGCACGGATCTGGGGGACGTCGAGGTCGCGCTCCACGACCTCGAGGAGGCCGAGGCGGACGAGTCCGGAGGCGACGACCTCGGCGCGGGATCGCTGGCCGATGATGACGCGGAGGCCACGTCCGCCTCGACCGGTGAGGCCGACCACCCTCTGATCGAGATGGACTCGACGGAGACGTACTACCATCCGGGGTCGCAGGCGGACTTCTCGAAGCCCTCTGCCCTCCAGCTGCGCGACGTCGCCATCGAGTACCCGGCGCTCGGTCGGAAGAAGGCCTTCCGGGCCGCCCACCACATCAATCTCTCGATCGCTCCCGGAGAGGTCGTCGGCCTCGTCGGCGAGTCCGGGTCGGGCAAGACGACGATCGGCCGTGCCGCGCTCGGACTCCTGCCCACGGTCGAGGGCGACATGCTCGTGGGTGGAAAGAGCATCAAGGGGCTGTCGAACAAGCAGCTGCGGCCGCTGCGCAAAGAGGTCGGGATCGTGTTCCAGGATCCCGGCTCCTCGCTCAACCCGCGTCTGCCCGTCGGCGAGTCGATCGGCGAGCCGCTCTACCTCCACGAGGGGATGAAGGGCCCGGCGCTCAACAAGAAGGTCGAAGAGCTCCTCCACGCCGTGGAGCTGCCGACGTCGATGCGCAACCGCTACCCGCACGAGCTCTCGGGCGGTCAGCGCCAGCGCATCGGCATCGCCAGGGCGCTGAGCCTGCGGCCCAAGCTGCTCATCGCCGATGAGCCGACCTCGGCCCTCGACGTCTCCGTGCAGGCGAAGGTCCTCGACCTCTTCGAGAGCCTGCAGGCGCTCTACGGGTTCGCGTGCCTGTTCATCAGCCACGACCTCGCCGTCGTCGAACGCATCGCCTCGCGCATCGCGGTGATGCGCCACGGCTACCTCGTCGAGATCGGGCAGAGCTCGCAGGTCGTCGCCAACCCCGTCCACCCGTACACGCAGCGGCTGCTCTCCGCGGTTCCGGTTCCGGATCCCAAGGAGCAGCGCAAGCGCCGGGAGGCCAGGGACGCCGTGCTCGAAGCGACGATGGACGCATAAGGGCGACCACCTCGGTGCCGGTGAGGCGGATCCGACGCGATGTCGAACGCGATGTCGAGGCGGATCCGCCTCGCTGGCTTCTCCGGCGATAGTCCCAGGCGATCTTTTAGTCGCTGGCACGCGCCCTGCCGAGTTGATGTCATCCGCCTGTGAATGGGGAAGGGCGGTGGTGCGTATAATTGAGTGTCGGGTCCGTACCGGACCATTCTCCCTACCTTCAAAAGGCTATTGATGACTGAAGCTCCCATGCGCCGGGAAAACCGCCGCAACGTGGCAATCGTCGCCCACGTCGACCACGGCAAGACCACTCTGGTCGACGCCATGCTCCGGCAGACCGGTGTGTTCAACGAGCACGGTGACTTCGCCGAACGCGTGATGGACTCCGGCGACCTCGAGCGGGAGAAGGGGATCACGATCCTCGCGAAGAACACCTCGGTGCTCTACAACGGCCCCTCGGCCGGCGACGAGCCGATCGTCATCAACGTCATCGACACCCCGGGCCACGCCGACTTCGGCGGTGAGGTCGAACGCGGCCTGTCGATGGTCGACGGCGTCGTCCTCCTCGTCGACGCCTCCGAGGGACCGCTGCCGCAGACGCGCTTCGTCCTCCGCAAGGCCCTGGCCGCGAAGCTGCCGGTCATCCTCGTCATCAACAAGACCGACCGCGCCGATGCCCGCATCGACGGCGTCGTCGAGGACTCCCAGGATCTCCTCCTCGGACTCGCCTCCGACCTCGCCGACGAGGTCCCCGACCTCGACGTCGACTCCGTCCTCGACGTGCCCGTCGTCTTCGCCGCCGCGAAGGTCGGCGCCGCCTCGCTCGACCAGCCCGCCGACGGCGAGGCCCCGGACAACCCGGACCTCGAGCCGCTGTTCAAGACGATCATCGAGACGATCCCGGCCCCGGAGATCAACGCCGACGGCATCCTCCAGGCGCACGTGACGAACCTCGACGCCTCGCCGTTCCTCGGCCGTCTCGCCCTGCTGCGCATCTTCGGCGGCACGCTGAAGAAGGGCCAGCAGGTCGCCTGGGCCCGCGGCGACGCGATCAGCTCGGTGAAGATCACCGAACTCCTCGAGACCCAGGGTCTCGACCGGGTTCCCGCCACCGAGGCCTCCGCCGGTGACATCGTCGCCGTCGCCGGCATCCCCGACATCATGATCGGCGACACGCTCACCGACATCGACAACCCGAAGCCGATGCCGGCGATCGTCATCGACGATCCCGCGATCTCGATGACCATCGGCATCAACACCTCGCCGCTGGCCGGTCGCGAGAAGGGCACGAAGGTCACCGCCCGCATGGTCAAGGACCGCCTCGACGCCGAGCTCGTCGCAACGTCAGCCTCAAGGTGCTGCCCACCGAGCGTCCCGACGCGTGGGAGGTCCAGGGCCGCGGCGAACTCGCGCTGGCCATCCTCGTCGAGCAGATGCGCCGTGAGGGCTTCGAGCTCACCGTCGGCAAGCCCCAGGTCGTGACGAAGACCGTCGACGGCAAGGTCCACGAACCCTTCGAGGACCTCACGATCGACGTTCCGGAGGACTACCTCGGCGCCGTCACCCAGCTCATGGCCAGCCGCAAGGGCGTCATGTCGACGATGACGAACCACGGCACCGGCTGGGTGCGCATGGAGTTCACCGTCCCCGCCCGCGGCCTCATCGGCTTCCGCACGCGGTTCCTCACCGAGACCCGCGGCACCGGCATCGCGAACTCGATCTCCGCCGGATACGGTCCGTGGGCCGGGCACATCGAGTTCCGCACGAACGGCTCGCTCGTGGCCGACCGCGCCGGCGCCGTCACCCCGTACGCGATGATCAACCTCCAGGAGCGCGGCTCGTTCTTCGTGCAGCCGACCTCCGAGGTCTACGAGGGCCAGATCGTCGGTGAGAACTCGCGCGCCGATGACATGGACGTCAATATCACGAAGGAGAAGAAGCTGACGAACATGCGCTCGGCCTCCGCGGACTCCTTCGAGAACCTCGTCCCGCCGCGCAAGCTCACCCTCGAGGAGAGCCTCGAATTCGCCCGCGAGGACGAATGCGTCGAGGTCACTCCGAGCGCCGTGCGCATCCGCAAGGTCGAACTCGACCAGAAGGAACGCGCGAAGAACTACGCGAAGCTGCGCCGCCAGAACGCATGAGTGTCACCCCGCGCATCCTCTTCGTGCACGCTCATCCCGATGATGAGACGATCGCGACAGGGGGCACGATCGCCGAACTGGTCGCCGAGGGCGACCAGGTGACAGTGCTGACCGCAACCCGGGGAGAGGGCGGGGAGGTCATCCCGCCCGAACTCCGCGGACTCGAAGGCGATCGAGCCGGCCTCGCCGAGGTGCGGGAGACGGAGATCGCGGCGGCCATGCGCGCGCTCGGCGTCACCGATCACCGGTTCCTCGGCACTCGCCGAGGCGGTGCGGCGACCCTGCCCGAGCGTCGCTTCGAGGATTCGGGGATGGCCTGGGGGAGCGACGGCCACGCCGTTCCCGCCCCGACGATGCCCGCGGGGGCGCTCTGCGCGGCAGCGGTCGATGACGTCGCCGGCTACATCGCGGCCGTCATCGACGAGGTCCGCCCGCATGCCGTCATCACGTATGCGGCCAACGGCGGCTACGGCCACCCGGACCACGTCCGCGTCCACGACGCGACCGTGGCTGCCGTCGAGGCGGCGACGTGGACGACGGGTCGCCTCCTCTTCGTCGAGGTGCCCGCCGAGGTGGCCCGTGCCGCCTTCGACCCCGCTCAGCCCGGATTCGCCGAGTCCGGGTTCGCGCCCGCGCAGACGATCCCGACGAAGGCCCCGAGCGGGCCGATCGCCGTGGCCCAGGACGTCACGGGCTCCCGGCCGGCGCAGCAGGCGGCGCTGTCGGCCCACCGCACGCAGGTCAGCGTCGGCGGAGACTTCTATGCGCTGTCCAACGGAGTGGGCACGAAGCTGCCCGACCACGAGTACTACTCGATCGGTGCGGGCACGCCGATCCCCGCCGAGACCGTGCAGGCGGGACCCGCTCTGCATGTGCTTGCCGGGCTCGACCTCGAAGCCATCGAGGACGAGAACGCCCTCGCCGGTCGCCGGCGCCGTCGGGAACCGAAGAAGCCCGGTGTCCTCGCGTTCATCCACGCGGGGCTGCTCGGGCTGCTCATCGGCTTCCTCGGCGGACTCCAGCACCTCAATGTCTCGGTCGTCCGCCTCGGCGAGCAACCGGTCATCCTTCCCTGGGGACTGGCCCTGGCGCTGCTCATGGCGGTCGCCGGACTCTGGCACCTCAAAACGATGTATCGCAGCACCGGGCCCATGCTCGTCGCTGCGATCGTCATCGCTCTCCTCTCGTATATCCTCGGTCAGCCGCAGTGGCTGCCGGGTGCCGACACCATCGTCACAGGCACCCTGCGGTCAGTTGTCTGGCTGCTCGGCCCCATGATCGTCGCCGCGGTCTTCGCCTTCACCCCTGTGATGGGACGGGAGAAGCGCCGCGCGGGACGCACACGCTGAAGTTGGAAGACTGATGTCCACTCCCACCCTCTCCGGCGGCACCCCCGAATCCGGTGCCGAAACCGATAAGCGACGCAGCCGCCGCCCCTGGCTCATCGCCCTGTTCGTCGTGCTCGGCCTCGCCGTGGTCTACCTCCTCCTCGGGCTCTTCAGCGGCCGCATCGTCGCCCCCGGCACCACCGTGGCCGGGGTCGACATCGGCGGCAAGAGCGCAAGCGATGCGAGCACGACCCTCGAGGACGCCCTCGCCGACCCGATGACGCAGGACATCGAGCTCACCGCCGGCGAGTCGACGGCGACGCTCAAACCCGGGGACGCCGGCATCGGCGTCGATGTCGACGGGACGGTCGCCCGGGTCACCGGATTCACGCTCAACCCCACGATCCTCTGGGACCGGCTCTTCGGCGACGACGAGGTCTCACCCGTCGTCACCGTCGACGAGCAGGCGTTCACCCCCGCCGCGGAAGACGCCGCCCAGGCCCTCAAGGTCGACCCCGCCAACGCCGAGGTCACCTACGACAAGACGACGCCGACGGTCAAGGACGGCGTCGTCGGACAGACCGTCGAACCTGACGCGATCCGCACGGCGATCACCTCGGAGTGGCTGCAGCAGGACGGGCCGCTGGCGGTCGAGGCGACGAACGAGGACCCCGACATCACGACCGCGGAGGCCGAGGAGGTCGCCCAGGGATTCGCCACCGACGCCGTCGCCGGCGACGTCACGGTCAAGGCCGTGCCCGGCAAGGACGCGGACTCCGACGTCAAGGGCGGGGACCTCACGATCGCCCCCGAGACGATCGCGGACACCCTGAGCTTCACCCCGAAGGACTCCGCCCTCGTGCCGGAGTTCGACGCGAAGGAGCTGCAGAAGCAGGCGCTCGACGAGAACACGGAGATCGGCCGCCCCGCCAAGGACGCGACGTATGAGATCGTCGACGGCAAACCGAAGGTCGTCGCATCCGAGACCGGCATCGGCATCAAGGCCGACGACCTCTCGAAGGCCGTCACCGACGCGATCAACGGGGACAGTGCGGCCGCCGAGGTGACCCTGGCCTCCGTCGACCCCGAGTTCACGACCGAGGACGCGGAGAAGGCCGACGTCTCCCAGGTCGTCTCCGAGTTCAGCACCCCCTACGACTCCGACCCGAACCGCGACAACAACCTCCGCGTGGCCTCGAAGGAGGTCTCGGGCACCGTGCTCCAGCCCGGTGAGCAGTTCTCCCTCAACGACACCCTCGGTCAGCGCACTGCGGCCAACGGCTACAAGCCCGCCGGAGTGATCTCGGAAGGGCAGATGAAGGAGGACTTCGGCGGGGGAGTCTCACAGGTGTCGACGACGCTGTTCAACGCCGCGTTCTTCGCCGGCTTCTCCCTCGACGAGCACCAGGCGCATTCGCGCTACATCTCGCGCTACCCCGAGGGGCGGGAGACGACGCTCGACTTCTCGTCGATCGATCTCAAGTTCACGAACACGTCGAAGACGCCCGTCGTCCTCGACATGTACCTGGCCGACGGCAAGGTGAATGCGAAGGTCTTCGGCGTCAAGACCCTCGATGTCTCCTCCGATTCCTCCGGCCGCTACGCCTTCACCTCTCCGGCGACGGTGACGGAGTCGGGATCCTCGTGCAAGCCGCAGTCTCCGCGTGAGGGCTGGTCGATCAAGATCACCCGCACGATGAAGGAGATTGCCACGGGCAAGACGACGAAGGACTCCTTCGTCACGACCTACCGCCCCGTCAACAAGGTCGAGTGCAAGTAGGCGGGTGACTCTGCGGGTCGGCTGAAGCCGGATCCGCTTGTGCCGGGCCGGCTCAGCCGCGCCAGGTCGACTGAGGTCGGCGCGATTTGGGCCTTCCGGGCCGGGTACGTTTGTGTCGGGCCCGCTCAGCCGCGGCTGGCGAACCAGTACCGGTGGCGGATGCTCGCCCCGAGGGAGCCGAAGAGCTCGAGCGAGGCCGTGTTGCCCGCTTCGACATCGACGAGGTACGACCGCACTCCGCGCTGGGAGAGCAGCGCGGCGGCCGCCCGGACGACCGCGCGCCCGGCGCCGCGGCGACGCAGGTCGGGGCGCGTGACGAGGTTGGTGATGACGCCCCACTTGCTGCGCTCGACGACCCGGCAGGTCGCGACCATCGTCTGCGAACCGTCGGGGTGCTGAGCCCATGCGGTGACGAACTGGCACGGGTCGTCGGCTTCGATGAGAGCCCGGAGGGCCTCGGCGGAGCCGGGATCGCGCTCACTCGTCCATGCCGCATAGTGCAGCGGACTCGGGGTCTCCGTGACGTCGATGACGAGGCCGGGAGCAGCCGCCTCGGCGGGTCCGGCGGCACCACCGGCCGCCTCGGCGGTGGATCCGGTGAGCAGATGCACGGTCTCCGAGGCGGTGTACCCGCGGTCCGAGAGCAGCGGGCCGAGGCCCGCGCACACGGGGTCGAGGCCGGCGGAGTCATCGGACGAGTAGATCTGGACGACCGGCGGACGGTTCCTGGCGGCATACCATGCTTCGACGGCGTCGAGGCCGTCCTCCCAGCTCAGCCCCGTCTCCGAGACGGGCAGGGCGCTGTTGGCCCGCCGGGTCACCGACTCCGAGCTGCGCAGCAGCCAGCCCTTCTGGAGGAGGCCGACGTCATCGCCGTCGTCGCTGCGGGATTCGTTGCGGAGGTTCTCCGCGTTGAGCCACGAGACGTCGGCGGGCAGCCAGGCCGCCGCCGAGATCCGGCGCAGGTCGACGGCGGAGACGATCTCGTGTATGCGGCCGGAGCGGGTCGGGGCCGGGGGGACCTCGTGGACGAGGAGGATCTGGTCGCGGAGGATGCGCACGGGACCGCGCTTCGTGTCGATCCCGACGCGGGTCTCATCGGCAGCGGTGACGACGCCGAGCGCGTCGGAGGTCGCATGGCTGTCTCCGGGGTCGAGCGAGTAGCGCACGACGACTCTCTTCCCGGGCTGCAGATCGTCCACGGAGTCCCTTCCCTCATCCTGTGATTCCTCAGTCCACCCTAGAGCAGACGGCGGCGGGCCGGGCGCAGGCGTGACCGAGACCACGGGGGTGCGGGGACCTCCCTGGGAGACTGGGCACGTGCTCAGGGCGTATGGTGGACTGGAGAGAACGACTTCAGTTTCCCGAGGAGCGCGAATCCGTGACGTACATCATCGCCCAGCCCTGCGTTGACGTGAAGGACAAGGCCTGCATCGACGAATGTCCGGTCGACTGCATCTACGAGGGGAGCGCTCCCTCTACATCCACCCCGACGAGTGCGTCGACTGCGGCGCGTGTGAGCCCGTGTGCCCCGTCGAAGCGATCTACTACGAGGACGACGTCCCCGAGGAATGGTCGGAGTACTACAAGGCCAACGTCGAGTTCTTCGACGACATCGGTTCGCCCGGCGGTGCCGCGAAGCTCGGCAACACCGGCAAGGACCACGCGATCATCTCCGTCCTGCCGCCGCAGAACGGCTGAGGTGGACCGCCGCTTCGGGCTCGATCTGCCCGACTATCCGTGGGACAAGCTCACCGCGTACCGGGCTCGGGCCGCCGAGCATCCCGGCGGGGTCTGCGACCTCTCGATCGGCACCCCTGTCGACCCGACGCCGCAGGTCATCGAGGACGCGCTGGCCGCGGCCGGTGATGCCCACGGCTACCCGACGACGACGGGCACCGATGAGCTGCGCGCCGCGATCGCCGGCTGGTACGACACCTGGCACGGCGTTACCGTCGACCCCGCCACCGAGGTGCTCCCGACCATCGGGTCGAAGGAGTTCGTCGCGTGGCTGCCGACCCTGCTCGGCCTGCGGCAGCTGAGTCTGAGCGTCGCGTGCCCGCATGCGGCGTACCCCACCTACGAGATGGGGGCGACGATCGCCGGGGTCGACTGCGTCCGCCTCGACGCCGCTGAGATCCTCGCCGGTGCCTCGCTGGAGGCCATCGGCCTGCTCTGGCTCAACACCCCCGGCAATCCCACCGGCGCCGTCCTCGATCGGGACACCCTCGCCGAGGTGGTCCGCCGTGCCCGCGCAGCCGGAGTCGTCGTCGCCTCCGACGAGTGCTACGGCCTCCTCAACTGGGTCTCCGACGATCCCGCGCCGAGCGTGCTGTCAGTGACCGAGGGTGACCACTCCGGGGTGCTCAGCGTCTACTCGATGTCGAAGCAGTCGAATCTCGCCGGCTACCGTGCCGCGTTCGTCGCCGGCGACGCCGAGCTCATCGGCGATCTGACGAAGACGCGGAAGCACGCGGGCATGATCGTGCCCGCGCCGATCCAGGCGGCGATGGTCGCCGGACTGCGCGATGTCGACCACGTCGTCGAGCAGAAGGAGCGCTACCGGGCCGGCGCGATCGGCTGCGTCCGGCGCTCGAGAGCTTCGGATTCCGCATCGACGACTCCGAGGCCGGCCTCTATCTGTGGGCGACGGCCGGGGTCGACTGCTGGGAATCGATCGGCGCACTCGCCGATCTCGGGATCGTCGCGGCCGGCCGCGTTCTACGGCGATGCCGCCGCCTCGCATGTGCGGATTGCGCTGACGGCGACGGACGAGCGCATCGACGAGGCCGCGCAGAGGCTGCTCGCCGCCGCGGAATGAGGTCGCTCAGGCCGCTCTGATTTCACCCAGCCGCAACATGTCTGACCAGGTAGGACATGTTACCGGTCAGTATGCACTGGGTGCAGTGATTTTTCGAATCCTCAGGGAGTGGGTAGTCTTTGAGGGAACTGTGCAAGACGCCCCAAGAAGTTCTTGGGGTGGGTCGACGGTGAGGAGAACATATGCCGACCGAAGCGAATCTCAGGATTGCCGATACGGACCTGGCACTGCCAGAAGTGCCGGCCACTGAGGGCAACAACGGATATCGCATCGGCTCTCTGCTCAAGGAGACCGGAGCCGTCACCTATGACCCGGGATTCGGCAACACCGCATCGACCTCCTCGGCGATCACCTACATCGACGGCAACGCCGGCGTTCTGCAGTACCGGGGCTATCCGATCGAGCAGCTCGCGGAGAAGTCGAACTTCGTCGAAGTCTGCTACCTCCTCATCCACGGCGAACTGCCCACTCAGGAGCAGTACGATGCCTTCGATTCGCGTCTGCGCAAGCACACGATCGTCCACGAGGATCTGCGTCGGTTCTTCCGTGCGTTCCCCTACGATGCGCACCCGATGCCCATGGTTTCAGCCGCTGTAGCGGCTTTGTCGACTTTCTACCAAGATGACCTCGATGTTTTTGACGAGGAGCAGGTCGACACCTCGTCCTACCGGCTGCTCGCGAAGATGCCGACGATCGCGGCGCTCGCGCACCGGAAGAACATGGGCCTGCCCGTCATCCACCCGGACAATTCGCTCAGCCTCGTGGAGAACTTCCTCCGGGTGAACTTCGGTGTGCCGTCCGAGCCCTACGAGCCGGACCCGCTGGCGGTCAAGGCGATGGATCAGCTCTTCATCCTCCACGCCGATCACGAGCAGAACTGCTCGACGTCGACCGTCCGCCTCGTCGGCTCCGCTCAGGCGAACATCTTCCAGTCGATCTCCGCGGGCATCAACGCCCTGGCCGGCCCCCTGCACGGCGGTGCGAACTCGGCGGTGCTCGAGATGCTCCAGTCGATCGCGGCCTCCGACGACGGTCCGAAGAAGTTCATGGAGCGCGTGAAGAACAAGGAAGAGGGCGTGCGCCTCATGGGCTTCGGCCACCGGGTGTACAAGAACTACGACCCGCGCGCGAAGATCATCAAGAAGACCGCCGACGAGGTGCTCGCCCGCAACGGCGGCGACCCGCTGCTCGAGCTCGCGATGCAGCTCGAGGAGATCGCGCTGGCCGACGACTACTTCGTCGAGCGCAAGCTCTACCCGAACGTCGACTTCTACACCGGTCTGATCTACAAGGCGCTCGGCTTCCCGACGAACATGTTCACGGTGCTCTTCTCCGTCGGTCGTCTCCCGGGCTGGATCGCCCAGTGGCGCGAGATGATCAACGATCCCGAGACGCGCATCGGCCGTCCCCGTCAGGTCTACACCGGCGCGGTCTCCCGCGACTACGAGGACATCAGCGAGCGCTGAGTTTCTCTCTCCACTCCAGCAGCCCTCCGGTTGCTCCGCCACCGTCCGTGGCTGAGTGCCCGGAGGGCTGCTGTCGTGTGGGGTGATCGCGGTGCCGATCGCAACCCGCGGCGCCGCTCACCACCCGGCACGCTGGAACTCACCGCAGCTCCGACCACAACCCTGAGTGCCGCACACAACCTGCATCGCGATACACACCGCGTGGCTTCGCACACACACCGCGGAGTCGCTTGACCTACGCGTGCACGGGGTGTGTGTGAGGCTCCGGGGGCGGGGCTGCCGGAGCGGCTGCCGAATTCGCGCCCCGCAAGCCGTTGAACAACCCGGAGTGCGATACACAACGCTTCGCGCGATACACACCGCGTGGCTTCGCACGCACACCGCGGAGTCGCGTCTCCTACGCCCGCACGGGTTGTGTGTGAACCTCCGGGGGCGGGGCTGCCAAAGCGGCCGCCCTCATCCGCGGTCGTTCGTCCTTCCGCCGGCCCGGCCCGGCCGGGCAGCGCAGCGAAACAGCCCTCCGGCACCGAGGCGATTGCTCGGTTCCGGAGGGCTGCCCACGACCCGATCGGCGTGGGTGCGAATCGAGGCGCCGTCTTTCAGCGACCGCCCCGGACCTCAGTGGAGGTCGGGGTTGAGCTCGATGCCCTTGGCCGAACGCGCGATCGCCTCGACGGCACCGGTGACGGAATTGCGGCGGAAGAGGATGTTGTTCGCTCCGCTGAGCTCCGAGGCCTTGACGACCCGCTCGTCGTCGCCGAGCACACTCAAGCGCGTGCCGGCGGTGAGATAGAGGCCGGCCTCGACGATGCAGTCGTCGCCGATCGAGATGCCGACACCGGAGTTCGCGCCGAGCAGGCTGCCCGTGCCGATCGAGATGCGGTGCGTGCCGCCCCCGGAGAGCGTGCCCATGATCGAGGCCCCGCCGCCGACGTCCGACCCGTCGCCGACGACGACGCCCTGCGAGATGCGTCCCTCGACCATCGCCGAGCCCAGGGTGCCGGCGTTGAAGTTGACGAAGCCCTCATGCATGACCGTCGTGCCCGGGGCCAGATGCGCGCCGAGGCGGACCCGGTCGGCGTCGCCGATGCGCACTCCGGAGGGGATGACGAAGTCCGTCATCCGCGGGAACTTGTCGAGGCCGAAGACCGCGACGGGGCCGTTGGCGAGCAGCTTCGCGCGGGTGGCCTCGAAGCCCTCGGGCGAGCAGGCGCCCGCCGAGGTCCACACGACGTTGGCGATGTGACCGAAGATGCCGTCGAGGTTGACGTCGTTGGGCACGACGATGCGGTGGGAGAGCGCGTGGAGGCGGAGGTAGACATCGGCCGCCGAGGCGGGCGCTTCGTCGAGGTCGATCGTCGTCGTCACCACGGTCGTCGTCGTTCCCCGGGCCGGATCCTCTCCGGTCAGCGCGTCGAGTCCGTCCTCGGACGCGAGGGCGGTGGCGGCCGCCTCGGCGTCGGTGAAATCGTCGGCGACGCTCAGGGTCGGGTACCAGACGGAGAGGACGGTGTTCTCATGCTGCGTGGCGAGTCCACGCGCGGAAACGATGCGTTGTGTCATGACCGCAAGCCTAGTCGGTGACCGCGGTACTAGGCTAAGCCGTATGACCGCTCATCCACCTGCTGAGACCACATCCGCCTTCGTTCCCGACGGTGACCTCGGCGAGTATCTGCTCGCCGCCATCGACGATCCGGGCGAGCTCACGGGCCGGCTGTGCGCGATCGAATCCGTCTCCGGCAACGAGGCGGCGATCACCGATGCCGTCGAGGCCGTGCTGCAGACGATCAGCGCCGGGGACGGCCCTGACCTGGAGATCCTCCGCGACGGCGACACGATCGTCGCCCGCACCCGGCTCGGGCGCAGCGAGCGCATCGTCGTCGCCGGTCACCTCGACACCGTCCCCGTCGAAGGCAATCTCCCGCCCCTGCGCTTCGTCGGCACCGCCGCCGGCCCCGCGGGAGAGAGTGCCGAGCCGCACCCCGGCCAGGGCGCACCGGGGGCGTCTCCCGCCGAGGCGGCCGTCCCCGCAGAGGACATCGTCTGGGGCCGTGGGGCCTGCGATATGAAGGCGGGCGTGGCGATGCAGCTCGTCACCGCGGCAGCCCTGCGCAACCCGACGCGCGACGTCAGCTGGGTCTTCTACGACCACGAGGAGGTCGACGCCGCGCTCAACGGCCTCGGCCGTGTCGCCCGGAACCACCCGGACTGGTTGGACGGGGACTTCGCGATCCTCGGCGAACCCTCGAACGCGAGCGTCGAGGGCGGCTGCAACGGCACGATCCGCGTCGACGTCACGACCCACGGTGTGCGGGCGCATTCGGCGCGGGCCTTCATGGGCGTCAACGCCATCCACGCCGCCGCCGAGGTGCTCACCCGCCTCGCCGACCACGTGTCCGAGACAGTCACCGTCGACGGACTCGACTACCGCGAATCCCTGTCGGCCGTGGCGATCAGCGGGGGAGTCGCCGGCAATGTCGTCCCCGACGAATGCCGGGTCTCCGTCAACTACCGGTTCGCGCCGTCGAAGTCGGCGGCCGAGGCCGAGGGCTTCCTCCGTGAGCTCTTCACCGGCTTCGACGTCGTCGTCACCGATGCCGCGGAAGGCGCCCGGCCCGGACTCGACCGGCCGATCGCGCAGGACTTCCTCACAGCCCTCGGCGCCGAACCCGCCGCGAAGCTCGGATGGACCGATGTCTCGCGCTTCAGCGCGCTCGGAGTGCCGGCGGTGAATTTCGGCCCGGGCAACCCTCTGTATGCTCACAAGTCAGACGAGCATGTCAGGGTCCGGGAAGTGGAGGACGCGACCCGGGCGCTCGTGAGCTACCTCGAGGAGGGGTGAGACCGATGTCGACACACTCAGGCACACCGGCACAGGCACGATCCGACGCCGGACCGCAGGGTTCTGGACCGCAGGAGAGCGCACCGGCGCAGGACGGCGCACCACCGCAGGCCGACGCCGCACCACAGGCCGACGGCACTGCGTCCCAGGCCGATGCCTCGCAGATGGACGCCTCGCCGCAGAATGACGCCCCACCCCAGCCTGAGCCCGGCGAGGACCCGCAGTTCTACAGCAAGGGCCCGCTGCGCCTGCGCGGCTCCCAGGTGCCGACGACGACGACTGATCAGCGTCTCCTCGAATCGCGCGGACCGTCGAACTGGGTCCATGAGGATCCGTGGCGGGTGATGCGCATCCAGGCCGAGTTCGTCGAGGGCTTCGGCTCGCTCGCCGAAGTCGGCCCCGCCGTCTCGATCTTCGGCTCCGCCCGGCTCGGCCCGCAGACGCAGGCCTACAACGACGCCCGGGAGATCGCGCGCCGGCTCGCGGAGAACGGCAATGCGATCATCACCGGCGGGGGACCGGGCATCATGGAGGCCGGCAACCTCGGTGCGATGGAGGCCGGGGGAGTCTCGATCGGCCTCGGCATCGAGCTGCCCTTCGAATCCGGCCTCAACGACTACGTCGAACTCGGCGTGAACTTCCGGTACTTCTTCGTCCGCAAGACGATGTTCCTCAAGTACTCGCGCGGCTTCGTCGTCATGCCCGGCGGCTTCGGCACCCTCGATGAGCTCTTCGAGGCCTTCACCCTCGTCCAGACCGGCAAGGTCACCTCGTTCCCCGTCGTCCTCTTCGGCACCGCGTACTGGTCGGGCCTCGTCGAGTGGATCAGGAGCACGCTGCTGGCCTCGGGCACGATCTCGGACACCGACCTCGACCTCTTCATCCTCACCGACGACATCGACGAGGTCGTCGCCCACATCGGCCCCGGCGGCTCCATCCCCGACGCCCCCGTGGGCGGCGCGGGCCCCGAACAGTGAGGGACCGCGCGCAGGCCCGACCCAGCGGCTCCGCCCTACCGGTCCGTGCCCGCAGCGTCCTCGACGACGCCCGGCCCGGTGCTCCCGTCATCATGGCCGTGGTCAACCGGACGACGGATTCGTTCTACGAATCCGCGGCGACCTTAGGCGGTGCGCTGGCCGCCGTCGATGCCGCCGCCGAGGCGGGGGCGCGGATCGTCGACATCGGCGGAGTCCGCGCCGGTCGGGGGAGGGAGATCTCCGTGGCCGAGGAGATCGACCGCGTCGCCCCGGCCGTCACCGCCGTCCGGGAGCGCCATCCCGGCCTCCTCATCAGCGTCGACACGTGGCGCGCCGAGGTGGCCGAGGCCGTCTGCGCGGCCGGCGCGGGCCTCCTCAACGACACCTGGGCCGGTGCTGATCCCCGTGTCGCCGAGGTGGCGGCCGCCTTCGACGTCGGCCTCGTGTGCTCCCACACCGGTGGCCTGACCCCGCGCACCGACGCCCATCGCAGCCGCTACGGCCTCCATGCCGGCGAGGTCGTCACCGACGCCGTCGCCGGGGTCGTCGCCCTCGCCGAGGCGGCCCAGCGGGCCGGGGTCGCTCCGGAGCGCATCGTCATCGACCCGACCCCGGACTTCGGGAAGAACACCTATCACTCGCTGCGCCTGCTGCGGGAGCTCACCCGCTTCCGCGACACCGGCTACCCGGTGCTGCTGGCGATCTCCCGGAAGGACTTCATCGGGGAGACGATCGGCGCGGCCGGACCCGCCGACCGACTGCACGGGACGATCGCGGCGACGGCACTGGCGGTCGAACGGGGCGCGGCGATCATCCGCGCCCACGACGTGGCGGCGACCGCCGACGCGATCGCCGTGACGCTCGCGATCACCGGTGAGGCGCAGCCGCGGCACACGGTCCGCGGCCTCCGCTGAGACAGGCCTCCGCTGAGAGGGTTCGCACACGCCGACCTCCGGCGATGCTCAGGGTCGATGTGAAATGATGGTCCCATGCCATTGTGGATTGTCATCGGGGTCGCGGCGGCGATCTTCGTTCTCGTCATCGTCCTTGCCGCATCCTTCGAGCTCTTCAGCTCCGAGGCCGCCGAGGAGACCGATGCTGTGGCCGCCCCGCTGTCCGGCGACTTCACTGTCGAGGACGTCGATGAGCTGAGGTTCCGGCCGGCCCTGCGGGGGTACCGGATGG
The DNA here is from genome assembly GCF_057364785.1 of Brevibacterium sp. LAARM2_SD2. Lineage (NCBI taxonomy): Bacteria > Bacillati > Actinomycetota > Actinomycetes > Micrococcales > Brevibacteriaceae > Brevibacterium > Brevibacterium sp. LAARM2_SD2. The sequence continues at coordinate 9,251 of NZ_JBNFOM010000025.1, read as the reverse complement.
ACGAGGTCGATGCGGCGATCGGCCGACTGCGCGAGCGCATCAGCGAACTGGAAGCCGCGCACCGTTAAGCGATGAGCAGACCCGCAGACCTCCCCGGCATCACCCTCGTCCCCGAACTCTTCAACTCCTCCCGCCTCCACCGGGCCGGCGTCCTCTTCCTCCAGCTCCCGCTGTGGCTGCAGGCGCTGACCGTCTACGTCGCCTCCCGGATCGTGAGCATCTCGATCTTCGCCGCGGTGCTGCGCCGGCAGGAGGTCGCCGGCTGGTCGTCGAGCCCGGTGACGACGACGCTCGGCGACTTCCTCAACTTCTGGGACTCCGCATGGTACGCGCGCGTCGCAAGCGAGGGGTATCCCGCCACCCTGCCGGTCACCGAGACCGGTGACATCATCCAGAATCAGTGGGCCTTCTATCCGCTCCACCCGGCGATCACCGGGGAGATCGCGCGTCTGACCGGACTGAGCTACGAGGTCATCTCCCCGCTCGTGTCGACGATCGCCGCGGGCCTGGCCTCGATCGTCATCCTCACGCTCTTCCGCAAGTTCGTCCCGCCCGGCCAGGCGCTCACCGCACTCGCATTCGTCATGGTCTTCCCGCCCGCGGCGGTGTTCTCCACCGGCTACGCCGAATCGCTCACCCTCCTGCTCCAGGCCCTGGCCCTCCTCTTCGTCGTCGAACGCCGCTACCTCACGGCGATCCCCGTCGTCATCCTCATGGACCTCTCCCGGCCCATCGGCGTGGCGTTCTCGTTCTTCATGCTCTTCGTGCTCATCGACCGCTTCCTCCGCCGCCGGACCGATCCGTACCCGCTCGGGGAGGTCGTGCGCTCGTGGACGCTCGGCGTGCTCTCGTGCGTCGCGGCTCTTCTCCACCCCATCCATGCGTGGCTGACGACGGGGTCGATAACGGCCTACACCGACACCGAGGCGGCCTGGCACACCGGGACATCGTCGTACTTCGTCCAATGGCTGGGGGCGGCCAATGGCCTCGTCGGTCCGTTCGGACCGCTCCTCCTCTTCGGCGTCATCGCCGGAATGCTCGCCCTCATCTTCTCGCCCGCGGGTGCGCGGATGGGCCGGACGCTGCAGCTCTTCTGCACCGCCTACGGGCTCTACCTGCTCATCTTCTTCACCCCGCAGACCTCGACTCTGCGCCTGCTGCTGCCGCTCTTCCCGATCGCGCTGACCCTGGCGGCGGTGCGCTCGCGCGGGTACCGCGTCGTCGTCATCGCGGCGTTCATCATGCTCCAGATCGTCTGGGTGGGCTACCTCTGGCACTTCACTCCGCCGTCCGACCTGCCGCCGTGATCTGCGACAATTTCGGCAAGTGTCCCCGTGCGAGTGCGGTTCATGGAATAATCGGACTATCACAGTGGGCTGATCGTGTGATCTGTTCACTCTGTTCAAACAACGAAAGGTTGCGCCCACATGGCAGCTCAGAAACCCCGCACCGGCGACGGACCTCTGGAAGTCACCAAGGAAGGCCGCGGCATGGTCATGCGGCTTCCGGTGGAGGGCGGTGGCCGACTCGTGATCGAGCTCAGCGCTGACGAAGCGACGGCTCTGCACGACACCCTCGCGGAGACCCTGGGCATCTGACCGGCAGCACAGCCCGCATGAGAAGCAGCAGAGACGATTCGTCTCTGCTGCTTCTCTGTCTCTGCCGCTTATCTGCCCATCGGGGAGCCTGGCCTGCGAGTGCGGGAATGGGTCAGCGCCACGTCTTCTGCACGGCCAGCAGGCCCTCGCCGATCGGCAGCAGGACGCGTTCGAGGCGCTCCTGAGCGGCCAGCCGGTTGAGCAGACCCCGTGCCGCCTGCGTGCGCGCGGACCGGTCGACGGGGTCGGCGACGCTGCCGGCGAGCAGCGTCTGGTTGATGACGAGGAGCCCCTGAGCGTCGAGGAGACGCAGCGCCGGTTCGATCATCCGCTCGAGCCCGACGGGGTCGACGTCGAGGAAGACGAGGTCATAGGCGCTCGGGGCGAGGCGGAGGAGGACATCCTCGGCGCGTCCGCTCATCAGTCGCAGCCGCCCGGGACGGATGCCGGCAAGGTCGATGAGGTCGCGGGCGGCACCCTGCGCGGTGGAGTTCGTATCGATCGAGGTGAGTATCCCGGCGTTCGGCATGCCGCGCAGAAGTGCGAGCGTCGACGTTCCGGTTCCTGTGCCGACCTCGACTGCGGCGACGGGGCCGAGGAGGCGCGCGAGCAGGGTGAGGGTGGCCGAGGTCGTCTGCGACACCGGGCTGATCCCGTACTCGTGGGAGAGGGTCCGGGCGGCGTCGAGCAGCGCGTCAGGTCCGTTGTACTGCTCGGCGAACGTCACATCACCGGCATGCTCACGTGACAATCGACCCCTCGCTTTCCGCTGCTGCTCAACCGTCAGTCTAACCGCTCCTCTGGGTCTCTTCCGTGGCGCGCCCACAACGCGTCGAGATCCTCTGGGCTGAGAAACGCCGAGGTGAGCGCCTTCTCCAGGGTGTGAGCGGTGGCTTCGGCCCGCCAGTGGTCCCGGGCGCGTCCGAGCAGCGGTGCCGGCAGGGAACCGGCGGCGTTGACGACGCGCCACCAGGTGACGTTCGCCCCGTACTCCTTCATCACACGGCCCACGTAGCGGGGCGAGCAGGAGGCGACGACGCCGACGGTGCCGTAGCTGACGACGCGGCCGGACGGCACGAGTTCGACGATGCGCAGCACGCGTTCGACGACGACCTCGTCCACGGCTTCTCTCCTTGCGAACGGGGACACGACCTGAGAACGAGCATACTTCTCAGCGGCGTTAGAATGGAGATCATGTTTGGCGTCAACGGCACCGAGATGGTCATCCTCGTGATCGTCGCTCTCGTAGTGATCGGCCCCAAACGCCTCCCCGAATACGCCCAGAAGCTGCGCGACCTCGTGCGCCAGCTCCGCCGCATGGCCGAGGGTGCGAAGGACAACGTCAAACGCGACTTCGGCGACGACTTCAAGGACGTCGACTGGCAGAAGCTCGACCCGCGCCAGTACGATCCGCGTCGCATCGTCCGCGAGGCCCTCGTCGAAGAGGATTCGGCGATCCGTGAGGCCAAGCGCCGCGAGGAGCTCGCCGCTCCCGCCGCCCAGGACGACACGGAGGACCCGAATGGCGCTGCAGGAACCGGTGCTGCGGGGAGAGCTGCAGGTGGCGCTGCCGGTGCCGCCGGGGGAGCTGCCGCAGCGGCTTCGCCGATCGAGCGGTTCCAGGCGCAGCATGTGCGCCGCAATCGCGCCGAGGCGGCCCCCTTCGACTCCGAAGCCACCTGACTGAGCCCCTCGTCTCCACTGCACTGCCGCCTCAGCGCCACCCCGAGCCGTTGCTCGCAGGCCGGCTGCTGCCCGCCGACCGTCCGCTGCACGCCGACCGCTGTTGAGCACAGACCAATGGCCCCGTCACCGACGTGACGGGGCCATTGCTCTGTGTGCTCAGCGCGCCCGCGAGCAGCTGATCCTGCACGGCTGACCGCCTCAGCGCCTGACCGGCTGCAATGCTCCTGCGCGCAGCGCGCCTCAGTTGCGGTGGACCGCGGGATGCTCGGGGTTCGAGCACAGCGCCGTGGAGTACCCGCGGCAGAAGTACTCGGCTCCGCTCTCCATCGTCTTCTCCGAGAAGAGATCGGACACGGTCACGGCGTAGAGCCCCTCGTCCGCGATGGTCTTGAACACCTCCGGTGCCGCATCGATCGTCGTCGGATGGATCGAGTGCATGAGCACGACCGAGCCGGGCTTCGCCGCGGCGCGGACGGCGTCGACGATCATCGACGCGCTCTTGTGCCGCCAGTCCTCGGTGTCGACGTCCCACATGATCGCCGGATGGTCGATGGCCTTCGCCGAGGCCTTCGACATCGCACCGTAGGGCGGGCGCATGACGGTGACCTTGCCGCCGCCGGCCTTCTCGATCGCCTTGTCGGTGTCGCCGATCTGCTTCTTCACCGCCTCAGGGCTCTCCTTCGACAGCTGCGGGTGGCTCCACGAGTGGTTGCCGAGCTCGTGTCCGGCCTCAGCCATGCGACCGACGACCCCGGGATTGTGCTCGACGTTCTTGCCGAGGAGGAAGTACGTGAGACGGATCTTCGCGTCCTTCGCATCGGCGAGCAGCTTGTCCTCGATCGACGTCTCTCCCGGACCGTCGTCGTAGGTCAGGGCCACGCACGGCAGCAGGGCGCACGAGTAGTCGGGATCGCGCTCATCGGCCCCCTGCGGCAGGTTGACGGGGGTGTGCAGCGCTGTCGTCACCGTCCGGCCGAGAGCGGTGAGATCGTCGGTGTCCACCGGCTCGCCGCCGACGGTGAGCGCACCGTTCTCATCGGCGCCGATCGCGCCCGGGTCCGTCTTCGCCGTGAAGAGGTCGGCGGCCTCGACGGTCGTGTCCTCGGCGAGGTCCGTGACGAACACCGTCGTCGCTGCGGCCGGCGCCGAGGCGGGCGTCGAGCTCGGGGCGGGCGTCGAGGTGCCCGGGACGCCGAGCTGCGGGCTCTTCGGTGCGCGGTTCTCCGTCACGGCGCTGACGAGGTAGTCACCGCCGGCGGCGAGGACGCGGTTGCTGTAGTCGACTTCCCCGCCGGTGGTGCCGGGGGTATTCGCCGAGGCGGTCGGCTGCGTCGATGTCGAGGCGGTCGGGTTCGCTGCGGGTGCGGTGAACCTCGAGGCCTCCCACCGCTCGGAGGGGTCGGTGACGACGGGGCTGAAGGCCTTGCGGTCGCCGAACGCGCCGGCGGATTCGAAGCCGCCGAGGACGACCTTCTCCGTGGCGGCGGCCAGGGACTTCGCACCGGGCAGACCGAAGAGGTGCGCATCGGAGCTCGGCGTCGTCTTCGCATCGACGACAGCGTAGCTGCGCAGGGCCGACGTGAGCGTCTGCAGATTGTCCTCGGCGTCGACCGCTGCGCCTGAGACGCGGACGAGCCGTCACGGGTGCCGTCGGCGACGACGCAGCCCGACAGCAGGGTGAGGGCAGCGGAGACGGCGGTGAGGGCGGCGAGGGGACGCAGGGCACGGCGACGCGAAGGGAATGTCAAAGAGAGGTCCTAAAAGCGACTGTGGGGGATGCTCGCCGTCCAGTCTAAAGGACCGCCCTGACACGCTCACGACAGCGGCAGTGAAGCCTCTCACCTGCTCTGATGGGTCTCACCAGCACTGACGGGGACGCTGCGGGAGCGTCGTGAGACAGATCTCAGGGCAGAGATCACACCGGAGTTGCACGATTGTGATCACCGATGACGAGCAGTGACAACGATGTGACGTGATCGTCGGCGTGTCGTCACACAGGGCTGAGGCCGAGCGAGCGTCCCGAGAGGCCGCGCGAGCGCTGCGCGAGGCGCTCGGCCAGCGAGTCGAACGCCTGCGCGGCAGGGGAGTCGGGGCGGCTGAGCACGACGGGCGTGCCCGCATCGGAGCCCTCCCGCACGAGCGTGTCGAGGGGGATCTGGGTGAGCAGCTCCACCTCGGTGTTCGTCGTCGCGGCGAGATTCTCGGCCACGGTCTGCCCGCCGCCGGTGCCGAAGACGTCCATCCGGGTGCCGTCGGGCAGCTCCATCCACGACATGTTCTCGATGACCCCGGCGATCGGCTGGTTCGTCTGCGTGGCGATCGCGCCGGCCCGCTCGGCGACCTGCGCCGAGGCCTGCTGCGGGGTGGTGATGACGAGGAGTTCGGAGTTCGGCAGCAGCTGCGCCACGGAGATCGCTATGTCGCCGGTGCCCGGGGGCAGGTCGAGGAGCAGGATGTCGAGGTCGCCCCAGAAGACATCCGTGAGGAACTGCTGGAGGGCGCGGTGGAGCATCGGTCCCCGCCACACGACGGCCTGGTTGCCGGGGACGAACATCCCGATGCTCATCACCTTCACGTCGTGGGCGACCTGGGGGATGATCATGTCGTCGACCCGGGTGGGCTGCCCGGACAGGCCGAGCATCGTCGGGATCGAGAAGCCGTAGATGTCGGCGTCGACGAGACCCACGCGCAGGCCCTTCGCGGCCAGCGCCGCGGCGAGGTTGGCCGTCACCGAGGACTTGCCGACCCCGCCCTTGCCGGAGGCGACGGCATAGACCTTCGTCAGGGACTCCGGCTTCGCGAACGGCACCTCCCGGGTGCCGCCGGGGCCCTGGAGCTTCTCCCGCATCGCGGTGCGCTGTTCGGGAGTCATCGTCCCGAGCTCGACGACCACCTCGGTGACGCCCTCGAGCCGGCCCACGGCCGCCTCGGTGTCGCGGGTGATCGTGTCCTTGAGCGGGCAGCCGGAGATCGTGAGGAGAACGGTGACGGTGACGGTGCCGCCGTCGACGGCGATGTCGGAGACCATGTCGAGGTCGACGATGTTGCGCCGGATCTCCGGGTCGATGACGGTGGTGAGGGCCTCCCTCACGGCGTCGATGGTCAGGGCGCTGCTCATCAGCGGCCTCCCTTCGTGTCGCGCGGGCTGTGGTCGTCTGCTCCGCCGCTGTCCTTGGCGGCGTCCTCTTCGAGCTCCTTGAGCAGATCTTTGAGCTCGGAGCGGATGAAGTCGCGGGTGGCGACCTCGCGCATCGCGATGCGCAGGGCCGCGACCTCACGGGCGAGGTATTCGGTGTCGGCGAGGTTGCGCTCGGCCCGCTGCCGGTCGTGCTCGAACTCGACGCGGTCGCGGTCGGCGCTGCGGTTCTCGGCGAGCAGGATGAGCGGGGCCGCGTACGAGGCCTGCAGGGAGAGGATGAGGGTGAGCAGGGTGAAGTTGAGCGAACGCGGATCGAACTGCACCGCCTCGGGCAGCAGCGTGTTCCACAGCAGCCACACGGCACAGAACACCGTCATCCCGACGAGGAACGCCGGGGTGCCCATGAAGCGGGCGAACGCCTCGGCGCCGCGGCCGAAGGTCTCCGGGGAGATCGCGAACCGGGGCAGCTTGCGCTTCGAGGAGCGGGGGACGTCGAAATCGTCGGTCGGCATGGTTACCCCCTTCTGTGGTCGTCGCGGCCGGTCGTGCGCCAGTCCTCGGGCAGCAGCTCGTCGAGGACGTCATCGACGGTGACGACGCCGATGAGTCGGTCGTTCTCATCGGTGATCGGCACCGACACCAGATTGTACGCCGCGAGGAACTTCGTCACCTCGGCCAGCGGGGTGTCCGGCGGCATCGGGTCGACCTCGGTGTCGAGCATGATGCCGACCGCCTCGTGCGGCGGATGGCGCAGCATCTCCTGGATGTGGACGAGGCCGAGGTACTTGCCGGTCGGGGTCTCGATGGGCTGGCGGCACACGAAGATCGCCGCGGCGAGCGCCGGCGGGAGGTCCTCGCGGCGGACGTGGGCGAGCGCCTCGGCGACGGTCGTCTCCGGGGTGAGGATGACCGGTTCGGTCGTCATCAGACCACCGGCGGTGTGCTCGTCGTAGGAGAGCAGGGTGCGCACGTCCTCGGCGTCGTCGGGCTCCATGAGCGTGAGGAACCGCTCGGCCTGTTCGTCGGTGAGCTCGCCGAGGAGGTCGGCGGCGTCGTCGGGCTCCATCTCCTCGAGGACGACGACGGCTCTCTCCGTGTCGAGGGCGGAGAGGAGTTCGACCTGGGTCTCGTCCGGCAGCTCCTCGATGACGTCGGCGAGGCGTTCGTCGTCGAGGGCGCGGGCGACCTGGAGACGGCGCTCGGGCGTCATCTCGAAGAGGACGTCGGCGAGGTCGGCCGGCTTCGTGTCCTGGTACGCGGCGATGAGCTGCGTGGCTTCCTGATCGTGGGCGGAGTCCGCGGGATGGTCGGCGTCCGTCCACGAGATCTGCATCGTCTCCCCGCGCCGGCGGAAGGCGGAGAAGGCGCTGCTGCGCTCCTGGACGCGACGGACGAAGAGGCGGGTGACCTCCCAGTCGCGGTTGACCTGCTGCTCGATGCCGACGTCCTCGATCTGGACGGGGGAGTCGTCCTCGCGCAGGCGCAGGCGGCGGTCGAGGAGGTCGTTGACGACGAGGGTCTCCGAGCGGCGCTGCTCGAACCGGCGCATGTTGACGAGTCCCGTGGTGATGACCTGACCGGCGTCGATCGAGGTCACCCTCCCCATCGGCACGAACACCCGGCGGCGTCCGGGCACCTCGACGACGAGCCCGATGACGCGCGGGTACTGGCGCATCGTCGTGCGGTAGACGATGACGACGTCGCGCACGCGGCCCACCTGATCGCCGAGGGGGTCGAAGACCGGGGCGGAGATGAGGCGGGCGACGAAGACGCGTTTCGAGGAGCCACTCATATCCTCAAGCCTACTTCGTGGTCACGCCCTGGGCGGCGTCGTCCACATCACGTCCCGGTCGCCAAGTCGTCTTGTCGCCGGACTGCAGGATTCGCCGGCAGCGTCGTCGGACCGTGTCAGCGAGTGCAGGTGTGCCTGATGCACCGTCCGGCCGTGCCGCCGAGGTGGATCCGGCTCGAATGCGCGCGAGATTTCGAGCGCGATCCACCTCGCTGCCGACCTGAGCAGCCTATGGAAGGTGGCGGGGCGGGCCCGGTCGATGGGGCGTCTGCCCGGGCGCTGTTGCGGCGTTCGCACGGCCGTTGCTCAGGGAATGGCGGCGAAGGCGGCCGTGAACTCGGGCGCGAGGTCGGTCAGGGTCGGCGGCTGGTCCCACGACGGGTCGACGGGGACGGCGCTGACGGCGGCGTCGACCATGGCGAGGGTGATCGCATCGGCCGCGCGCGTGGATCGAGACGAGGTCGGGTGTCGCCTCGGCGGCCAACGGCACCGTGCCCGTGCTGATGGCGAACACCGTATCCCCGTCGAAGTGGGTGTGGGAGGGCAGGATCGCTCGGGAGATGCCGGCGTGGCCGCTCGCGGCCATCCGCGTTGCCTGCGCCGAGTCGAGGGCGGCATCGGTCGCGACGACGGCCAGGGTCGTATTCGTCGCCGAGGTGGCTGCCCCGGAGTCCCCGACATCCTCGCTCTCGGGATCTGCCGCGGTCTCCGGCATCGGCAGCCCGGGCACGGGAGGAAGGTCCCACCCGAATGCGCGGAGGAGGGGAGAGGCCCAGAGGGTGCCGTCCGGGGTGCCGATGGTCCCGAGCGCGTTGAGTGCGACGAGGGCTGCGACGGTGTGTCCGCTGGGCAGGCGCAGCGCGAACGACCCGAGGCCGCCGCGCATCGTCTGAAACCCGATCCGCGCACCGCTGGCCCCGCCGACGCTGCCTCTCACGCTGGGGGGCGCGGTCCGCGCCGCCACTCGCGCCCGCGCCGCCTGTCGGGTCCGGGCCGTCTCTCGAGTCCTCGCCGACAGCGCGGCCAGTGCCGGCCG
>NZ_JBNFOM010000024.1:0-64357 GCF_057364785.1 Brevibacterium sp. LAARM2_SD2 | reverse complement strand
TCGGTCGCGCCGCCGCCGGCCTCGACCTGCTCTTCGCCGGGGCCCGCCCGGGGCGAGCTGCCCGGCGAGCTGACCGCCCTCATCGAGACTCAGCTCGCCCCGCAGCCGGACTACGCGGCGATCGCCGCGCTCATCGCCGCCGGGCGTGCGGGGGCCCGGTCGGCCTGCGGCGATGATCGACGCCTCCGACGGTCTGAGCACCGACCTCGGTCGGATCGCGAAGGCCTCCGGGGTGCACGCCGACCTCGACCGGGCCGCCCTCGACCCGCTCCTCGCCCCGCTGCTGCCGGCCGCGGAGTACGTCATCGCCGCACAGGCGGCAAACGGGGAGGCGGAGAGCGCACAGTCCTGGTCCGACGCCGAGGCGCTGGCCCTCCACTGGGTCCTCGACGGCGGGGAGGACCACGGCTTCGTCGCGTCGGCGGCCGACCCCGGTCCTGACCCGGTAGGCTGGCGGAGGATCGGTGAGATGCAGGCAGGCAGCGGGGTCAGCCTCGACGGCGCACCCGTGCCGACGAGCGGCTTCAGCCATTTCGGGAAGTGACGGACGATGGACGTGGGACCCAATCCGGCCATCGGGCTCAACGGACGCCTCGCCGCCAGGTGGGCGCGGCGCGCCGTCGACCGGCTGCGCCGTGAGCGCGCCGAGATCGACGAACTCAACGTCTTCCCCGTCCCCGACGGCGACACGGGGACGAACATGTACCAGACCCTGCGTGCGGCCTACCGGGCCGTCGAGGAGCTGACCGGACCGGTCACCCTGCCCGAGGTCGTCAAGGCGATGGCCGCCGGGGCCGAACGCGGTGCCCGCGGCAACTCCGGCCTCATCCTCTCCGTCGCCCTCCAGGGAGTCGCCGACGCCCTCGACGGGGTGACCGTCGCGACGCCCGAAGCGCTCGCCTTCGCCCTCGAACTCGCCTCCCACAGGGCCCGACAGGCCGTGGCCCGGCCCGTCGACGGAACGATGCTCACGGTCCTCGACGCGATGGCGACCGAAGCCCGCGAACAGGCCGACGACGGAGCCGCCCTCGTCGACCTCATCTCCGCCGTGCGCATGCGCTCCCGCGACGCCCTGCGCGAGACGACCGGTCAGCTCTCCGTGCTCCGCGAGGCCGAGGTCGTCGACGCGGGATCGACGGGCATCGTCGAACTCTTCGACCTCCTCTACGCGACCGTCTCCGGCCGCACGAGCCAGGGGTCGATGATCGGGGAGGTCGCGAAGGCGCCCCGCATCGTCCACGAGGCCCGTGCCGAGGAGCTCGAGATCGTCGCGGTCCTCGGACGCACCCCTTCAGGCGACCTCGCCGAGGCGCTCGAGGGGCTCGGCGGCACGTCGATCGTCATCAACGGGGTCAAGGTCCACGTCCACGTCGCCGACGAGACCGCGGCCGCGGCCGTCCTCGACCTCCTCGGCGAGGACGGCATCGCCCGCCTCGACATGGAGGATCTGCGACTCCACGAGGAGGCGGGGGAGACGGCGCTCATCGCGCTCGTCCGCGGCACCGGTCTCCAACTCCACTGTGCCCTCAACGGCGCCACGGTCCTCGACCCGACTGTCGTCGATCCCGAGGCCGTGCCCGGCATGGGCCGGGGGACCGGGCCGAACCTGCTTGCGACCGCCGTGGCCGAGGTCGTCGCAAGCGAGGAGCGCGACGTCATCGTCATCCCCAGCTCGTCCGGGGCGCTCTCGGCACTGGCGGGGCTGCGCGGCAGCGCGCACCTCGTCCGCTCCCGCAACGTCGCCACCCTGCTCTCGGCGCTCGCCGTCTACGACCCGTTCGCCCCGGTCGGGGAGATCTTCGCCGACATGACCGATGCGGCGGCGGGCACCCGGATGGGCACGATCGTCTCCGCCGAACAGCTCGAGATCCATGCCGTCACCGGCGCCCTCAACGTCGTCGACGAGGACTCCGCGGGGGCGCATCCCTCGCAGTTCTACCGCGTCGTCATCGACGGGAAGGCGAAGTCGCAGAGCACGGAGCTCTCCACGCTCGTCGTCAAGCTCGCCGACCGCCTCCTCGGCGCCGGAGGGGAGCTGCTCACCGTCGTCCACGGACCCGGATGCTCCACCGAGGTGCTCTCCCACCTGCGAGAATGGCTGCGGAAATCACATGACCACGTCCGCCTCCAGGAGATCGACTCCCGGGACCGGGCGACCCTGCTCATCATGGGAGTCGAATGAGCGCACGGCTTGCGGACTACTTCTCCAAACGGGACCTCACGGGCCTGAAGAAGCGGGGGGTCACCTCGGTGACGGATCTCCTCCGGTTCTTCCCCAGGCGATTCCTCGTGCCCGGGGAGAAGACGCCGCTCGGCGAGCTGCCGCTGGGGGAGACCGCGATCATCCAGGCCGAGGTGCTCTCCGTCGACACCCGGCGGATGCGGCAGCGGCGGGGGACGATCACCGACGTCATCGTCCACGGCGGGAAGCGGTCGATGAAGATCGCGTTCTTCAACCAGCAGTGGCTCGACGCGCAGCTGACCCCCGGCCTCGTCGTCGTCTTCGCGGGCAAGGTCGAGGAGTACCGGGGGCAGCTCACCCTCGGCTCTCCGGTGTGGCTCAATCGGGACGAGCACGACACGAAGTGGACGCCTGAGGACCTCAACTCGCCGTTCCCCATCTACCCCCGGGTCAAGGGGATCGCGCAGACGCGGCTGTGGAAGGCGATCAAGGTCCTCCTCGACGTCGCCGGGCCCGAGGAGTTCGAGGATCCGCTGCCCCGGGCCCTGCGGGAGACGTACGGGCTGCCGGATCTGCGCACTGCATTGAACGACATGCACCGGCCGACGACGACGGCGGCGACCGAACGGGCGAACCTGCGGTGGAAGTGGGAGGAGGCGCTCGCCCTGCAGACCGAGCTCGTCTCCCGGCGGGTGGCCTACGAGCAGTTCGAGGCGACCCCGCTGCTGCGGGTCGGCGAACGATCCCGGCGCTTCGACGACGACCTGCCGTTCGCGCTCACGGCCTCCCAGGAGCGGGTCGGACAGGAGATCGCCGGGGACCTCGCGCAGACGACGGCGATGCACCGCCTCCTCCACGGCGATGTCGGCTCGGGCAAGACGGTCGTGGCGCTGCGGGCGATGCTCATGGCCGTCGACTCGGGGGCGCAGGCGGCGATGCTCGCCCCCACCGAGGTGTTGGCCTCCCAGCACTTCGCGTCGATCGAGAAGCTCCTCGGCGAGCAGATGGCGCTGTCCCCGCTGCTCTCCGGCGATGACCAGGTGCGGGTCGCCCTGCTCACCGGGTCGATGCCGGCCAGGGAGCGCAAGCAGCTCGCCCTCGATCTGGCGACGGGCCAGATCGACATCGTCGTCGGCACGCATGCGCTGCTGTCGGACTCGACGATGTTCGACAGCCTCGGCCTTATCGTCGTCGACGAGCAGCACCGCTTCGGCGTCGAGCAGCGGGAGGCGCTGCGGGCCAAGGGCGGGATGACGGTGCCGCACACCCTCGTCATGTCCGCGACCCCGATCCCGCGGACCGTGGCGATGACGGTCTTCGCCGACCTCGACGTCTCGACGCTCGAGGAGATGCCGGCCGGCATCAAACACATCACCACGCATGCGGTGTCACTGAGCGATCATCCGCACTGGATGTCGCGGATCCTCGAACTCGTCCGGCAGGCCGCCGACGCGGACAAGGGCACGTTCGTCGTCTTCCCCCGCATCGAACCGAGTGACATCGAGAACGCGGAGACCGGGGAGGTGACAGGGGTCCGCCCGGGCATCGAGGAGTTCCTCGAGACCCTCAAGGCCGCTCCCGAACTCGCCGGTCAGCGCTTCGGTCTCCTCCACGGGCGGATGTCGACGGCGGAGAAGGACGAGGTCATGCACGCTTTCGCGACCGGCCGGATCGACATCCTCGTCTCGACGACCGTCATCGAGGTCGGCGTCGACGTGCCGCGGGCGACGATGATGGTCGTCGCCGAGGCGGACCGCTTCGGCATCGCCCAGCTCCACCAGCTCCGGGGCCGGGTCGGGCGTGACGGATCGGAGGCGATGTGCTTCCTGCTCACCGACCTGTCGGAGGCCGATGAGAGCTTCGACCGGCTGCGCACGGTCGCCGGAACCCTCGACGGGTTCGCGCTCGCCGAGTACGATCTCGATCTGCGCGGTGAGGGCGACGTGCTCGGGGCTTCGCAGTGGGGCGGGTCGTCGCTGCACCATCTCTCGGTGCTCCGCGACACCCATATCCTCACCGCCGCCCGCGCCGAGGCGGAGAGGATCGTCGACTTCGACCCGTTCCTCGAGGACATGCCGGCGCTGCGGGCGTTCCGCCAGCGGGTGCTGCCTGCGGACTCCGCACATTTCATTGAGGCAAACTGAGTATCTGAACTGTCCGCATCCGGACTGTCACCATCCGGACCGACAGTTTCCGGACCGATTGAGGAGGGCGCTATGAGGATCATCGCGGGAGCGCACAAGGGATCGCGGCTCGTCACCCCGGGCGGCAACGCCACGCGACCGACCTCCGACCGGGTCAAGGAGTCGCTGTTCTCGATGCTCGAAGGCTACGGGGTGCTTCAGGCCGCCAACGTCCTCGACCTCTTCGCGGGCTCCGGCGGGCTCGGGTTCGAGGCGATGTCGCGGGGCGCGGCGCAGGTCGTCTTCGTCGATTCGTCCCTCGCCTCGATCCGGGCGCTCGAGGCGAACGCGGACAAGCTCGGCATCGGACATTCGACGGCGGTGAGCAGCGCCGATGTCGTCCAGTTCCTCGGCACCCTGCCCGATCCGGCCCATCCCGAGGCCCGGGTCTTCGACCTCGTCTTCATGGACCCGCCCTACCCGCTCGGGGAGGACGCGGTGACGCAGGTGCTCAGTCGGCTGCGCAGCCACCTCGACGAGGAGTCGATCGTCGTCATCGAACGCTCGTCCCGGGCACCGGAGCCGACGATGCCCGAGGGCCTCGAGGTCTTCCGCTCGAAGACCTTCGGCGAGACGGCGCTGCATTTCGCCCAGCTCGAAGTCGACGCCGGCGCCTGACCGGCGAATTACGCCCTCAACCGACAAATACGCCGTTAGCTAACCGCGTATTTGCCGGTTCACCGCGTCGGAGAGAGTGGGGCGGCTCAGAGCACGCTCGAGAGGAACGATTTCGTCCGCTCGTGGCTCGGGTCGTTGAAGATGAGGTCGGGCGGACCCTCCTCGAGGACGAGTCCGCCGTCGAACATCATCACCCGGTCCGAGACCTCACGGGCGAACTGCATCTCGTGGGTGACGAGGAGCATCGTGATGTCCGTGGTCTCGGCGATGTCGCGGAGCACGGCGAGGACGTCGCCGACGAGTTCCGGGTCGAGGGCCGAGGTCACCTCGTCGAGGAGGAGGATCTCCGGGCTCATCGCCAGCGCGCGGGCGATCGCGACGCGCTGCTGCTGCCCGCCGGAGAGGCGGCTCGGATGCTCATCGGCCTTCTCCGAGAGCCCGACCCGCTCGAGCAGCGACTTCGCCTCGGCGACGGCCTCCTCCTTCGACTTCCCGAGCACATGGACGGGGGCTTCGATGATGTTCTCGATGACCGTCATGTTGGGGAAGAGGTTGAACTGCTGGAAGACCATGCCGATGCGCGTCGTCATCTGCCGCGTCGTCTTCTTCGGCAGCTCGACCCGTTTGCCGTCGCGCTCGGCGAAGGTCAGCGGCTGACCGTCGATGTAGATGTACCCGCCGGTGAGCTCCTCGAGGGTCATGACGAGGCGGAGGATCGTCGTCTTGCCCGACCCGCTGGGGCCGATGAGGGTGACGCGCTCTCCTGGGGCGACGGTGAAGTTGAGATCCTTGAGCACCGTCGTCGTTCCGAACCGCTTCTCCACATCCCGGAACTCGATCGCCGGTGCCCCGGCGGTGGTGTCGATGTGCGGGGACGGGGTGGTGTCAGTAGGTGGCAAGGCGCCGCTCCAATCGTTGGATGAGGAGGGAGGTCGGGTAACTGGCGGCGAGGAAGATGAGGCCGGCCAGGGTGAAGGCTTCCGTGTACGCGAACTTCGAGGCGCCGAACTGCTGCGCCGAGGTGACGAGTTCGACGACGGAGAGCGCGAAGAGGAACGGGGTGTCCTTGAACATCGCGACCGCGTAGTTGCCGAGCGACGGGATCGTCGCCCGCAGCGCCTGCGGAAGGATGACCGCGGTGAAGGTGCGCACCGGGGGCAGGGAGAGGGCGATGGCTGCCTCCCGCTGGCCGGGTGGGACCGCGTCGATGCCGGCCCGGTAGCTCTCCGACATGTACGTCGCATAGTGGATGCCGATGACCGCGGAGCCGATCGCGAGCGCCGGAATGCTCGCGAGCGCCGGGATCTCGGCGAACCCGGTGTAGACGAAGACGAGCTGGACGACGAGCGGGGTGTTGCGGACGAACGCGACGAACAGACGCACGACCCAATTGATCCAGCGCGGCAGGGAGCGGATCGCCACGGCGAGGATGAGGCCGAGGATGACGGCGATGATCGTGCCGACGACGGTGGCGATGAGCGTGTTGACGAAGCCGCGCAGGAGGATCGGCAGAGCCTCGGCGGCGAACTCCCAGTTCCAGTTCACAGCGGCCCTCCGGATCTGACGGTGCCCGCGCTCTGCCCGGCGGCGGTCTGCGGGCCGCCCACCTGGGTGGCGCCGACGCGGGCCTCCCGTGCGGGCGGCCCGGCGGTCGGTGCGCGAATTCGGGCGCCGCCTGCCGAGGCGCTTGACGGCCCGGCGTTCGAGGAAGTTCATGAACTCCTGGAGCAGCCAGGCGATGACGAAGTAGATCAGGAGGCCGACGGAGTACGCGAAGAACGTGTCGTTCGTCGACATCCGCAGCTGGCCGATCTTGTCATTGAGGTCCGAGAGCGTGATGAAGGAGACGACCGCGGTGCCCTTGAGGAGCTGGATGAGCAGGGTCGCGAGGGAGGGGATCATCAGCGCCCACGCCTGCGGGAAGATCACCCGCAGCATCCGCCTGGCCGGGGAGAGGCTGAGCGCGATCGCCGCCTCCCATTGGCCCCTGGGCACGGTCGCGATCGACGACCGGACCACCTCGGCGGAATAGGCACCGTAGTTGAGCGCCAGCGCGCCGATGCCGCAGAGCATCGGGTCGAGTTGGACGTCGAAGAGCGGGAGGACGTAGAAGAGCCAGAAGAGCTGCACGAGCAGGGACGTGCCGCGGAAGAACTCGACGATGATCTGGGCCGGGATCCGCAGCCAGCCGTGCGCCGAGGTCATCGCGAGTCCGAGGACGATCGCGATGACCAGGGCGCCGGCGGCTCCGGCGACCGTGAGGATGAGTGTGACCTGGATTCCCTCCCACACCTGCGGGAGGAAGTCGAGGAGTGCTGTGAACTTGTCGGTCATGAGGTGCGGTCGGGGTCAGGAGCTCGCAGTCGGCAGTTCGCCCTTGCACAGCTGATCGGTGGTGATCGAACCGTCGGGGCGCTCCGCCGCGGTGAAACCGTACTGGCCGACGATGTCGAGGTACGCCTGCTCGTCGCCGACGATCTTGTCGAGCTCCTCGTTCCACGCATCGCGCAGCTCGGTGTCGTCGGAGCGGAAGACCGTGGCACCGGCGCCGATCTGGGGCACGCCGTCGATCTCCTGGACGAAGGACTCGCTGACCTCGACGTCGGCGTCAGGTGAGTTCTGGGCCATCCAGTTGAGCGAGATCCCGGTGAGGGCGAAGACATCGGCCCGGCCCGTCGTCACGGCGTCCATGCCGTCCTGCGGGGTGCCGACCTGCTGGGCCTCGATGCCGAGCTGCTTGGCGTAGTCGGACTCGATGGCGCCGGTCATCGTCGCGAGCTTGAGGCCCTTGGCCTTGACGTCGTCGAGGTTGGTCAGGCCCTCGCCGGCGCCCTTCTTCGTCATCAGAGCTGTCGTGTACATGAACTCGGGGTTGCCGAAGGCGGCCTGCTCGCAGCGATCGGGGAGGATCGACATGCCCGCGGAGATCGCATTGAAGCGGTCGGCGTTGAGCCCGGGGATGAGGGAACCGAACTCCGTGTTGACGCCGTCGAGGTTCTCGACGCCGAGGTTGGAGAAGACCTCGCGGGCGAGCGCGACGCTCGCCCCTTGGAGTTCCCCGCCCTCTTCGAAGCTGTACGGGGCCTCACCGGCGAAGCCCACGGTGATCTCGCCGTCGTCGATGGCCTGCTGGAGCGTGCTCTTGTCCGAGTCGCTTCCGCCGCACGCGCCCAGGGTCAGGGTGAGTGCAAGGATCGATGTCGCTGCGGCGAGTCCTTTCATGACGGTCATGACAGGTCCTTTCTCAGAACGTTGTGACGTGCATCTCAGCGTCCATTCAATCCCGTGTCTGTCCGGATGTCACACTGTCTGACAAAGTTATATCCTTGTGACATGAGCCACCCGCGCACGTCCGAGCTGCCCGTGCTGCGCAGAGTCGTGCGTTCATCGACGATCGATCTCGTCGCCGAGGAGATCCGCAACGCGATCTACCGCGGCAGTCTGCTGCCGGGGCAGTCGATCAGCGAGGTGCGCACCGCGGAGCTCCTCGGCGTCTCCCGCCCCTCCCTGCGCGAAGCGCTGCAGCGCCTCGTCAGCGAAGGCAGCGTCAGTCATGCGCCGGGGCGCGGAGCCTGGGTCAAGCGGATGGAGGCCGCCGACATCGACGACGTCTATGCCGTGCGGGAGGCGATCGAAGTCCAGGCGGCCCGCCTCATCATCCGCGGGAACCGACGGACGGCGCTCATCGACGACGCGCTCGCCGATCTCGAGGCGGCCATCGACGGCAATGTCGCGCGCGCCATCGGCGACGCCGACCTCGACTTCCATCACGCGATCGTCGCGTGCTCGGGCTCGCCGAGGCTGGGCTCCCTCATGCAGGCATCGATGGTCCACACCCGCCTGCTCTCACTGTCGGCCCCTGACGGCTACGAGGTCCGCTGCGACCTCGTCGACGTCCACCGCAGGCTTGCCGAGGCGATCGCCGCTGGCGACGAAGGCGCAGCCGTCGAGCTCATCGGCAGGATCTCCGCCGAAGCCGTCGCCCGCCTCCACCATGAGAAGTCCGACCCCGAGCCCGTCGTCGTCCGCGGGGAGGGCTCCGCCGCCGGCGATGACCAGTGGTCGAGCCTGCGGGATACGATGAGGCCATGACCGCCTCGCCGACCTCGTTTCCCGCCCGCTTCCGGGTGCTCGTCGGCGAAGCCATTGTCGTCCTCCTCATCGCCATCGCCGTCGTCATCGTCCTCGTCCGCCCGTCCGTCGGGTCATCGACGGTCATCGTCGCGTGGTTCGGTCTCCTCTTCGGCACGAGCGCGGTGGCGGCCTCGCTCGGCCTGGGGTCGTCATCGCCCGCACCGCCCTGCCGCTGACGACCGTCATGCGCCTGGGCTGGCTGGGTCTCGTCGGACTCAGCGCCGCCCTGCTCTCGGTGCTCACGATGAGCGTGCTGGCCACCTCGGCGGGGGACGGGTCACCGCAGCTGGCGGTGAAGTTCCAGGCCGTGCATTCCCTCATCTTCTGCGGGGCCATGCTCGTCACCGGCGCCGTGTGGCACGCGTGGCTCATCCAGCGCGAGCGCGGACTGCCGTTCGGACGGCATGCGGACTGACCGCGCCGCGACGAGGCGGCGGGATACGATGAGGCCATGAAGGTCGTCTGCCCCGGTTCCTATGACCCGATCACCATGGGTCATCTCGACATCATCGCCCGTGCCGCGAAGCTCTTCGACGAGGTCGTCGTCGCCGTCGTCCACAATCCGTCGAAGACTGGGCGCTTCGCCCCCGAGGTCCGCGCCGACCTCATCCGCGCCTCCCTCGCCGCCGACGAGCGCACCCGGGACGCCGAGAACATCACGATCGATCTCGTCCCCGGCGGCCTCCTCGTCGACTACTGCCTGCAGATCGGCGCACCCGCCGTCGTCAAGGGCCTGCGCTCGGGCACGGACTTCGCCTACGAGCTGCCGATGGCCCTGATGAACCGGCACCTGACGGACCTCGAGACGATCTTCGTGCCCGGCAACCCCGAGTTCGAACACGTCTCGTCCTCCCTCATCAAAGAGGTCCACAGGAACGGCGGCGACATCACCGGACTCGTGCCGGCCCCGGTGCTCGACGCGCTGAACGCCGACGCCTGAGGCATGGGGGCAGCGGCACACTCCTCTCGGGCCTGGTTCACCGGCCTCGTCCTCCACACGGTCATCGCGCACGCCACCTACAACGGCGTGCGCGTCCTCATCTCCTACCGCACCCTCGAACTCGGCGGCTCCGGGGTCGTGCTCGGCCTCATGACCGCGTGCTACTCCCTCGTCCCGCTGCTCACCGCGCTCTTCGTCGGTCGCCTCGTCGACCGCGGGTACGCGACCGCGGTCCTCTGGGTCGGCACCGTCCTGTCGATCGCCCCGGTCGCGCTCGCGGCCCTCGCCCCCAACCTCGGCGTGCTGCTCATCGCGACGATGAGCCTCGGGTTCGGGCAGCTGCTGACGACCGTGGCCTCCCAGGCGCTCATCCCGCAGTCCTTCCCCGCCTCCCGGCTCACCGCGAAGTTCGGCCACCTCACCCTGGGGGTGTCGATCGGGCAGACGATCGGCCTGCCCCTGGCGGGCATGATCGCCGACGCCACCGGCGGGTCCCCGCACATCGTCGGCGCCCTGTGGTTCATGACCGGGCTCTCCTCGCTCATGCTCATCGCCGCCGTCGTCGTCATGCTCCGCGGGCGGACCCCGCACGTCTCCCGCGCCGAGGCGGCCCAGGGTGTGCGCACCCCGTGGGCTCTCCTGGGGATCCGGGGGATGAAGCCGGCGATCCTCGCCTCGATGGCGACGCTCGCCGCCGTCGACCTCATGACCGCGTACCTGCCGCTCATCGGGCAGGAGAACGGGCTGAGCGTGACGACGGTGACGTGGCTGCTCGCACTGCGGACGTTCGCCTCGGTGATCTCCCGGATGATCATCGGCGTGCTCGCCCGCCGGTGGGGGAGTCTGTCGCTGCTGTGGACGGCCTCGGTGACGGCGGGCATCTGCGTCATCCTCATCCCCGTGCTCAGCCAGACGTGGACGCTGGCGATTCTGCTCGCGGTCGCCGGCTTCTGCTTCGGGCTCACGCAGCCGCTGACGATGACGTGGGTCTCGACGCTCGCGGATCCGGCGAACCGAGCCGCGGTGCTCTCGATCAGACTGGCCGGGAATCGGCTCAGCCAGGTGGCGATCCCCTCGGTCGCCTCGGTGCTGACGATCGTCGCGGGATCGGGGATCGTCTTCGGCATCTCCGGGGCGCTCCTCGTCCTCGCCGGGGCGGTGACCTGGCGCAACAGCCACGAGAAGTGGTGAAGGTCCGGCTCAGGGACGTCAGCGGCGTCGTTCGGTCCCGGTCGCCTCGGCGAGCTTCCTGCGGCGCCGGCTCCGACTGCGCAGGACGATGTACGCGCAGAAGCTGGTGACGACGGACCAGATGCCGACGATGACGGCGATGGTCTTCCACATTCCGCGCGGCTCATCGAGGTAGACGACCGGGGTCTCGGTGTCGCCGTTCCACAGGACCTGCTGGGTCTGCGCCGCGTCGGCGGCAGAGAGGTCCACGTCGAGGAGGGCGTCCTCCACGGTCGTCCCGTCGGCGGCGGTGTACGTTCCCCGCCACGAGCACAGGAGGTCCCCGCTCTTGGGCTGACCGCAGTCGCGGGTGATCGCCTCGAACCGCCCGGGCCTGCCGTCTCCGGCGAAGACGCTGCTGACATCGGCGATACCGATGGCGGCCAGGAGCGTGGCGACGGCGAAGATCAGCACGCCGACGGCGATCCAGGCGGCGTGGGCGATATTGACGGTCAGTCTCGAGGGCACGAGGACACTGTAGCGAGATTCGTCCCCCATCCGGACCTCCGAGGCCGGCAACCGCGCGTAGGCTGAGGTGACCAGGAACACCTCGGCGACGCCGGGCCTGCGATTGGCAATGGTCGCCGGTGTTGATTAGAATGGTGAGTCGCGTGTGAACGCAGGAGCGCACTTCTCATTCGCATACGGAGGAGAGAGCATGAAGAAGCGGTCAGAGTTCGTTTACGATCTCCGGTCAATGGGATTGCTCGGTCATCCGGGGGAATGGGAACGTGTCAACGCCACAGTGCCGGCTCCAGCGGACCTCAGGATCGAAGTGATCGGGGTCGCCGAAGGAACGCCTATGACCCTCGAGCTGATGTTCGAGAGCGTTTCCGAGGGGATCTACGTCACGGGCACGGTTTCGACCGTCGCCCACGGCGAAGACGCGAGGACGCTCGACGAGATCGAGCTGCCCATGGATGTCGACATCAACGAGATGTACGTCTATGAGCAGATCGAGGGCGACGAGGACTCCTACGTCATCGACCGTGATCAGCTCGATCTCGAACCCGCGATCAGAGACGCAGTCGTGATGGCTCTGCCCTTCAGTCCGGTCAAGGACGGAAGCGAAGAGTTCAGCTACACCCTCGGTGAGGACATCGAGGACGGCGACAGCGAATCCGATTCGCCGTTCGCACAGCTGCAGAACTTGTTGGATGAGAAGAAAGAGAGCTAGACGTGGCTGTTCCCAAGCGTAAGATGTCGCGCAGCAACACCCGCCACCGTCGTTCGCAGTGGAAGGCTCAGGCTCCGAACCTGGTCAAGACTGTGGAGAACGGTCGCGTTGTGTACTCGCGCCCCCACCAGGCCAAGGTCGTCGAAGACGCAGCCGGCACCCCGCTGTTCCTTGAGTACAAGGGACGCAAGGTCGCTGACGCCTGACCTGTGGAGACTGACACCACAGCAGAACTGAAGGAGAGTCTCGGGATCGACATCGATCCCGAGACTTTTCGTCTTGCCCTGACCCACCGGTCCTTCGCATTCGAAGCCGGCGGCATCCCGACGAACGAGCGCCTCGAGTTCCTCGGCGACTCCGTCCTCGGCCTCGTCGCCACCGAATCGCTCTACTACGACAACCCGGACCTGCCCGAGGGTCAGCTGGCGAAGATGCGCTCAGCCGTCGTCAACACGCGGGCGCTCGCGGCGATCGCTCGCCGCTACGGCATCGGCCGCCACATCCTCCTCGGCAAGGGCGAAGAGCTCACCGGGGGTCGTGAGAAGGATTCGATCCTCGCCGACACCGTCGAAGCCCTCATCGGAGCGACCTTCGTCTCCCGCGGCCGCGAGGCCGCGTTCGCCTTCGTCCACCGCCTCATCGACGGGATGCTCGCCGACGCCGTCAACCTCGGCGCGGGCATGGACTTCAAGACGACGCTTCAGGAAGCCGCCGCTGACCTGGGGCTCGGCGCCGTGAGCTACGAGATCACCTCGACCGGTCCCGACCATGCGATGGTCTTCACCGCCACCGCCCGCCTCGGCGAGAACGGCTGGGGTTCCGGGGACGGCTCCTCGAAGAAGGCCGCCGAGGCCGCCGCCGCCGAAGTCGCGGTCAAGGCGATCCGCACGCTCTACCCCGACTACCGGCGCTGAGGCGCTCAGTCTCCGATGCCTGAGCTGCCCGAGGTCGAAAGCGTCCGCCGCGGGCTCGCGGAGTGGACGACCGGGGCGCTCATCACCGGCGCCGAGGTGATCGACCACCGGATCCTCGGCACCACCTCGGCGCGGCGGATCGATCCCGGTCTGGCCGCCGACTTCACCGACCGGATCGTCGGCGAGCGGATCACCGGCGCCGAGCGCCGCGGCAAGTTCATGTGGCTGACCGTCGGCGGGGAGTCGGGCCTGCTCGTCCATCTCGGAATGAGCGGACAGATGCGCGTCCATCCCTCTCACGCCGAGGTGCACCGCCACACCCGTGCCGTGTTCCGGCTCGAGAAGGGCGGGGATTTCGCTGCGGAATCTTCCGAGGCGAGCGCACCGGAGCGCTATGATCTGCGCTTCATCGACCAGCGGATCTTCGGGCATCTCAGCGTCCAGCCGCTCGCGCTGGCCCACGGCCGGCTCGTCCCCGCCTCGGCGATCCACATCGCCCCCGACCCGCTCGAGGACTCCTTCGATCTCGATGCCGTCGTCGACGCGCTCGCGCGCAAGCGCACCCCGCTCAAGGCCGCCCTGCTCGACCAGACCGTGGTCAGCGGGATCGGCAACATCTACGCCGATGAGGCGCTCTTCCGCGCCGGGGTCCACCCGCTGGCCATCGCCTCCCGCACCCGGCGGTCCCGTCTGGTCGCCGTCGTCGAATCCGCCGCCTCGGTGATGGGCGACGCCCTGGCCGTGGGCGGGACGAGCTTCGACGCGCTCTACGTCAACGTCAACGGCGAATCCGGGTACTTCGACCGCGCGCTGCTCGCCTACGGCCGCGACGGGCAGGAGTGCGTGCGGTGCGGAACCGAGATCGCCAAACTCACCGTCGGCGGCCGCGGCAGCCATTTCTGCCCGACCTGCCAGCGGATGCCGCGGTACCGGTGATGTGCTCTCCGCTCATCTCACGGTGATGCCGCGATCCTCGAGCGTCTTCCGGGCACGCGGACCGAGGAAGCCACCGACGTCGTCGACCGACCGCAGTTTGGCGAATGGCGCAACATCGTCGTCTTTGAGGCTCCTGATGTCGAAGGACTCGTCCTCTCCGTCCCATTGCGGGATGAGCTGGAGGTAGATGTCATTGCCGCCGTCAAGAACGAGGTGCTCGATGTTCTCCGCCAGGGCCGCGGGGACGGGCAGCTTCCGGAACCAGGTGCGCACAGAGGGGATCATCTCTCCCATGTAGTCCTGGGGATCGAAGGAATGCGGTCCGCGGTCCCGGGCGAAGTCGTCGACGTCGAACCGCGGCTCGAGCACACCCTGTTCGTACATGAGCTCCTGAATGATCGCTGCCCGCCAAGCAAACGTGGGAAGCTTCACGACCGGGACCGTGGGTGGGGACTGTTTCCATTTCCCCGAGGGCTTCGTGGTCGGCTTTCTCCTTCGACCCGGCGTGAAGCTGCCGATGGCCAGTTCGCGGAACGGGTTGGCGATTGCTCTGAGCGCGTCGGCGACACCGTCAGCACCCTGCTCGTCGACCGTGCCGTTGAGAGCCGATCCCATGACGCCTGCAAGCTCCGTGTGGTTGAGATAGCAGAGGACCTCCCATTCGCCGGCCTCCGCCATGACGCCGGTCTGGGCATTCCGGAGCTTCTCGATCGGCACCGCGTCGACTGGCTGCGCCCCTGACACGGTGACCGTGCCGGCGAAGACGGTCTCGGGGACGATGCGAGTCCGCGCTCGCGGATCGTGGCCCTCGCGCTGCGGATCCTCGGCGAGCCTGACCCACAGATCACCCGGTTCACCCGAACGCGAGAGTCCTGCCGCCACACCCTTCTCATCCCAGACCATCCAGCTGCGGGCCAGCTGTCTGTCGGGGTCGGCACTGGGGTCGCCGGGTTCGACGATGCGAGGTTCGCCGAAGATCTCCGTGAGGACACCGCGTTCGAGCTGAGCGACGAGAGCGCCGTCGATGACGAGGCCATCTGCTGTGACATCGATCGTGTGGGTCATGCCACGGATTCTGTCACGGCCGAGGCATATTCGCACCGGTGCGAGCGAGGACAGATGATCGGGCAGTCAGCCCTTCGGATCCGCCTCGGCGCCGGTGTCATCCGGTGGATCGCTCTCACCCGCCGGTGGTGCGTTCCCGCCCTTGCCGACACCCGCGTGCGTCCGAGTCGCCTCGGTGCCGCCTGTATCCGACACACCCGCCTCGGCGCCGTCGGTCGGGACCTGCCGCAGCTCCGAGGTCGCCAGACCGAAGGCGTGACCGTCGTATTCGCTCACCCCGGTGGCGACGGACTGGTCGAGCAGGTGCGTGGCGAGTTCGCGCTGGATGACGAGCGGATCCTGGCACAGGTCCTTCCACAGCGCCACGCAGAGAAGGAGCATGACGACGACGAACGGCAGCGCGGACACGATCGTGATGTTCTTCAGCCCGTCGAGCGCCTCGGCGGGATCACTGCCCCCGGCCAGGAGCATGACCGCGGCCACCGCACCGGTGGCGACACCCCAGAAGATGACGAGGCGCTTGCCCGGTTCGAGTGCGCCGTTGGCCGAGAGCGTGCCCATGACGATCGACGCGGAGTCGGCGCCGGTGACGAAGAAGATCGCGATGAGGATGACCGTGACGATCATGAGGATGATCGCGATGAGGTTCGGCAGGGGCAGGGCACCGAGGAGGTCGAAGAGGATCGTGTCCATGTTGATGTCCGGCTCCCCGTCGACGATGTTCGCCAGCGCCTGCACGGTGCCCTCGCCGCGTTCGGCGCGCTCCTGGATGCCGATGGCGCCACCGCCGAAGATCGCGAACCAGAGCGTCGAGACGACCGAGGGGACGATGAGGACGCCGGTGACGAACTGGCGCACGGTCCGCCCGCGGGAGATGCGGGCGATGAAGAGACCGACGAAGGGCGACCACGAGATCCACCAGGCCCAGTAGAAGACCGTCCACGACGACAGCCATTCGTTGACGCCCTCACCGCTGGCCGCCGTCCGCGACGCCATCTGCGGCAGATCCTGGATGAAGGAACCGACCGCCGAGGGCACGACATTGAGGATGAAGAGCGTCGGACCGCCGATGAAGACGATGGCCGCGACGATGACGGCGAGCACCATGTTGATGTTCGACAGCCACTGGATGCCCTTCTCGACACCGGAGACCGCCGAGGCGACGAACGCCGCAGTGAGGATCGCGATGATGATGACGAGGACGGGGGAGGAGACATCGGGAAGAATCCCCGCGGTCTCGATGCCGCCGCCGATCTGGATCGCCCCGAGGCCCAGCGAACAGGCCGAGCCGAAGAGCGTGGCGAGGATCGCGAGGATGTTGATGATCTTCCCGCCGATCCCGTTGACGACGCGTTCGCCGAAGAGCGAGGTGAACATCGAGGAGAACAGCTGGGAGCGGCCGAGCCGGAACGACCCGTACGCGACGCCGAGCCCGACGATCGCATACATCGCCCACGGGTAGAGGGTCCAGTGGAAGAGCGTCGTGCCCATCGCCGTACCCATCGCCTCCGATGTCGAGCCGTCGACGGTCGCCGGCGGCGGGGACATGTAGAAGAACAGCGGCTCCCCGACACCGGAGAAGACGAGGCCGATGCCCATGCCGGTCGCGAACATCATCGCGATCCACGACGACGTCCGGAACTCCGGGGTCTCCCCGTCCTTGCCGAGCGGGATCCGGCCGAACCGGCTGACGGCGACGACGATGACGAAGATCGTGAAGACCGTGGCCGCGATGACGAAGAGCCACCCGAAGTTGTCCATCACCCCGGTCAGGGCGGCCCCGGCGACGACGCCGAGGCTCTCCGGGGAGACGAAGCCCCAGATGACGAACGCGACGGCGAGGATGCCGGCGGTGAAGAACACCGTCTTGTCGAGGCCGATGCGCCGCAGGTACCGCTTCTTCGTCGGCGGGTTCTGCAGATGCGTGATGAGCTCGCGGGTCCTGTCCAGCGGTGTGGTCGGGGTGTCCGCCTGCCCCTCGCTGCCGGGACTGCTCGGTGCGCCGGAGGTGTTCGGTGAATCGCTCATGGGTCCGGTTGCCGCAACCACGCCCTGGTGCGGCGTTCCTTCCTTGTTGTCGACGGCGGTGGAAGGCCCGACCGCCGTCGCCGACGGGTCGGGTGGAACCGTCGTTCGTCCCCACACCGGTCGACGTCGCTGTCGACCGTGCGGCGCCCGAACGGCGACGTGCAGCACGTGAGACGAAACACTACCAAAATGCGGGTCTTTGACAAGAGGGCGTCTGCGCCCGGCCCGGCAGGGCCCGCCCCGCTATGCTTGGGGACACGATGCATCTGAAAAGCCTGACCCTGCGCGGATTCAAATCCTTCGCCTCGGCCACGACCCTGAAGTTCGAGCCGGGCATCACGTGCGTCGTCGGCCCCAACGGCTCAGGCAAGTCCAATGTCGTCGACGCCCTCTCCTGGGTGATGGGGGAGCAGGGGGCGAAGAACCTGCGCGGCGGGAAGATGGACGACGTCATCTTCGCCGGCACCTCGAAGCGCCAGGCCCTCGGACGCGCCGAGGTGACCCTGACGATCGACAACACCGACGGAGCCATCCCCGTCGACTACACCGAGGTGACGATCTCCCGGACCCTCTTCCGCACCGGCGGCAGCGAATACGCCGTCAACGGGGCACCGGCCCGCCTCCTCGACATCCAGGAGCTCCTCAACGACTCCGGCCTCGGCAAGGAGATGCACGTCATCGTCGGCCAGGGCCGCCTCGACGCGATCCTCCACGCCGACCCGATCGAACGCCGCAGCTTCATCGAGGAGGCCGCCGGCGTCCTCAAACACCGCCGCCGCAAGGACAAGGCCGTCCGCAAGCTCACCGGCCTGCAGACGAACCTCGACCGCCTCTCCGACCTGCGCACCGAACTCAACCGCCAGCTCGGCCCGCTCGGCCGTCAGGCCCAGGCCGCCGCCCGCGCCGCCACCGTCCAGGCGACGCTGCGCGATGCCACGGCGAGGCTGCTCGCCGACGACGCCGTGCGCCTCCAGGCCTCCCTCTTCGCCGCCTCCGACGGCGGCGGCGACCACACCGAGCGCATCGCCGACCTCGAGAGCCGCCGCGCCCGCACCGAGGCGCGCCTGGCCGAGATCGAGACCCGACTGACCGCAGTCGAGACCGAACTCGAGGCGATGCGCACCGCAGAATCCCGTACCCAGACCCAGTCCGTGCGCGCCGCCGGGCTCGCCAGCCGGGCCGGGGACAAACGCTCCCACCTCCTGTCCGAGATCGCGAGCCTCGGCCGGCGCGAGGGCCGCTCACCGGACGAGCTGCGCTCCCAGGCCGAGGGCATCCGGACCGAACTCGCCGCCGCCGATGAGGCGGTGAGCGAATCCGCTGCCGCCCTCGACGCCGCGAACTCCCGCAAGGACGAGCTCGCCGGTGAGCTGAAGGACGCCGAAGCCGCGGTCAAGGCCGCGCAGATCGCGATCACCGAGGCGGTGAAGAACCGCTCGAGCCTCCACGCGCGGCACGAGCAGGCACAGTCGCGCATCAGCGACCTGCAGGCGCGCATCGACACCGGGCAGGCGGAGATCGCCGCCCTCGAGGCGAAGATCCGCGACCGAGAGACGGCACTGGCCAGCGCCGAGTCCGCCGTCGAGAACGTCGAAGAGGGCGAGAGCACGCTCGACGAGACGTACGAAGCGGCGACCGCGGCCCAGACCGCCCTCGAAGAGCGACTGCGCGACCAGCGGACCGCCCGCGCCGAGGCGGCCTCGGAACTGGCCTCTGCCCGGGCCCGGGCCGAAGCGCTCGCGCTCGGCACCGCCCTCGAGGCCGACCTCGACGACATCATCACCGCGGGCCTGCCCGGCGTCGACACCGCCGTGACGGAGAAGCTCACCGTGACCACCGGCTACGAGATGGCCGTCGCCGCCGCCCTGTCGACGACCGTGAGCGGCGTCCTCGTCGACTCCGGACGGGCCGCCCTCGGCGTCCTCGACCACCTCGGCGAGGACACGAACGTCTCCCTGACGATCCCCACCGGCACGCTCGCCCCGACCCACCCCGACCCGGACCCCGCCGCGGCGGCGCTGCGCTCCGGAGGCAAGGGCGGGGACACGGAGACGACCCGACTCGCCGACTTCGTCCGGGCCGAGGATCCCGCGCTCGACACGCTCGTCAAGACCGCGCTCGCCGCCGTCGTCTGCGCCCCCGACGCCCCCACGGCGCTCGCCCTCGTCGACGCGCACCCGCAGCTCACCGCCGTCACCGTCGACGGCGAGGTCATCACCTCGACGCGCGTCAGCCGCGCCCGCACCGCCTCGGGCACCCGGCTGGCCTCCCAGACGGCGCTGACGGAGACTCAAGAGACCATCGCCGGGCTCGAGCAGACCGTCGCCGGCCTCGACGCCGCCATCGCCGAGACCGACGCGCAGCTGGAGGAGGCGAAACCCGTCACCGCTGCCGCCCTCGAGGCCCTCCACTCCTCGGACGCCGCGATCATGGCCGCCGGCGAGGAGGTGTCCCGGATCGCCGGAGAGATCGACGCCGCCCGCACCCGGCTGGCCCGCGCCCAGGACAACGACGCCGAACTCCACCGCCGTCTCACGCCTCCCAGCAGGAGGCCGAAGCCGCCGAGGCGGCGCTGGCCGGGGCCGACGACGTCGACGAAGTCGTCGACACCTCCCAGCGCGACGAGCTCAGCCGCGCGGTCTCCGCGACCTCCGAGGACGTCATCGAGACCCGCATCGCCCACAAGGCGGCAACCGACCGCGCGCGGTTCCTCCGCGACCGCGTCGACTCCCTGCTCCGCCAGGCCGGCGCCGAGGAGGCCGCCCGGGAACAGGCCCAGCGGGCGATCGCGCGGAAGACGGCAGCGGCCGCCTCGGCGGGCATCATCGCCGAGATCGCCGAGGAGGCCGCCACCCTGGCAACGGACACGGTCGCCGAACTCGGCGAGACCATCACCGTCCTCGTCACCGAGAGAGGGGGCCTGCGGGAGGAGAAGAACCGCCTCGGCGAGGAGATCGGTCGACCCGCACGGAGCTCGGCAGGCTCAAGGACGCCGCCGCGGAAGCGGAGCTCGCGAAGGAGCGGTACCGTCTCAAGCTCGAAGAGGTCGAGCACCGGGCCGAACAGGAGACGGGGCTCGGACTCGAACGCCTCATCGCCCAGTTCGGGCCCGACACCCCCGTGCCCGGGTTCGAGGAGGGGGAGGAGGAGCGGCCCTACGTCCGCGCCGACGTCGAGAAGCGGCACAGGGAGGCGACGAAGCAGCTCAACCGGATCGGCACCGTCAACCCCCTCGCGCTCGAGGAGTACGAAGCGCTCAAGGAGCGCCACCAGTTCCTCGAGAAGCAGATCGCCGACATCGAATCCTCCCGGAAGGACCTCATGCAGCTCGTCGAGGAGGTCGACCGGCACGTCGAACGCGTCTTCGCCGAGGCGTATGCGGACACGGCGCGGGAGTTCGAGGACATCTTCTCCCGTCTCTTCCCCGGCGGTGAGGCAGTCTCAGCCTCACCGACCCCGACGACATGCTCACCACCGGCGTCGACGTCCACGCCCGACCCGCCGGCAAGAAGGTCAAGCGCCTCTCCCTGCTCTCCGGCGGGGAGCGTTCGCTCGTGGCCGTGGCGATGCTCGTCGCGATCTTCAAGGCCCGGCCGAGTCCCTTCTACGTCATGGACGAGGTCGAGGCCGCCCTCGACGACCTCAACCTCTCGCGCCTGCTCACGGTGTTCAGGGAGCTGCAGGATTCGAGCCAGCTCATCGTCATCACCCACCAGAAGCGGACGATGGAGATCGCCGACGCCCTCTACGGCGTGACGATGCACGGCGACGGCGTCTCGAAGGTGATCTCGCAGCGCATCCCCGCCCAGCCGGAGCAGTGACGCACAGCGGAGTCCCAGGGAATTCTCCACGAGCCACGCGACCCCGGATCACTCCCGACGTGGTCTGGGGCGATAGACTGGGCCGTTGAAGCAGCATTGTCGAAAATCTTTGAGGAGCGGGACGTCCATGGCCGAGTCGGCTGAAGCACGGGGTGACTGCCGGGCATGAATGCAGTTCTCGTCGTCATCGTCGGCCTCGCCATCTCCTTCGCTCTCGCTCTCGTCGTCGTCCTCCTCGTCGCCCTGCCCGGCCTCAAGGCCGAAGGGCGGCTGCGCTACTCCTCCGATGTGCAGCGCTTCCGGCTGCCCGGACAGTGGACGGGATACGACGACGAGGTCCACGAGTTCTTCGGCCATGACGACGGCACGTCCCACCTGGCCACCCGCGAACAGGCAGCCGTCACCGCGATCCGCGACCACTCCTATGTGCTCCGACCCCAGCCGCGCAGACACGCGGCGCCGTCGCTGCTCACCGTCAGGCCGCGCACCCGCCACTGGAAGATCCCGGACTCCGGAACCGGCTGGCGCACGACCGCGGGACTGCTCTTCGGCTCACGCGGCACCTGAGGCCCGCGCGCCCGACGCCGTGAGACCGACACAGCACTGACACCGCCGTGAGACGAACACGGCACACCGACAGCAGACCAAGGAGGACGTCCACTCATGGACCAGCCGGTTATCCTGCTCATCGTCGCAGCCATCGTCTTCATTCTCATCGTCGCCGTGGGCATCAGCCTGCGCATCAACGCCCGCCGCAAGGGGCTCGACGACTCCCAGACGATCGACGCCGACTTCACCGGTGAGCTGACGATCGATGAGATCTCCGAAGCCGTCACCAAGGAGCGGGAGGCGGCGAAGGGCTCGGAGGTCCCGACCGAACCCGCCAGCCGTCTCGTGCGGCTGCGCGAACGCCTCGCGAAGTCGAACTCGGGCCTCGGCCGCGGCCTGCTCAACCTCCTCTCCCGCGACACCCTCGACGAGGCGACGTGGGAGGAGATCGAGGACACCCTCATCCTCGCCGACGTCGCGTCGAACCGACGAGCGAACTCGTCGACACCCTGCGCGAACGCGTCAAGGTCCTCGGCACCCGCGACCCCGATGAGGTCAGGGGCCTGCTGCGCGAGGAACTCGTCAGACTCGTCGACCCGACGATGAACCGCGAGCTCGCCACCGACGGCGCCTCCGGGGACCCGGCCGTCATGCTCGTCGTCGGCGTCAACGGCGCCGGGAAGACGACGACCGTTGGCAAGATCGCCCGCGTCCTCGTCGCCGAGGACAAGTCCGTCCTCCTCGGCGCCGCCGACACCTTCCGCGCCGCCGCCGCCGAACAGCTGACGACGTGGGGCTCACGCGTCGGCGTCGACACCGTCCGCAGCGACGAGGGCGCCGACCCCGCCTCGGTGGCCTTCTCCGCCGTCGAACGCGGCAAGGCCGAGGACGCCGACGTCGTCCTCATCGACACCGCCGGCCGCCTCCAGAACAAGGTCGGGCTCATGGACGAGCTGCGCAAGGTCAAGCGCGTGGCCACCCGCCCGCTGTCCGAGGGCCACGACATCGACGAGGTCCTCCTCGTCCTCGATGCGACGACCGGTCAGAACGGCATGCAGCAGGCCAAGGTCTTCGCCGAGGCGGTCGACATCACCGGCATCGTGCTGACGAAGCTCGACGGGACGGCGAAGGGCGGCATCGTCATCGCCGTCCAGCGCGAGCTCGGCGTCCCCGTCAAGCTCATCGGCCTCGGCGAAGGCGCCGACGACCTCGCCCCCTTCACGGCCGAGGGCTTCGTCGACGCGCTCCTCGACTGAGGATCCAGCCGGTCCGCAACGAAATCGGTTGCGGTCGTGTTCGCCCGTTGAGACGGTTCCCTCAACCGCCTCGGCGGGCTTTCACTGCCTCTCACCAGGTGCTTCGCTTTCTCCGAGGCTCCCGTCACATTCCTGAAACATCGGCGAATCATTCCCGTGACCTCAGTCATGAAGACTGATTCCGTTCGGTTCGAACCGGGACCGACGGAGACGAATGAGAGACGACAATGGAACTCGATGCAGTGAATGTGTGGATGATGGTCGCTGCGGGGTTGGTGCTGCTGATGACCCCCGGTGTGGCCTTCTTCTACGGAGGGATGACTCGAATCAGCTCGAGCATCAACATGATGATGATGGTCTTCTCGGCCATGGCCGTCGCGGCGCTCGTCTGGGTGCTCTTCGGATACGGGCTGAGCTCGGGGGACTCGATCGGCGGCATCGTCGGCAACCCGCTGAGCGAACTCGGACTGACCGGAGCGGTCGAGACCGACCCGACGACGCTCATCTCGATCGGCTACGGATCGACGTTCGCGATGATCGCGATCGCCCTCATCGCCGGAGCCGTCGCCGACCGCGCGAAGTTCTCCACCTGGCTCGTCTTCTCCGCCGCCTGGGTCACCCTCGTCTACTGCCCGCTCGCGTTCATGGTCTGGGGCGACGGTCTGCTCAGCGCCGACGGAGCGATCGGCAGCATCTTCGGTGAGGCCATCGACTTCGCCGGCGGCACGGTCGTCCACATCAACGCCGGCATCTCCGCCCTCGTCCTCGTCGTCGTCATGGGCCGCCGCGCCCGCTACTCGACGCCGCACAAGCCGCACAACATCCCCATCACCGTGCTCGGTGCCGCGCTGCTGTGGTTCGGCTGGTTCGGGTTCAACGGCGGCGCGCCTCGACGATCGAACAGGCCGGTCTCATCTGGATCAACACCCTCGTCGCACCCGCCGCGGGCATGATCACGTGGATCACCATCGAGCGCCTGCGGGCCTCGCGGCCGACGAGCATCGGCAGCGTCTCGGGACTCATCGCCGGCCTCGTCGCGATCACCCCCGCCTGTGCCGACGTCGAACCCTACGCCGCGATCCTCATCGGCGTCGCCGCCGGAGCCGGAGCCTACTTCGCGGTCATCGCGAAGAACCGCCTGCGGTACGACGATGCGCTCGACGTCGTCGCCGTCCACCTCGTCGCCGGCATCATCGGCACCGTGCTCATCGGCTTCTTCGCCGTGCCGAGCGAGGAGACGGCCGCCGGACTCTTCTACGGCGGAGGCCTCGGACTCCTCACCGCGCAGATCGTCGCATGCCTCGTGGCGCTCGTCTACGCCGGACTCGTCACGCTCGTCATCGCCCTCGTGCTGCGCACGACGATGGGCCTGCGCATCGATCCCCGCGACGAGCTCGGCGGCATCGACAACTTCGAACACGCGGAACGCGCCTACTCGTTCCGCTGACGCCCCAGGCTCCCGCGCGGGGAAGCCGGTCGGTCTCGCCGGCCGCCCGGCGCGGGGGAGTACGCCGGAGTGCTCACAGCTCACCCCACCCACGGTCCCAGCAGACATCGTGGGTGGGGTGTTCTGGCATCTGAAAGGGATTCGGCCCCGCCCAGGGGGAGTTGTTAGTCTAGAGAGTCGACCAACACTGACGAAGAAGGCCTGCACGTGTTCAACTCTCTCTCCGATCGGCTCACCGCGACATTCAAGAATCTGCGCGGCAAAGGTCGGCTCTCCGAAGCCGACGTCGATGCCACCATCCGCGAGATCCGTCGTGCCCTCCTCGATGCCGACGTGGCCCTGCCCGTCGTCCGCGCTTTCACCGGTCGCATCCGCGACAGGGCCCTGTCGGCCGAGGTCTCGGGGGCGCTCAACCCCGGCCAGCAGGTCGTCAAGATCGTCAACGAGGAACTCGTCGGCATCCTCGGCGGGCAGACCCGGCGGCTGACCTTCGCCAAGCGCCCGCCCACGGTCATCATGCTCGCCGGCCTCCAGGGCGCCGGCAAGACGACGCTGGCGGGCAAGCTCGCCCACTGGCTGAAGTCCGAAGGCCACCGACCGATGCTCGTCGCCGCCGACCTGCAGCGGCCCAACGCCGTGAATCAGCTGCAGATCGTCGGTGAGCGCGCCGGTGCCGTCGTCTACGCGCCGGAACCCGGCAACGGCGTCGGCGACCCGGTCAAGGTCGCCACCGATGCGATCGACGTCGCGAAGTCGAAGCTCCACGACGTCGTCATCGTCGACACCGCCGGTCGCCTCGGCATCGACGAAGAGCTCATGCAGCAGGCCGCCGACATCCGCGCGGCCGTCAACCCCGACGAGGTCCTCTTCGTCATCGATGCGATGATCGGTCAGGACGCCGTGAAGACCGCCGAGGCGTTCGCCGACGGCGTCGACTTCACCGGTGTCGTCCTCTCGAAGCTCGACGGCGACTCCCGCGGCGGTGCCGCGCTCTCGGTCGCCGAGGTGACCGGCAAGCCGATCATGTTCGCCTCGACCGGTGAGTCGATGACGGACTTCGAGCAGTTCCATCCCGACCGAATGGCCGACCGCATCCTCGACATGGGCGACATCCTCACGCTCATCGAGCAGGCCGAGAAGAACTTCGACGAGAAGGAGACGGAGAAGCTCCAGAAGAAGTTCGAGTCCGGTGAGGACTTCGACCTCAACGACTTCCTCACGCAGATGTCGGGCCTGAAGAAGATGGGGTCGATGAAGAAGATGCTCGGCATGATGCCGGGCATGAGCCAGTACAAGGACCAGATCGAGAACTTCGACGAGCGCGAGGTCGACCGGGTCGAGGCGATCGTGAGATCGATGACACCGTACGAGCGCAGCAACCCGAAGATCCTCAACGGTTCCCGGCGGGCCCGCATCGCCCGCGGCGCCGGGACGACGGTGACCGCGGTCAACCAGCTCATGGAGCGGTTCACGCAGGCGCAGAAGCTCATGCGCGGCATGGGTCGCGGCGGCGGCATGCCGGGGATGCCCGGAATGGGAGGCATGCCCGGAATGGGCGGAATGCCCGGTGGCGGCGCCGGCAAGGGCAAGAAGAAGGCGGCGGGGAAGAAGAAGGGCCGCAAGGGCGGCCAGTCGGGCAACCCGGCCAAGCGCGCCGAGCAGGCGCAGGCCGCCCTCGACCGGAAGTCGGGGAAGACCAAGGACCCGGTCGGCTCCGCGTTCGGCGGCGTCGACCTCGGCGGGGACGAGGACCTCGATCTCGCGAAGCTGCCGAAGGGATTCGGCGGCATGTTCCCAGGTGGCAAGAAGTAGGCCTTTCTGGCACAATGATCTCTTGTACTTTCGCCTCGGCGCGGGCCCTCTCTTCTGCCTCGAGTCGATAGTCCAGGTCGCAGACTCCGTCACGTCAACCCCACGACTGTGCGGTGCCTCTGTGCAAACAGAACACAAAAGGAGACACCACTACAGTGGCAGTCAAGATTCGTCTGACCCGCATGGGCAAGATCCGTGCACCCTTCTACCGTGTCGTCGTCGCCGACTCGCGCACCCGTCGCGACGGCCGCGCGATCGAGCAGATCGGCATCTACCAGCCGACCCGCAATCCCTCGGTCATCGAGATCGATTCGGATCGTGCGCAGTACTGGCTCTCCGTCGGCGCCCAGCCGACCGACCAGGTCCGCAACCTGCTCAAGCTCACCGGCGACTGGCAGAAGTTCACCGGTGAGGGCGAAGCCGTCAACACCGTCCAGCCGCAGCCGGAGAAGGAAGCCTACGTGGCTCCCAACGCCGACTCGGTGATCAAGGAAGCCATCACGAAGAAGGGCTCCGACAAGGCTGAGGTCGAGACCGAGGACGAGGCCGCCGACGACGCCGCCAAGGCGACCGAGGCGGAGTACGAAGCCGAGGCCGTCGCCGCGGAGGACAACGCCTGACATGTTGGCAGATTCGCTCGAACATCTGGTTCGCGGCATCGTCGATCATCCCGACGACGTCGCAGTTCGATCCCGGTCGTCCCAGCGCGGGACGACGCTCGAGGTCCGGGTCCACCCCGACGACCTCGGACGGGTCATCGGCCGCGCGGGTCGCACCGCGAAGGCCCTGCGCACCGTGATCAACTCCCTCGCCGGCCGTGAGTCGGTGCGGGTGGACCTCATCGAAGCGTAGATCTTCCACACACGAGGGGGACGTCGGCGGGCAGCCGACGTCCCCCTCGGGCATTCATCCGCGGCCGCGGAGCCCACGACTGCGGCGAACTACACTGAATGCTGATGAGAACGCATTCCCCCGACCACGAGGAGCACGCATGGACACGGTGATCGCCCGGCTGGGCAAGCCGCACGGGATCAGAGGCGAATTCACCGTCGAGGTGCGCACCGACCGCCCCGAGGAACGGCTCGTGCCCGGGATGACGTTCGCCACCGACCCCGACATCGGCGAACTCACGCTCAAGTCCGCGCGCTGGCACCGTGACCGTCTCCTCCTCACCTTCGACGAGGTGGCCGACCGCACCCGCGCCGAGGAGATCCGCAACACGCTCATCCTCAGCCCCCAGGACGACGAGGACGACGACGCCGAGGCGTGGTACCTCGATGACCTCATCGGACTGGCCGCGTTCGTCGGCGAGACGCAGGTCGGCGAGGTCGTCGACGTCACGAACGGCACCGCACAGGACCTCCTCCACATCAGGCACGTCGACGGACACGAGGTGCTCGTGCCCTTCGTCGCAGCGATCGTCCCCGACATCGACATCGAGGCCGGGCGCATCATGCTCACCCCGCCCGCCGGTCTCCTCGACGCGGAGTGAGCCTGCGCATGCGCATCGACGTCGTCTCGATCTTCCCCGACTACCTGGCCGGACTGCGGCTCTCCCTCATCGGCAAGGCGATCGAGCAGGGACTGCTCGGCCTGAGCGTCCACGACCTGCGCGACTTCACCTTCGACCGCCACAACACCGTCGACGACTCCCCGTACGGGGGAGGGGCCGGCATGGTGATGAAGGCCGAACCGTGGGCACTCGCCCTCGACCACATCCGGCAGGCCGGAGAGCCCGCGCCTGCGGACACGTCGGGCAGCCTCGGCGCGGGCCCGGCGAAGCCGATCCTCATCGTCCCGAGCCCCGCGGGGGAGGTCTTCGATCAGCGGATCGCCGAAGAGCTCAGTGCAGCTGAGCACCTCGTCTTCGCGTGCGGACGCTATGAGGGCATCGATCAGCGCGTGCTCGACTGGGCGCGGGAGGACTTCGAGGTGCGGCCGATGAGCATCGGCGACTACGTCCTCAACGGGGGCGAGGTCGCATCGATGGTGATGATCGAAGCCGTCAGCCGCCTCATCCCCGGCGTCATCGGCAACCCCGAGTCCCTGGCCGAGGAGAGCCACGAGGGCGGTCTCCTCGAGTACCCGATCTACACGAAGCCGGCGGTCTGGCGCGGTCACGCGGTGCCGGACATCCTGCTCAGCGGCAACCATGCGGCGATCGCCCGGTGGCGACGTGACCGACGTCTCGAACGCACCGCCGAGGTCAGGCCCGACCTGCTCGACGACCGTGACGATCTGAACGCCCGCGACCGCGAGGTCCTCGACCGGTTTGAGTCTTCCGACCCCGCCGTGACAGAATAGATCGTCGCGTTTGTTGGCATCCGCCTGCTTCAGGGGGTCGGATGTCCGCGCCGCCGGCCGGAATCCTCGGCCGACACCTGGGGAGCGATCCCGACAGACGATCCGAATACCGGTTCTCACCGGTCCTACATGCGTGTCCTCGACCTGGAGCAGAGGCCACAGGAGAAGCACAATGCAGAAGCTCGATGTTGTCGATGCAGCCTCGCTGAAGACCGACGTCCCCGATTTCCGCGCCGGTGACACCCTCAACGTCCACGTCCGCGTGGTCGAGGGCAACCGCTCGCGCATCCAGGTCTTCAAGGGTGTCGTCATCCGCCGTCAGGGCGACGGCGTCCGCGAGACCTTCACCGCCCGCAAGATCAGCTTCGGCGTCGGCGTCGAGCGCACCTTCCCGGTGCACTCGCCCATCGTCGAGCAGATCGAGGTCCTCTCCCGCGGCGACGTCCGCCGCGCGAAGCTGTACTACCTGCGCAACCTGCGCGGCAAGGCCGCTCGCATCCGCGAAAAGGCCTGAGCGCCCCAGCTGCCTGGCACCGGCGAACGTGAAGAACGCTGACGAGAACGCGACCTCCGGGTCGCGTTTTCGCGTCTCTGGCCGGATGTGGAGGATCGTCGGCATCATCGCCGTCGTCATCGTCATCCTCGGCGCCGCGGTGCGCGGATTCGTCGTCCAGCGCTTCACCATCCCCAGCGAATCGATGCAGCCGACCCTGACCGTCGGCGACACGATCACCGTGTGGCGCCCGGACGCGCTGACCGGCACGATCGAGCGCGGCGACATCGTCGTCTTCGACGGCCGCGGCTCCTTCATCGACGATCCGCTGCCGACCCCGCTGCAGAAGATCGGTTCCTGGGTGGGTGTCGGCAGTCGCGACGTCTACTATGTCAAACGCGTCATCGCCCTCGGCGGGGACACCCTCGAGTGCTGCGACGCCGAGGGCCGGCTCCTCCTCAACGGCGAACCCCTCACCGAGGACTACGCCCCGCTGCCCGCCTCACAGGTGCCGTTCTCCATCGCCGTGCCGGCCGACACGATGTGGGTGATGGGCGACAACCGCGACGACTCCACGGACTCGCGCGCGCTGCTCGGACGCCCCGGCGGCGGCTTCATCCCCCTCGACCGGGTCATCGGCCCCGTCATCGGGCACGGCTCGACGATCGACTGATACGCTCGTTCCAGCCAGCCCGCGCAGGTCGCGCACCGATGCGAAAGCGAACGAATGACCTCCGAACCACAGCCCTCCCCACGTGCGTCCAAAAAGCTCCTCCGCGGACTCCTCGAGACCCTGGTGATCATCGTCATCGCCCTCCTCATCTCCACGGCGCTCAAGACCTGGGTGGTTCGGTCCTTCTACATTCCCTCCGGATCGATGATGGAGACCCTCCAGATCGACGACCGGGTCCTCGTCAACCAGCTGGCGCCGAAGTTCGGTCCCGCCGACCGCGGCGACATCATCGTCTTCGACGACCCCGACGACTGGCTCTCGGGCTCCGAATCCTCCGGGTACGCACCCAACCCGTTCCTCGAGTTCATCGGCCTCGCACCCTCGGACGCAGGCAACCAGCTCATCAAACGCGTCATCGGCGTCGGCGGGGACACCGTCGAATGCTGCGATGCCGAGGGGCGGATCCTCGTCAACGGGTCACCGATCGACGAGACCTACCTGGCACCGGGCACGCAGCCCTCGGAGATGGAGTTCTCCGTCACCGTGCCCGAAGGCAGCTACTGGGTGATGGGCGACAACCGCGGCAATTCCGCAGACTCCCGGTACCACCTCGACGGACAGCCGTTCGTGCCTGCCGACAACGTCGTCGGCACCGTCTTCCTCATCAACTGGCCGCTGAGCAGCTTCGCTTGGGTGTCCAACCCCACGGACGTCTTCGCCGACGTCCCGGCGCCGCAGGGAATCACCGTCAACTGATGGCAGCACGCGGACTGCACGACGTCTCGGTGGAGAGGGCGCTGCTCGCCGAGGGATTCGACACCGTCATCGGCGTCGACGAGGTGGGGCGCGGGGCGCTGGCCGGTCCCGTGAGCGTGGGGGTCGCCGTGTTCTCGCTGACCGAGGTGTGCGGGAGTCCGGTGCCCGAGGGCATCCACGATTCGAAGCAGCTCGATGCCGTCTCCCGTGCTGCCGCCACCGCGCGGGTCCAGGACTGGGCGCAGGCGAGTGCGGTCGGGTCGACGCTGCCTGCGGAGATCGACGCACTCGGGATGACGCTCTCCCTCGGACTCGCCGCCAGGCGGGCCCTCGCACAGGTGCCGGGGCTTGTCGATGGGCAGGGGCTGATCGACGGGCAGGGGCGGACGATGGTCCTCCTCGACGGCAAGCACGACTGGCTCTCGGCCCCACTCACGCTCGACTGCCTGGGGATATTCGGCGCCTGCGCCGACATGGATCTGCCGCCGGTGCGCACGATCATCAAGGGCGACGGCAGCGTTCCGGTCATCGCGGCGGCGAGTATCGTGGCGAAGGTGGAGCGCGACGAAACGATGATCGGCCTCGCCGAGGCGCACCCGCAGTATGGTTGGGAGTCCAACGTCGGCTACGGCACCGCCGCCCACCGGCAGGCGATCGTCGACCACGGACCGAGCGTCCACCACCGCCGAAGCTTCCGCCTGCACGCCGTGCCACCGGCCGGTGCCGGGCGGGTTGCCCCTGATACTGACCCTGTCCCCGAGTCCTGACCCTGTCCCCGAGACGAAGAGAGGAACCCCGTGAGCGCAGACGATCTCGATGACTACGAGGCCCAGCTCGAACTCCAGCTCTACAAGGAGTACCGCGACGTCGTCGGCCTGTTCGCCTACGTCGTCGAGACGGAGAGGCGCTTCTACCTCGCCAACCACGTCGACCTCAAGGCCCACAACGACGCCGGCGACGTCTACTTCGAGCTGACCCTGCGCGACGCCTGGGTGTGGGACAGCTACCGGTCGGCCCGCTTCATCAAGATGGTCCACGTGCTCACGTTCAAGGACGTCAACATCGAGGAGATCGCGAAGTCCGACCTCGAACCCCCGACCTCGATCGGGCGGTGACCCCGCGCGGGTGAGCCAGCGGCGGTGAGGTGAGCCTGCAGCAGTGAGGTGAGTCGTCTCCGACTAGCGTGCGGTCGAGGTGTGGACACCCGCTCACTCATGTGCCCTGGGCCTGTGGACGCCCACGCGTCGTCCACAGGCCGATTCTCTGCTCTTCCCTCGGCACGATCGAACGTGGTGCCGTGGTGGGCATGTCGGGAACGAGAGGGACAACGCGAGGCGAGAGGCAGATCGCCCTGGGCCGTGCCGGGGAGGACCTCGCCGTGGCGCGCCTCGAAGCCGAGGGCATGGTCATCCTCGCCCGCAACGTCCGCTGTGCCCGCGGTGAGATCGACATCATCGCCAGGGACGGGGCCGCCGTCGTCTTCGTCGAGGTCAAGACCCGCCGCACGATGAGGCAGGGGTCGCCACTCGAGGCGATCACGCCCGTGAAGCTGCGGAAGATCCGGATGCTCTCGGGACTGTGGCTGCGCGCCCAGACCGAATTCTTCCCAGCCGCCCGGATCGATGCGATCGGCATCGTCATGGAGCCGCGCGTCGTCCTCTCCCACCTGAAGAACGTGCAGGTCGACTCATGAGCGAGCCGCTGCCGGTGACCGGCGACGACGACTTCGACCCGGAACTCCCTGCCGAGGCCGACCCCTGGCTCGATGCCGCCGAGGAGGTCGGCCCTGCGCCCCCGCTCGTGGTGGCGACCCCGGAGACGACCATCGTCGGGCGGGCCTCGGCCGTGGCCCTGTGGGGACTGACCGGCAAGATCGTCTCGATCGAGGCCAGCGTGAGTGCCGGCCTGCCCGGCATCGACATCGTCGGACTGCCGGACACCTCGGTGAGCGAATCCCGGAAGCGGCTGCGAGCGGCGCT
Source organism: Brevibacterium sp. LAARM2_SD2 (assembly GCF_057364785.1). Classification (NCBI taxonomy): domain Bacteria; kingdom Bacillati; phylum Actinomycetota; class Actinomycetes; order Micrococcales; family Brevibacteriaceae; genus Brevibacterium; species Brevibacterium sp. LAARM2_SD2. The sequence goes on along the minus strand of NZ_JBNFOM010000024.1, from coordinate 31,860 downwards.
GGCCTTCCTCGGCACCCCGGTGGCCACCGAGCACCTGACGGTCAACCTCACTCCCGGTAGCGTCCCGAAGATCGGCACCGGATTCGACCTCGGCATCGCCGTGGCCGTGCTCCGGGCGCGCAGAACGATCACCTCACCCGATACGGAGCGGGTCATCCACTGCGGCGAGCTCGGACTCGACGGTCGGATCCGCCCGGTCAGCGGAGTGCTGCCGACCCTCCACAGCGGTCTGCTCGCCGGGTTCGACCGCTTCGTCGTGCCCGCCGGCAACGCGAGCGAAGCCGGCCTCATCAGCGGCATCGAGGTCATCCCGGTCTCCTCGCTCGCCGAACTCGTCAACCTCTACGGCGGTGCACTCACCGTGCCCGCGCTGCCGCCGGTCATCGACGCCGCCGGTCCCGCGGCCCACAGTCCCGACCTCCACGACCTCGCCGAGGTGCAGGGCCAGGAGGAAGCGCGCTTCGGCCTCGAAGTCGCCGCGGCCGGGGGCCACAACCTGCTCATGCGGGGCACGCCGGGAGCGGGCAAGACCCTGCTCGCCCAATGTCTGCCGGGAATCCTCCCGTCGCTGTCCGACGCCGAGGCCCTCGAGGTCGCCGCGATCCGGTCGCTGCGCGGGGAACTCACCGCCGGTGACGAACTCGACCACCGTCCCCCGTTCGAGGCGCCCCACCACCGGAGCACCGCCTCGGCGCTCGTCGGCGGACGCCGACCGGGAACCGTCGGGATCCTCAGCCGAGCCCACCGGGGAGTGCTCTTCATGGACGAGGCGCCGGAGTTCTCCCGGGACGTGCTCGAAGCGCTGCGCCAGCCGCTCGAGGCCCGGCAGGTCCACATCCACCGGGCGTGGGGGTCGATGGTGCTCCCGGCCGCGTTCCAACTCGTCATGGCCGCCAACCCGTGTCCGTGCGGCGCCGGGATGCCGGCCGGCGGCCAGGGCGCATGCCAGTGCACGCCGATGGACAAGCGCCGCTACCGCAACCGGCTGTCGGGTCCGCTCCTCGACCGCGTCGATCTGCAGCTCGAACTCTTCCCCGTCTCGCCTGCCGACCTCCGCCTCGGCGGGGACCAGGAGGCGAGCGCTGTCGTGGCCGACCGCGTGCACGCGGCCAGGCACGCCCAGGAGGCGCGCTATGCCGACTGTGCTTGGTCGCTCAACGCGAATGCGCCCGGTTCGTGGCTGCGCGACCACTTCGGCATGCGGCCCGAGGTGCTGCGCGGTCTCGATCGGGCGCTCGAGACCGGCCGGATCACGATGCGCGGCTACGACAGGGTGCTGCGCGTCGCGACGACGCTGACGGACCTCGCCGGTGCCGAGACTCCCGATGCCGACAGGATCGCCGTGGCTCTGGCGCTGCGGACGCAGGAGACGTGAGCGAGACGGAGGACGAGGTCATGGACGACGAACGGATCGAGGGCACGGCCAGCGAGTCGCGGCAGCGCAGCGCGCTCGCCGCCCTACTGCGGATCGGCGAACCCGGTGACGGGCTGCTCAGAGCCGTCGTGATCGCTGTCGGCCCGATCGCGGCCCTCGAGATCATCCGCGCCGTCGCTGCCGAACCCGTGAGCACCGGGGATGCCGCGGCCCACCTGAGCGCCGAAGTCGGGGAACCGGCCGCCGGCAGTCAGCTCGCCGAGGCGCTCGCCCGGTGGGCGGTGCGCTCCGCCGATGCCGACGGCGACCACGACCTCGAGGGAATGCTGCGCCTCGGCGGGCGACTCGTCATCCCGGGTGACGACGAGTGGCCGCGGTGTCTTGACGACCTCGGGCCGGCGGCGCCCCTGGCACTGTGGGTGCGGGGACAGGCCGGACTCGATGCGACGCTGCGCCGGGCCGTCGCCGTCGTCGGGGCGCGGGCGGCGAGCGGGTACGGGACGAAGTGCGCGTCCGACCTCGCGTGGGATCTCGGCGCCGAGGGGTTCACCGTCGTCTCCGGCGGTGCGTTCGGCATCGACGCGGCCGCCCACCGGGCGGCGATCGCCCGGGACGCCCCGACGATCGCCTTCATGGCCGGAGGCGTCGACCGGTTCTATCCGGCGGCGAACGCCGATCTCTTCACCCAGGTGCTCAATGGGGGAGCGATCGTCTCGGAGACCGCGCCCGGGATGACGCCGATGCGGCACCGCTTCCTCCTGCGCAACCGGCTCATCGCCGCGTCCGCCCTCGTCACCGTCATCGTCGAAGCCGGGTGGCGCAGCGGGGCGCTCAACACCGCCCGGCATGCGCTCGAGCTCTCCCGCGCCGTCGCCGCCTATCCGGGGTCGGTGTACTCGGCGTCATCGGCGGGAACGCATCGGCTCATCCGCCATCACGAGGCCGAACTCGTCACGACGGCCGCCGACGTCCTCGACCTCCTCGACGACGACGAACTGCCGCTCGATCTCGGACCCGACCCGGACGGCGGCTCACGCGGCGATGATCGGCTCGAGGACCTCAGCGAGCGGGAGAAGATCTGCCTGACCTCGCTGTCGGCGACGAAGGAACTCGACGTCGGGACGCTCGCCGCACGAGCCGGACTGACCGTCCAGGACACCCTCTCCGCGCTCGCCCTCCTCGAACTCGCAGGGCTCGGCAAGAGGCACGGCTCCGGCTGGATGAAAGTCCGAGGCGGCTGACCGCAGCCGGCTGCGAGTCCCTCACTCCGCCGGCCTCCGCCGTCGCGGTGCGCAACCGCGTAGTCTGGGGACTGTGACCAACGCACACCGCTTCCCCACGGTGGTCGACGCCTACGCCGACCACCTGCGCTCCCGTGATGTCTCCGACCACACGCGCCGCGCCTACGTCGCCGACATCACGGACTTCTTCGACCACGTCCGCACCACCGACGTCGCCGACATCGGCCTCGGCGAGCTGCGGTCGTGGCTCATCGCCCTCGATGATGCGGGTGCCGCGAAGTCGACGGTGGCGCGCAAGATCGCCGCCCTCAGATCGTTCTTCGGCTACTGCGTGAACTCCCTGGGACTGGCGACCAACCCCGCGGCCCGCCTGCGCACCCCGAAGAAGGACTCCCGCCTCCCGACCGTGCTCAAACCGAAGCAGGCGGCGAACCTCATCGCAGCGGGCCAGACCGCCGGAGCGGACCCGGGAGACGACGCGCCGCCCGAGGACGAGGCCGATGAGGCCATGCAGGCCCGGGATACTGCGATCCTCGAGATGCTCTACGCGACCGCGGTCCGCGTCTCCGAGCTCTGCGGACTCGACCGCGCCGACGTCGATGACCACCGCTCGATGATCACCGTCCTCGGCAAGGGCAACAAGGAGCGCCGTGTCCCGTTCGGGACACCCGCCGCCCAGGCCCTCAAGACATGGCTGCGGATGCGGGAGAGGATCGCCACTGACAAGAGCGGAGACGCCCTCTTCCTCGGCCGGCGCGGAGGACGGATCGGGGCGCGTCAGGTCCGCGACCTCGTCCACCGGTACGGCGCCCTCAACCCGGAGGCCCCGGACATCGGGCCGCACGGACTCCGTCATTCCGCAGCCACGCACATGCTCGACAACGGCGCCGACCTCCGCCAGATCCAGGAACTCCTCGGGCACGCGACGCTGAGCAGCACACAGATCTACACCCACGTGTCGATGCAGCGACTGCAGGAGACCTACCGGCAGGCGCACCCCCGGGCGTAGCCTCCCCGTCCCTCACTTCCGGAACTCCCAGTGCCACGGTTCGGGCAGGGAACCCGACTGTCTCGCCCACGACGGGTGCACCCAGCCGAAGGTCGGCGCATTCGCGCGCATCCACTCGTGTTCGGCACTGCCGAACGCATTGATCCCACCGCCCAGATCGACGGCGAGCGCCCACCCGTGGTTGGAGGTCCCGGGTGTGGCCGCCATCCGGCCCTTGCGCTTCTTGAGGATGACCTGCGTGTCGTAGTCGCGATAGGCGTCGGTGACGGAGATCGGCCGACCGAACCGCGCCTCGAACGCGAAGGAAAGCCGGTCGAACGCCGCCTGCGCGTCACAGCGCAGCAGCTGTCCCGGGGCGGTCTTGAGCTCACACATCGCCGAGGCGGGGATCCGGCCGTTCCGGTGCCCGCCCCAGGACCCGGCCCCGGAGTCACCGTCGTCACCGGCCGGCTCCTCGGCGGGTTTGCGAGAGAGCGGCAGGAGCACCGAGGCGTCCTGCCCGAAGAACGGCGCCGGATCGACGTACGCGCGGTCGCTGCCGGTCGGCCACACCCCGACGTGGAGACAGTCCTCGTCACAGTGCGCCCCGTCGGTGACCTCGCCGATCTGCTCACCCGCGGCGATTGCGTCACCGACGGCGAGGTCCGTCGTCGCCGGCTGGAACGAGACGGTGCGGCCTGAGTCGGTGGTGATGCTCACCGTGTCGGTGCCCGCGACCGAACCGCGGAAGCGCACCGCTCCGCTCGTCGGAGCCCGCAGCGGTTCACCCGGCAGGGCGCGGATGTCGATGCCCCGATGCCCTGCCAGCCAGGTCTCCTGCGGTGGATCGAAGGCGGTGACGATCTCCATGACGGGCACGGGGGAGACCCACGTCGTCGCCTCCGGACCGGTCTGGTCCGCTCTGGCGTTGGCAGGCAGACCGAAGGCGACGACGACGAGTACGGTGACGGCGAGCGTCGCGAACGCAGTCGCTCGGAGCGACTCCGAGATGGGATGCGCTGGCGAGGAGTGAGCGGTCGGGGAGGATTCGGCATGCGTCCATCTCACCCCGTACCGATGCGCCTGTCACGGCCGCCGCAACCGCCTGTGGACGGCCTCTCAGCCTCCACAGTTCAGGTGCACACGAGTCACACAGGCATCCACAGATCGCCGCACGCGAGTGCGGCCGAGCCCAGTGGCGCCGGATGGGATGATGCGCGCCGGCCGCGGCGCGGCGGCACCGCCCGCCGCGACCCGTTCGCCACGACGCGTGGCGAACCGCGAACCACCTCGGCGACGGGGACGCACCGTCACCTGGTCAAGGTGCAGTGCCGCGTCCCCGCGGGGACCACCGGCTCGACCATCCACAGGTCCTGGCACTCGAGTCGATTCGGCGCGGCCGCCCCGCAGACCCAGCCCCCGCGTCACCTCGATCGGGACCCGGGACCGCAGGGCCGCCTCGGCGCGGGGGACCGATTGGAAATGGCTTGGTCACCCGCGATAGACTGGCTCCAGCAGAAGCGTGTCTTCTGACTACGCGCATCCGATTTCTTCTCCATCCCTTGGTGCACGCCTGCAGTGCGTGTGGGGCGGATGAACCGGATGCCAGGAATCAACCGAAACCGTCACAGGCGTCGTCGGCTCACAGCCGGCGGCTCACCGTGGCACAACGCACCCGCAGCAGGGTGCTCGAGAAAGGAGGGCGTCGGCATGGCCGTCGTCACCATCCGCCAGCTGCTCGACAGCGGCGTCCACTTCGGACACCAGACCCGCCGTTGGAACCCGAAGATGAAGCGCTTCATCTTCACCGAGCGCAACGGCATCTACATCATCGACCTGCAGAAGTCGCTGGGCTACATCGACACCGCGTTCGAGTTCGTCAAGGAAACCGTCTCGCACGGTGGCTCGATCCTCTTCGTCGGCACGAAGAAGCAGGCTCAGGAATCCATCGCCGAGCAGGCCAAGCGCGTGGGCCAGCCCTACGTCAACCAGCGCTGGCTGGGCGGCATGCTCACGAACTTCCAGACCATCTCCCTGCGTCTGCGCCGCCTCAAGGAACTCGAAGAGATCGACTTCGACGACGTTGCCGGCTCCTCGCACACGAAGAAGGAACTCCTCATCCTCCGTCGTGAGAAGGACAAGCTCGAGAAGACCCTCGGCGGCATCCGCGACATGCAGCGGACCCCGTCGGCCGTGTGGATCGTCGACACGAAGAAGGAGCACCTCGCCGTCGACGAGGCGAAGAAGCTGGGCATCCCGGTCATCGCGATCCTCGACACGAACTGCGACCCCGACGACGTCACCTACCCGATCCCGGGCAACGACGACGCCATCCGCTCGGTGTCCCTGCTCACCCGCGTGATCGCCGACGCCGTGGCCGAGGGCCTCATCGCCCGCCACTCCGGCGACGACGAGTCCGGTGAGAAGAACGTCTCCGCCGTCGAGCCGATGCCCGAGTGGGAGCGCGAGCTCCTCGAAGGCAACGCCGCTGAGGGCGAAGCCAACACCGCCGAGGCCGAGGCCAAGGTCGCCGCGGACGCAGCCACCGCTGACGCCGCTGCCGGTGACACCTCCGCTGCCGACGCCGAGGCCGAGACGGCCAAGGCCGACGCCGCCACCGCTGAAGCCGACGCCGAGGCCAATGCCGACGCGAACGCTGACTCCACCGAGTCCTGATCTCACTCACCTCCACCACCACTAGGAGAAAGAATGGCAAACTACACTGCCGCTGACATCAAGGAACTGCGCGAGAAGACCGGCGCGGGAATGATGGACGTCAAGAAGGCCCTCGACGAGGCCGACGGCGATCAGGCGAAGGCCGTTGAGCTCCTCCGCGTGAAGGGCCTCAAGGGCGCCACCAAGCGCGAAGGCCGCGCCACCTCCGACGGACTCGTGGCCAGCTTCGTCGACGGCGGAGTCGGCACCATGATCGAGCTCGACTCGGAGACCGACTTCGTCGCGAAGTCGCAGCGCTTCATCGACCTCGCCGACGAAGTCCTCGCCCTCGCGGTGTCGAACAAGTCCGAGTCGGCGGAGTCCCTCCTCTCGGTCGAGGCCGACGGCAAGACTGTCGCCCAGTTCATCACCGAGTCCGGCGCCGCCCTCGGCGAGAAGGTCGACCTGCGCCGCGTGGGTCGCCTCGAGAGCCAGAAGGTCGAGTCCTACCTCCACCGGACGAACAAGGACCTGCCCCCGCAGGTCGGCGTTCTCTTCGGCTACGAAGGCGACGACCAGACCGTGGCCCACGATGTCGCCGTGCACATCGCCGCGATGGCTCCGAAGTACTTCTCCCGTGAGGACGTCCCCGCCGAGCTCGTCGAGAACGAGCGTCGCATCGCCGAGGACACCGCGAAGAACGAAGGCAAGCCCGAACAGGCACTGCCGAAGATCATCGAAGGCCGCGTCAACGGCTTCTTCAAGGAGAACTGCCTGCTCGACCAGGGATTCGCCAAGGATCCCAAGCAGTCCGTGGGCAAGGTCCTCGAAGCTGCCGGCCTCAAGGCCACCGGTTTCCTCCGCTTCCGCGTGGGAGCCTGAACCGCAGCACGATCGCTGACGGGATCACCATGATCCCCGCGTGATCCGATGACGGGGTCGGACCGATTCGGTCCGGCCCCGTCTTCGCTAGACTGACCCAGACGAACCACCCCGGAACGGCGCTGCCCACAAGGCGGCGCCGCCCGCATGGAAGAAGGACCTCAATGACATCGACCCCGGTACACGAATCGAGCCATGCCAGCCGACCCCTGCGCACCCACCGTCGGCGGGTGCTGCTCAAGCTCTCAGGCGAGGTCTTCGGCGGAGGCAGCATCGGCGTCGATCCCGACGTCGTCGCTGCCGTCGCCCGGGAAGTCGCCCCCACCGTCGACGACGTCGAGGTGAGCATCGTCGTCGGCGGCGGAAACTTCTTCCGCGGCGCCGAACTCTCCCAGCGCGGCATGGACCGCACCCGCGCCGACTACATGGGCATGCTCGGCACCGTGATGAACTGCCTCGCACTCCAGGACTTCCTCGAGCAGCTCGGCGTCGACACGCGCGTGCAGACCGCGATCCCGATGTCCCAGGTCGCCGAGTCCTACATCCCGCGCCGCGCGATGCGGCACATGGAGAAGAACCGCGTCGTCATCTTCGGCGCCGGTGCCGGTCTGCCCTACTTCTCCACCGACACGGTGGCGGCGCAGCGTGCGCTCGAGATCCACGCCGACGAGGTGCTCATCGCGAAGAACGGCGTCGACGGGGTCTACACCGCCGACCCGAAGCTCGACCCCAACGCCGTGAAGATCGACGAGATCAGCTACCAGGAGGCTCTGCAGAAGGGCCTCAAGGTCGTCGACGCGACCGCGTTCTCCCTCTGCATGGACAACCGGCTTCCGATGCATGTCTTCGGCATGGAAGGGGAGGGCAACCTGCGCAAGGCGATCTCCGGCGAGAAGATCGGCACCGTCGTCAAGTAGCCTGCGCGGCGGGGTCATCCCGGGGGCTCGCCGACCAGGATCCGCTGGTCAGGCACCCGCAGCCGACACACCGGCGGACGCGAATCCGCCGTGGTCCGAGTGCGCCAAACGCGAGCTCGGACACATAGAATGTTCACACAGCTCCAATCGACTGAAAAGAGTGTCTCGTGATTGAAGAAACACTGGCAGAGGCCAGGGAGAAGATGGACAAAGCCGTGGAATTCACGCAAGAGGACTTTGCGTCGATCCGCACCGGCCGGGCCAACCCCGCGCTCTTCGCGAACATCGAGATCGAATACTACGGAGCGCCGACGCCGCTCCAGCAGCTCGCCTCGTTCCAGACGCCGGAAGCCCGCACGATCCTCATCACTCCCTACGACAGGGGCACCCTCGGCGACATCGAGAACGCGCTGCGCAACTCCGACATCGGCGCCAACCCCGCCAACGACGGCAACGTCATCCGCGTCGTCCTCCCCGAACTCACCGAGGAGCGCCGCAAGGAGTACGTGAAGATCGTCAAGGGCAAGGCCGAGGACGGCAAGGTCTCGATCCGCAACATCCGCCGCCACGCCAAGGAGACCCTCGAGCGAATCAAGAAGGACGGCGAAGCCGGCGAGGACGAGGTCACCCGGTCGATCTCCGAACTCGACGACATCACGAAGAAGAAGGTCGATTCGATCGACAAGCTCCTCGATCAGAAGGAAGCTGAGCTCCTCGAGGTCTGATGATCGCGTTGTCGACACCTGAGACTCCCGCATCCGATCCGACCCCGGCAGAGGGGTCGGATCGGGGCGCGTCTGCGCAGGCCCCGTTCCCGAAGAGGCGTGACCTGCGCGGCACCGACACGGTCTACTCCGCCGCCGAGGTGGAGGTCGAGGTCGCTCCGGCGCCGAAGGACTACGGGCGGGCGGGTCGCAACCTTCCCGCCGCGATCGGCATCGGACTGCTCATCGGCGGAGTCGTCCTCGTCTCCCTCATCTTCTTCCCCGAGTCCTTCATCTTCGTCATCCTCATCGCCATCGTCGCGGCGATGTGGGAGCTGGCGAACGCGCTCTCCCGCTCGGGCTCCCTCGTCTCCCGGATTCCCGTGATGATCTCGGCGGCCTGCATGGTCGTCGCCACGTACTTCGGCGGTCGCGAAGCCCTGTGGGTGACCTTCGCCGCCAGCGCCGGCGCCGTCATGCTCTTCACGATGGTCGAGCGCCGGAAGAACGCCGTCAAGGACGTCTCCCTCTCCCTCTTCGCGCTCACCTACGTGGGCCTCATGGCGTGCTTCGTCGTCTATCTCCTCACCCTGCCCGACGGCAACCTCTACGTCATCATCTTCCTCGCCAGCGTCGTCGCCTCCGACATCGGCGGCTACGTCTTCGGCGTCCTCTGGGGCAGGCACCCGATCGCCCCGCGGATCTCGCCGAAGAAGTCGTGGGAGGGCTACGCCGGATCCGTCGTCTTCACCGCCGCCGTCGCGACGACGCTCGCGGTCACCCTCCTCGGCGCCCCCTTCTGGGCAGGTCTGATCATCGGCGTCGTCATTCCCGCCTTCGCCACCCTCGGCGACTTCAGCGAATCGATGATCAAACGCGATCTCGACCTCAAGGACATGGGCACCCTGCTGCCCGGACACGGAGGGGTGATGGACCGTCTCGACTCGATCCTCCCGACCGCTCCCGTCGCGCTCGTGATGTTCTCCGTCCTTCCCGGATTCCTCTGAGCCCCACCCGCTGAGCCGGTGGCCGCCGAGGCGGTCGCGGCCGGCTCCGGGTGGTCCCGACCACAACCCGCCTGTCCACAGACCATGAGACAATGGGCGGGTGAGTGCATCAGGTGGAAGCAGACAAGTCAGACCCGTCGTCGAGCATGCCGACGGCACGACGTCGACGACCCCGATGCGCGACGGTCGTCCGCTGCTCAACTTCAAGTCACCGCGCGTCGCGCAGCCGCAGCAGCACCTCGCGGACATGACGATGGACGAGCGCATCGCCGCCGTCGAGGAGATGGGGCTGCCCGCCTTCCGCGCGAAGCAGCTGTCCAACCACTACTTCACCCGGTACCACACCGACGTCGAGTCGATGACCGATCTGCCCAAGGACCTGCGCGGACCCCTGGCAGAGCGCTTCTTCCCGCCCCTGCTCACCGAGGTGCGCCGCCTGACCACGGAGAACGGCGACACGATCAAGTTCCTCTGGCGGCTCTTCGACGGTGCTCTCGTCGAATCGGTGCTCATGCGCTACCGCAACCGCATCACCCTGTGCGTGTCGAGTCAGTGCGGCTGCGGCATGAACTGCCCGTTCTGCGCGACCGGCCAGCAGGGGCTGACCCGGAACATGTCGACGGCCGAGATCGTCGAACAGGTCATCCGCGCCAACCAGGCGATCGCCGCCGGTGAGCTCGCACCCCTGACGTCGGGTGCGGTCGCCGACGATGAGGTCGCCCTCGGCGCTGAAGCCGACGAAGAGCAGGGGGAGACTCCGGACGGTGCCACCGGGGCGGCCGCAGGTCAGGCGGGGGCCGCCTCGGCGAACGGGCCCGAACGGGTGACGAACATCGTCTTCATGGGCATGGGCGAACCCCTGGCCAACTACAAGCGCGTGATGAACGCGGTGCGGCACTTCGTCGCCCCGGCACCCGAGGGCCTGGGCATGTCGGCCCGGCGGATCACGGTCTCGACGGTCGGGCTCGTGCCCGGCATCAACAAGCTCGCCGCCGAGGATATCCCCGTCACCTTCGCCCTCAGCCTCCACGCGCCCGACGATGAGCTGCGCAATGAGATGATCCCCGTCAACACGCGCTGGAATGCCGACGAGGCGATCGACGCCGCCTACAACTACTACAAGGTCACCGGCCGGCGGGTGAGCATCGAATACGCGCTCATCAAGGACATGAACGACCATGCCTGGCGCGCCGACCTGCTCGCGAAGAAGCTCAACGCGCGCGGCCGCGGCTGGGTCCACGTCAACCCGATCCCGCTCAACCCGACGCCGGGATCGGTGTGGACGGCCTCGGAACCGGAGGTCGCGAACGAATTCGTCCGCCGCCTCGTCGACGCCGGCGTGCCCACGACGATCCGCGACACCCGCGGCTCCGACATCGACGGAGCATGCGGACAGCTCGCCGCCGCTGACTGAACGCTGGCAGGCGGCCCACGGGCCCGCCGCTGACACGGCATCGGCCGGACACTCCATCTATCATGGTGGAAACGACTTATTGTGCGATTCGCTTCTGGAGGAATCATGGCGGACACGACGTTCCCTCGAATGTCGGGTTGGAAGAACGGCTACGACCCCAAACAGGTCGACAGCTTCTTCAAACGGGCTCGGGAATCGTTCGAACGGCCGACCCCGCAGCCCGGTGACCTCGACTCGCGTGCCGTGCGCACCGTCGGCTTCGACCTCGTCCGCAAGGGCTACCATGTCGCCGTCGTCGACGCCGCCCTCGACCGCCTCGAGGACGCCTTCGCCAAGCAGGCCCGCGACCGTCTCATCGCCCAGTCCGGACAGGACGCCTGGGTGCAGGAGCTCACCCGCGTCGCCGCGTCCCTGCGCGGCCGGCTCGTCCGCGACGCGGGGGAGCGGTTCGACAACCCGGCCCCCGGGGTCATCGGCTACGACATCGCCCAGGTCGACGACATGTGCGAGAAGGTCAACTCCTACTTCACGCAGGGAGTGGCGATGAGCGTCGACCAGGTGCGCCGTGTCCTGTTCAAGACGGCGAAGGGCAACAAGGCCTACGACGAGGACCAGGTCGACGCGTTCATCGACCGCGTCGTCGAGGTGATGGCCTCCGTTGACTGACATCCACTGGTTCAGCAAGCCCGCCGGCGACAACGCCGGGACCCTCAACCCGGTCTACGACGTCCTCGACCATCCGATCGCCATGGGGGGCGCCGATGACATCGTCATCACCGGAGACACGCCCGAAGCGCCGCTCATCGACGGGCGTGAGGTCACGGATCCGCGGCTCATCAGCGCCCTGTCCAAGCCCGTCGAGCTTGATCGCGCCGAGGTGCTCGACCGCAGTGCGAAGCTCGGCGGCATCCTGCGCGCCATGGGAGTCGATCCTGAGCGGACTCAGGTGCGCATCGACGCCGAGGTGCCCGCGGCGGCACGCGCCCTGAGCACGCTCGCGGCGCTGCGCATCGGGATGGTCGTCGACGCCCGCAGCGGCGAGAGTGTCGGTGACGATCGTGCGGATGATGTGACCGTCGTGCGCATCCACCCGATCGACGCGGACGCGATCGCACCCGGGCGGGCCGTCGTCAAGGTGATCCGTTCGCGCTTCGAAGGCGTGGGCATCACCGTTGACGGGCAGACGGCGAACCTCGATCAGGCGATGCGCGATTCCCGCGTCGAATCCGCCGTCGTCGTCCCCCTCGAGGCGAAGCGCACGATCGCCCTCACCGACGCTGGCGCCGTTGCGGCCGCCGACGGAGTGGAGTGGCTGCAGGAGACCGTCCTCGACGAGCAGTGATGCCGGCGCTGGCTCTCGGGCGCCGTTGCTGGGCGCCAGAAGTCGTTCTGCGTGCCGAATGTCTCTGAACCCGCCGAAGGTGTGCTCAGTGCTCGCCGCAGGTGTGTTCGCCGAAAGTGGGATTGCCAGCCAGAAGTCGTCCTGCCTGCGAGAAGTGCGCGGACAAACAGAAATGTCGGCCAGAAGTGCGAATGCGGGGAACTGGTCTCCCGCATTCGCATTTCTGGCCGATAGTCGCAGGCCGCAGCGGCGCGTCAGTTCGCGAAGGCGTTGATGCCCGTCAGCGCGCGACCGATCGTGAGCTGGTGAACCTCGTGGGTGCCCTCGTAGGTGAGGACGGTCTCGAGGTTGACCGCGTGGCGCAGCGGCGGGTACTCGCTCGTGATGCCCGAACCGCCGAAGAGCGCCCGCAGGTCGCGGCAGACGTTCATCGCGGTGTCGACGTTGACCATCTTGCCGAGGCTGATCTGCTCGGGACGCACGCCCTTCTCCGAGTCCTTGAGCTCGCCGAGGTGGGCTGCGAGCAGCGTGATCTGCGAGTACTGGCCGAAGGCCTTCGCGAGCTTCTGCTGCGAGATCTGGAACGAGGAGATCGGGCGGTCGAACTGGATGCGGGTGCCCGTGTACTCGATCGCCGAGAGCAGAGCGTCGCGGGCGGCGCCGGTGACGCCGAAGACGATGCCGAAGCGCGCCTCGGACAGGCACGACAGCGGCGCCTTGAGGCCCTTCGCCTCCGGCAGCATCGCATCCTCGGGGAGGCGGACGTTGTCGAGGACGATCTCACCGGTGATCGAGGCGCGCAGGGAGATCTTGCGGTGGATCTCCGGGGTCTGCACCCCCTCGGTGTTCGTGGGGACGACGAAGCCGCGGATGACCGGGCGGCCCTTCTCATCGGTGTCCTCGGTCTTGGCCCACACGACCATGACATCGGAGACCGGCGAGTTCGTGATCCACATCTTCGCGCCGTTGAGGATCCAGTCGGACCCGTCCCTGCGCGCCGTCGTCTTCATGCCCGAGGGGTCGGAGCCGACATCGGGTTCGGTGAGGCCGAAGCAGCCCAGAGCCTTGCCGGCGGCCATCTTCGGCAGCCATTCGTGCTTCTGCTCCTCGGAGCCGTAGCGGTGGATGGCGAACATCGCGAGCGAACCCTGCACAGACACGAGCGAGCGCAGACCGGAGTCGATGGCCTCGAGCTCCCGGCAGGCGAGCCCGTACTGCGTGGCCGTCGACCCACCGCAGCCGTAGCCGTCGAGGTGCATGCCGAGGACGCCGAGCTCTCCGAGGCCTTCGGCGAGTTCACGGGCGGGAATGGTCGCATCGAGGAAGTAGCCGCCGATCTTCTCCCGCACGTTCTCATCGAGCCACTTGCGGACGACGTGCGCGAATTCGAGGTCATCGGCGTCGAAGACCGAATCCAGTCCCAGGATCTCGTCGGGGCTCATCGTTGCACTCATCTATACCTCTCTCGCCATTGATCGCATGTGCATCGCCCACGCCGAGAAAGCCGCTGTCGAGTCATTTCCCAGAGAACTTTGGCATCATCGGTAGGCGTGAGCGAACGTAAGATCATTGTAGTCGGGTCGACCGGATCGGTCGGTACGCAGGCCCTCGACGTCCTGGCTGAGAACGCAACCGATTTCGCAGTCGTCGGGCTTGCCGGAGGGTCCCAGATGGACCTCCTCCTGGGACAGGCCCTCGACTTCTCCGTCCCCGTCATCGGGCTGACGACGCCTCCGGCAGGAGGCGAGGACGAGGTGCGGAACCGGTTGTCCGAACTCGCCGCTGAGCGCGGAATCAGTGTTCCCGTTCGTGAAATCCATCTCGGAGACGATGCCGCCGAGGCGGTCGCCGGCCGACCGGCCGACATCGTCCTCAACGCGGTGACCGGAGCCGCCGGGCTCGGGGCGACGCTCGCGGCGCTGGCGACCGGCACCGATGTCGCCCTGGCGAACAAGGAGTCCCTCATCATCGGCGGCTCCCTCGTTCTCGACGCCGCGAAGCGGACCGGGGCCCGACTCATCCCCGTCGACAGCGAGCACTCCGCGATCGCCCAGGCTCTGCGCTCGGGCACGCACGGCGAGGTGAGCAGGCTCGTCATCACCGCCTCGGGCGGGCCGTTCCGCGGCATGACCCGCGACGCCCTGCGCCGGGTCACGCCCGCCCAGGCGCTCAAGCACCCGACCTGGTCGATGGGCTCGATGATCACAATCAATTCGGCGACCCTGGTCAACAAAGGCCTCGAGGTCATCGAAGCCCACCTCCTCTTCGACATCGACTTCGACCGCATCGAGGTCGTCGTCCACCCGCAGAGCCAGATCCACTCGATGGTCGAGTTCACCGATGCCTCGACGATCGCGCAGATCTCCCCACCGGACATGCGCCTGCCCATCGCCTACGCCCTCGGCACCCAGGACGACGGGAGCACGCGTCGGGTGACCTCCGGTGCGGTCCCGAACAACTGGGGCCAGCCCATGCACTGGTCGTTCGAGCCGGTCAACCATGTCGCGTTCCCCGCGCTCGGGCTCGCCATCGAAGCCGGAAAGCGCGCCCGCAGCTACCCGGCGGTGTTCAACGCCGCCAACGAGGTGCTCGTCTCGGCCTTCATCGCCGGGGACATTCCGTTCACGGGCATCGACTCCGGTCTCGAGAAGGCACTCGCGGCGCACGAGCCGGCACCCGAGCACACGGTGGAGACCGTGCTCGCCGCCGACGCCTGGGCGCGGGACTTCGCGCGCGAGCACGTGGCGGCCCAGGCAGCGGAGGGCGATGCGGTCCGCACCGCCTCGGCGGCCTCCGGTTCGCAGCCGGCCGGCGTCGGCGTGAGCACCGGCGGGGAGTGAGATGACCGTCGTCCTCTTCATCGTCGGGATCATCCTCTTCCTCCTCGGCATCTCGATCTCGATCGCCCTCCACGAACTCGGCCACCTCACCCCGGCGAAGCGGTTCGGGGTCAAGGTCACCCATTACATGGTCGGATTCGGGCCGACGCTCTTCTCGTTCAAGCGCGGTGAGACCGAGTACGGGATCAAGGCGCTGCCGCTCGGCGGCTTCATCGCGATGCCGGGCATGTACCCGCCGCTCGATGCGACGAAGCAGCGCGCCGAGGCACCCGCCGTGCAGACGGGCACCGCCGGGCAGTCGGCCACTCAGGAGCAGTCGACCGCCGACCTCGGCGGCGCCACCGCTGCCGCTCCCGTCGACGGGGCCACCCCGCACGACGCCACCGCACCCGGCGACCACCTCGGCGACGGCGATGAGGCGACCCTGCGACCGCGGACGAAGCGGAAGGGACGGCTGTTCGAGAACACGATGGCCGACGCCCGGGAGATGTCGAACGACGAGATCGAGCCGGGGGAGGAGCACCGGACGTTCTACGCCCTCAGCGTGCCCAAACGGCTCGTCGTCATGTTCGCCGGCCCCTTTGTCAACCTCGTCCTCGGCATCGTCATCATGGCGATCTCGCTGCTCGGCATCGGCGTGATGACCCCGACGACGACGGTGCAGACCGTCGTCGAATGTGCGGTCCCCGCCACCGAGGCCGCCGAGCGACCGGCCGCGGACCGCAACGCGTGCCTGCCCGGTGACCAGCTCACCCCCGCGTGGGAGGCCGGTTTCGAACCCGGCGATCGGATCACCTCGGTGGCCGGTGTGGAGACGGAGAACTGGGACGAGCTGTCCTCGGTCATCAAGGACCATGCGGGGGAGAGCGTCGAGGTCGACTTCGTCCGCGACGGTGCCGCGCAGACGGTGAGCGTGCCGATCATCGCCCACGAGCGCCCCCGCGTCGACGACCGCGGCAACCTCATGACGAACCCCGACGGCACCCCGCAGACGGTGACGGAGGGCTTCCTCGGCATCGGCCCCGTCCAGGAGCGGCAGCCGCTGCCGCTCAGCGAATTCCCCGGAGCGGTGTGGGACCAGGTCACCGGCGTGTTCACGGCCATCGTCACACTGCCCGTCAAACTCGTCGACATCGCTCAGGTCGCCACGGGTGCGAAGGAGCGCGACCCCGAGGGCCTCGTCGGCATGGTCGGCGTCGGTCGCGTCGCCGGTGAGATCGTCTCGACCGATGACCTGCAGGTCGTTGAGAAGGCGCAGCTGGGCCTCGGCGTGCTCGGCTCGCTCAACATCTTCCTCTTCGCGTTCAACATGATCCCGCTGCTGCCGCTCGACGGCGGCCACATCGCCGTCGCGCTCTACGAAGGCGCGAGGCGCCGGATCAACCGGTGGCGCGGGCGCGGGAAGATCGGACCCTTCGACACGGCGAAGCTGCTGCCGCTGACGTACGTCGTCATCGGCCTCATGCTCTGCATGACCGCGCTCCTCGTCTACGTCGACCTCGTCAAACCGATCACCCTCGACGCGATCTTCAACTCGGCCCGCTAGGGGCGGTCGTTTCGGCGGCCTTTGTGCCGGGCGACTTTCAGTCGCTCAGGGTGATCGCCTGGACATCGCCGAGGTGGTCGAGCCGGACCGTGATTGACGCCGTGTCCGTGATCGCCACGGTTCCCAGCAGGCGGTTCTCCATCGTCAGGTCGTCGACGGTCACCGGTGTGGTCGGGGCGACGCCGTGGTCGCGGCACCAGGCGACATGGCGTTCCCTCCTCTCCTCGCGCGGCTCGTCGAGGTCCATGTTCACGGCGAAGCCGGCGTCGGCGAAGGCCTCATCCCAGTCGAGCACCGCAGCGGCGGCCCCGAGGACGGTCCGGCCGGTGCGCGGTCCCGCCGGCAGCGGGTGGGTCGGCGCGGGCGTGCTCTCGCGCGGGAGGACCGGCGGGGCCGAGGTCAGCGGGACGTCCGCCGGCACCTCCGGGATCTCGTCGGCGCGCCCGATCGCGGCGAGCCAGCCGGCGTCGACGGCGTCGCGGACGATGCGTTCGGCCGGGTAGTACGTGGTGTTGCCGAGGACGACGATCCCGAGGTTCAGCCCGGGGAACCACCGCATATGGGAGCCGAAGCCCGGGTAGCCGCCCGAATGGCCGAGCACCGGTCCGAACCGGGAGTCCTCACGGTGGATGAGCCCGTAGCCGTAGGCGACGTCCTCGGTGTGCAGGCGGCTCGTCTCGACGGCTATGGGGCGGTGCGGCCGCTGGCCCGCGGTGAGCACCGTGGACCAGGCTCCGGGAGCGCTGCTCGCTTCGGCGTCGAGGGAGTCGAGGTGGACGTTCATCCAATTGCAGACATCGGCGGCGGTCGAGACCATGCCGCCGATCGCGGAGAATGCGCCAGGCCTCGTCGGTTCGAGGACGTGGGCGCGTCCGCGCCTGTCGATGCGCAGGCCTGGGACGAGATCGGGGAAGTCGGCGACATCGAAGCCGGTGCGGGTCATCTGCAGGGGAACGGTCACCTCGGTGGCCACCATCTCCGGCAGCGTGCGACCGGTGACGGACTCCGCGGCGAGACCGAGCAACGCGTACCCGAGGTTGCAGTACTCGAAGCCGGTGCCGGGTTCGGCGATCGGCACGAGCGGTCCCTGGAGGTATGTGAGGAAGTCGAAGGTGCTCATCGACTCCATCCGGTCCGCCCACGGATCGTCCTTGCCGAACCCCGTGCCCATCGTCAGGCACTCGCGGCTGGTGAGCTCACGACCGCCGTGCCCTTGAGATCCGGCACGAGGAAGTACATCGGATAGTCGAGGTTGAGGCCCGAGGCCTCGAGCGACCCGATCATCGCAGCGGTGAACGACTTCGTCATCGACGCGATGCGGTAGGGCCGGTGGGCATTGGTCAGCTTCGCCTCGGCGTTCTGGACGCCATGCCGCTCGAGGACGCCGTACGCCAACTCCCCGCCGAGCGCCGACAGCTCGTCGGAGGCACGGAGGAGGCGTCGCAGGACGACATCGATGTCGGGCGCGACCGGGGCGGTCATCATCGTTCCACCGAAGATTCGGTCTCGCTGCCGTCGTGACCGAGCAGGGTCGCGAGGGAGTCGCGCGGGTCGGTGCGTCGCGACAGGGCGAAGAGCACGACTCCGAGGATGATCCAGACGAGGAGGATGATGTACTCGTGCGGCCAGACCAGTGAGGATCCGGTTCCCGGCCAGAGCGCGAGAGCGATGACGCCGAGAGCGCCGATCGCGCCGAGGAGCGAGAATCCCGTGGCGAGCGCCGACCTCGGGGCGCGCGAGGCAGGCAGCCGGAGGTTGGCGATGACGACCATGATCCACACGACACCCAGATAGATACCGCCGGTGTCGAGGAACCACGTCACTGCCCCCGGGCCCAGCCAGCCCAGGCCCAGGGTGATGACGAGGGTGAAGATCAGCGCGGTGCGCGGTGTTCCCGAGCGCGCGTCGACGGCGGCGAGGCGGCGCGGGAGGAGATCGGCGCGGCCCATGGCGACGAGGATCCGGGACGAGGCGACGAAGAGACCGAGGAAGCTGGTGAGCAGCCCGAGCACCGCGATCGCGTAGGCGACGCCGCCGAGGGCTGGGAACCCGGCGGCCCGGAACGCGTCGACGGTGCCGAGCTCCATGCCGGCGACCTCCTCCCAGGGATGGACCCATGCCGTCGCGAGAAGGACGAGAACGTAGAAGCTGCCGGCGATGATGACCGTCCACACCACTGTGCGACCGATCCTGCGCGGGGAGATCTTGGCATCCTCGGCGAGGACGGCGACGAGTCCGAACCCGGAGAGGAACGTCATGCCCGGCACGACGAAGCGCAGCGTGTCCGTCACCGGAGTCGCTTCGGGGGCGAAGGCGGGGAAGAAGTTGCCCGGGCTGCCGGCGGTGAACCCGGTGACGATGAGGGCGAGGCCACCGGCGATGATGAGGCCGAACATGAGGATCTGCACCTGCGCACCCACACTGATCCCGTACCAGTTGAGGGCGAAGAACGCGAAGGTCAGCCCGATCCCGATCGCCAGGCCGGGCAGGTACACGGTCTCGTCGTTGATCGTGTAGAGGGGAATCGTGTTGAGGCCGGGAACGAAGCGGCCGAGCAGGTAGCCGAACGCCGTGACGTAGAAGGCCAGCGAGGAGACGTAGGCACCGAGCAGCATCCATCCGGTGAGAAACGACGCGCCGCGCCCGAGCGCGGCGAAGGAGAACACGACCTCACCGCCGGCGCGCGGAAACGCCTGCGCGAGGCGGGCGTAGGCCAGCGCGACACAGGCCGCCAGCGCCACACCGAGGCAGAGGCCGAGGATGACGCCCCCGGCCCCGTAGGCATCGAAGAACGTCGAGTTCGTGTAGATCCAACTCGCTCCGACGACGCCGGCGACTCCGAAGGCGAGCAGCTGGACGGTGCCGAGACTCCGCCTCAAGTCCGTCATGGGACCTCCATCCTCAGGCTGTCTGTTCTTGTCACCGCACATTACCGAACGCCCCTGACGCGGCTGCCCGACACTGCGCTGCGCACTGCCTCCCGCGGTCACCGCTGTACAAACCCCTCCCGCGGCCACCGAGCGCGCTCCGGTGACGTCGCCCCACCTCGGCGCTGACAGGGAACCTCCAGGTCGTGAGCGATCACACCGGAGCCGGCCGACCGGGACGATGGTTGTCGTCCTACAATGAGAAGGACTCGTACTATCGGGCTGTCACGGCTGCCGATCCAGCCGCACAGCCCCAATGAAGGGATCGTCTTCGTGACATCGGTCAACCTCGGCATGCCAGCTCCTCCGCCTCCCGTTCTCGCACCTCGGCGGAAGACCCGGCAGATCCACGTCGGCAAGGTGGGAGTCGGATCCGACTACCCCATCAGCGTCCAATCGATGACGACGACGCCGACGACGGACATCAACGCCACCCTCCAGCAGATCGCCGAGCTCACGGCCTCCGGCTGCGACATCGTCCGCGTCGCCTGCCCGTCCGCCGACGACGCCGCCGCCCTTCCCGCGATCGCCCAGAAGTCGCAGATCCCCGTCATCGCCGACATCCACTTCCAGCCGAAGTACGTCTACGCGGCGATCGACGCCGGCTGCGCGGCCGTGCGCGTCAACCCCGGCAACATCCGCAAGTTCGACGACCAGGTCAAGGAGATCGCCGCCGCCGCGAAGGACGCCGGCACCTCGATCCGGATCGGCGTCAACGCCGGTTCGCTCGACAAGCGGATCATGGAGAAGTTCGGCAAGGCCACCCCCGAGGCGCTCGTCGAATCCGCGGTGTGGGAGGCCTCCCTGTTCGAGGAGCACGACTTCCACGACTTCAAGATCTCCGTCAAGCACCACGACCCGGTCATCATGGTCCGGGCGTACGAGATGCTCGCCGAACGCGGCGACTGGCCGCTCCACCTCGGCGTCACCGAGGCGGGACCGGCGTTCCAGGGCACGATCAAGTCCGCCACCGCGTTCGGGGCGCTGCTGTCGAAGGGCATCGGCGACACGATCCGCGTGTCCCTGTCGGCGCCCCCCGTCGAGGAGGTCAAGGTCGGCAATCAGATCCTCGAGAGCCTCAACCTCAAGCCGCGCAAGCTCGAGATCGTCTCGTGCCCGTCGTGCGGTCGCGCTCAGGTCGATGTCTACACGCTCGCGGAGAAGGTGACCTCGGGCCTCGAGGGCATGGAGGTTCCGCTGCGCGTGGCCGTCATGGGCTGCGTCGTCAACGGTCCCGGTGAGGCGCGCGAAGCCGACCTCGGCGTGGCCAGCGGCAACGGCAAGGGCCAGATCTTCGTCAAGGGCGAGGTCATCAAGACCGTGCCGGAGTCGCAGATCGTCGAGACCCTCATCGAAGAGGCCATGCGCATCGCCGAAGAGTCGGACATCCCGTCCGGGCCGCCGGAAGTCGTCGTCGGCTGATCGAGCCGATGTGTTGAGACTAGCTCCCCTCGGGCACCGGCACACGGCATGGCTGACCAGCCTGCTCGCCCTCAATCCCTGCGAGAACGTCTACCTCCTCGCCCTCCTCGACGTCACCGGCACCGCGGCGACGAACTCCCCGGGCGGCACCATCTACGGCGTCTTCGACGGCGACCGGCCCGTCGCCGCCTACTGGGTGGGCGGCAACATCATCCCCGTCAACGCGAGTCCCGAGACGAACGCGGTGCTCGCCGCGAAGCTCAACGCCGACGGCCGGTCGTCGTGTTCGCTCATCGGGCGGCGCGAGATCATCATGGACCTCGACAGCCGCCTGAGCTGGGGCCGGCCGCGCGGCGTGCGCGAACGCCAGCCGCTGCTCGCGATCAGCTCGGACCCTGACGTCGAACCCGACCCCGAGGTGCGACTGGCGACCCTCGAACAGCTGCCGACGGTCTTCCCCGCCAGCGTCGACATGTTCACGAAGGAGGTCGGCTTCTCGCCCATCGAAGGCGGGGAGTCGAGCTACCTCGCGCGCGTGCGCGGCATCATCCGCGGCGGCAACTGCTTCGTCCGGATCTCCCCGACCCTGCCCAGCGGCAGTCCGGCACCGAGGTGGCCCGCCACCGACCGTGCCGAACAGGTCCTCTTCAAGGCCGACATCGGCATCCGCTCGCCGCGCATCGTCCAGGTGCAGGGTGTGTGGGTCCACCCCGACACGCGCAACCACGGGCTCGGTGCCGCAGGGATGGCCGCCGTCGTCACGCAGACGCGGGCGGCCGGACATCCCACGGTCAGCCTCTACGCCAACGACTACAACGAGGCGGCTCTGCGGATGTACAAGCGCGTCGGCTTCGATCAGGTCGGCACCTTCGCCACCGTGATGTACTGAGGCGCGCGGCCTCGCTACCGCTGAGAGTCGCGGCCGCGGAGCCGGTCGAGGTCGCGGCGATCCTTCTTCGTCGGCCGCCCCAGCCCCTTGTCGCGCTTCGGGACGAAACCCCGCAGCGCGGGGTCGGGGGCGGGAGTGAGATCCTCGTAGGCGCCGACGGCGATCGCGGCACCCGGCCGTGTGGGGAGGATGCCCGTGATCTTCCAGATGAACTCGGTGCCGGCCTTGCGGACGCGGACCTCCTGACCGATCGTCACCTTCTGCGCGGCCTTGACCCGCTGCCCGTCGACTTGGACATGTCCGCCGCGGCACGCCTGCGTGGCGAGATTGCGGGTCTTGAACATCCGCGCCGTCCACAGCCACACGTCGATGCGCACCGCCGCCCCGGGCGTCCGGTCAATCTCCATCGAGACCGCCCCTGGCATCCTGTCGCAGCGCGATCTCCGAGCGTCGCGTGAACGTCTGCGCCGGCCGCCCGCGTCCCTGCGTCACCGCGCGCCCCGTCGCGTCGAGCAGCGGCAGCATCGTCCGTCGGAAGGTGTCGGCCTGCATCTCCTCACCGGCGACGACCTCGTGGAGGGCCCGCAGCTGCCGGAGGGAGAACTCCGCAGGGAGCAGGCCGAAGGGGTCCGGGGTCCGCTCGTGGAGAGCGCGGAGGCGGTGGACGGCGACGCGGACGATCTCCTGATGCTCCTCGCTGAGCTCGTGGACCGTGTGGACGGGGACGAGCTTCCGCCGACCGGACTCGGCAGTGGGGCCTGCGGTCTCTGTGGTGCCGGGGGAGCCGACAATGGCACCCGCTTCGGCAGCCCCGGTCGCAGGGGAGTCGGCCGCGTGCTCGGACCCGCGCGCATCCGCCTCGGCGAGAGGCTGGTCGGATACCTCGTCATCGCCGTTCGCGGTGCCGGTGTCGCCGTCGGCGAGGCCGACATCGGCGGCCGAGAGGACGTCGAGGTGGGCGACCGAGATCACCCATCCGCGGTCATCGCGGTCGGGCTGGTCGAAGACGTGGAGCTGGACGGGGGAACGGTCGACGAGCTGCGCCTTCTCGCGCAGACACCGGGCGACCGCCTCGGCGAGGCGCTCCTGCGGACGCAGAATCGACCCGGGCAGCTGCCACCGACCATCCCGGGACCGGGTGAGGAGCACGTGCAGCCCACGACCGGGCACGGGGCAGAGGACGGCAGTGTCGACGGCGACCGAGGGTCGGGGGAACTGCGAGAGGGTTGTCGTGTCAGGCATGCTCTTTATGATCGGGTCAGCGGAATCGGCAGCGCTGACCAGTCTAGTTCGCCCGCCGACTGCCGCCGAACGCACACCGCGCAGGCCGCCGAACGCACACCGCGCAGGCTGCGGGTGCGCTCCATGGCTGCCGCGGGCGAAGGAGCCCGCGACCGCGTTGCGGGGGACCGCCTCGGCGAAGGGAGGGATCGATGACAGGACACGCACCGACGTCGGCCGCGCCCCGATGATCGGCGAATGGACGCGCGCGCACGCAGGCGGATAATGTTCGGACTGATACCCCCACGTCGCCCGAGGAGAAACATCCATGGCCCTGCGCATGTCGTCGCTGTTCGTCCGGACTCAGAAGGAAGACCCGGTCGGCGCCGAGGTCGCCAGCCACAAGCTGCTCCACCGGGCCGGCTACATCCGCAGGTCGGCCCCGGGCATCTACACGTGGCTGCCGCTGGGACTCGCGGTGCTCGGCAAGATCGAGGCGATCGTCCGCGACGAGATGTCTCGGGCCGGATCGCAGGAAGTCCACTTCCCGTCCCTGCTGCCGGCCGAGGTCTACAAGCAGTCCGGCCGCTGGGAGGCCTTCGGGCCCGACCTCTTCAGCCTCCAGGACCGGAAGAAGAACGACTACATCCTCGCGCCCACGCACGAGGAGTTCTTCACCCTGCTCGTCAAGGACCTCTACTCCTCGTACAAGGACCTGCCGCTGTCGATCTACCAGATCCAGACGAAGTACCGCGATGAGGCCCGCCCCCGCGCCGGACTGCTGCGCGGTCGCGAGTTCATCATGAAGGATGCCTACTCCTTCGACATCGACGACGCCGGCCTCGACGCCTCCTACGAGGCGATGCGCGTGGCCTACATCCGCGCGTTCGCCCGCCTCGGCATCCCGAGCCTGCCCGTCAAGGCGACCCCCGGGGCGATGGGCGGATCCGGCACCGAGGAGTTCATCTACCCCTCCGAGGTCGGCGAGGACACCTTCGTCCGCTCACCCGGCGGCTACGCGGCCAACGTCGAAGCCGTCACCTCGATCGTGCCCGAGGCGATCCCGTACGAGAACTCGCCGGCCGCCCACGTCGAGGACACCCCCGACACCCCGACGATCGAGACGCTCGTCGCCGCCGCGAATGCGAATCACCCCCGCTCCGACCGCGAGTGGACGGCCGCGGACACCCTGAAGAACGTCGTCTGCGCCGTCACCCACCCTGACGGCACCCGTGAGGTCATCGTCATCGGCCTGCCCGGAGACCGCGAGGTCGACCTCGACCGCGCCGCCGGCACCGGCATGCTCAGCAACGGCGAAGTCGACATCGAAGCCGCGACCGCCGAGGACCTCAGCCTCCACCCGGAACTCGTCAAGGGCTACATCGGCCCGGGCCTCGACCTCGACAACCCGGTCCTGGGGACCGAGGGCAGCACGAAGATCCGCTACCTCCTCGACCCCCGCATCGTCGACGGCACACGTTGGATCACCGGCGCGAACGAACACGGCAAGCACGTCTTCGACCTCGTCGCCGGGCGTGACTTCACCGCTGACGGCACGATCGAAGCCGCCGAGGTCGTCATCGGCGACCCCGCCCCCGACGGCTCGGGTCCGCTCGAGCTCGCCCGGGGCGTCGAGATCGGCCAGATCTTCAAGCTCGGCCGCAAGTACGCCGAAGCCCTCGACCTCACCGTCCTCGACCAGAACGGCAAGGCCACGACCGTGACCATGGGCTCCTACGGCCTCGGCGTCACCCGGGTCATGGCCTGCATCGCCGAGGAGTACCACACCGAGGGCGGTCTGCTCTGGCCCCAGCACCTCGCTCCCGCCGATGTCCACATCATCGCCGCCGGCAAGGGCGAGGAGATCAACGCCGCCGCCGAGGAGCTCACCGCCCAGTTCGAGGCCGACGGCGTCAGCGTTCTCCTCGACGACCGGACGAAGGTCTCGCCCGGGTTCAAGTTCGCCGATGCCGAGCTCATCGGCATCCCCACGGTCGTCGTCGTCGGTCGCGGCCTGAGCGAAGGGGTCATCGAGGTCCGCGACGTCTTCGCCGGTGAGAAGCAGGAGCTTCCCGTCGCCGAGGTGGTCCCCACGACCGTGGCTAAGGTCCGTGCCGCCTATGCCGCCGCCGCTGCCGCAGCCGACGAGGCCGTCATCGAGGACTCGATCGAGGCCGCCGTCGACTCGGCCGAGGTCGCAGCCGACACTGCCGAAGCCGAGTCCGCCCGGACGGAGTGACCCGCCGACGATGAGCGAAGTCCTCACCGGCGGCATCGACGTCACCCTCGTCATGCTCCTGTGGCTGCTCGCCGCGGGCGCCCTGGCGGGCTGGATCGATGCCGTCGTCGGCGGTGGGGGCCTCATCCAGCTGCCCGCGCTGCTCCTCGTGCCGGGGATGACCCCGGTCCAAGCCGTCGCGACGAACAAGGTCGGGTCGATCGCGGGGACGACCGCCTCGGCGGTGACCTATCTGCGCCGCGTCACCCCTGACCGGTCGGCGACGATCCCGGCGGCGGCGACCGCGTTCCTCGGGGCGGTGCTCGGGGCGAAGCTCGCGACCCTCGTCCCCGCCGAGCTCTTCACCCCGATCATCCTCGCCGCGCTCATCGCCGTCGGCATCTTCACCCTGCTCAACCCCAGCCTCGGCACCGACGCCCGCCTCCGCTTCGAGGAGTCCTCGAAGCGCCACCACGCCGTGTCATGGCTCATCGGCCTCGTCATCGGCATCTACGACGGAGTGCTCGGGCCGGGCACCGGTTCGTTCCTCGTCATCGCCTTCGTCTCGATCATCGGCTTCTCGTTCCTCCAGGCCTCGGCGACGGCAAAGATCGTCAACTGGGCGACGAACTTCGGGGCACTCGTCTACTTCGTGCCCGACGGCCAGGTCGTGTGGCTGCTCGGTCTCGTCGTCGCCGCCGGCAACGTCACCGGCGGGATCATCGGGGCGCGGACGGCGATCGCGAAGGGCTCGGGCTTCGTGCGCATCGTTTTCATCGTCGTCGTCTCCGCGATGGTCCTCAAGCTCGGCTACGACGTCGTCGCCGACCTCATCCGGTGAGCCCGGCCCTAGGCTCTCGGCTCGCAGCGCTCAGCCCCCAGCGCTCAGCCCTCAGCCTTGTGTCCTTGGCCGAGGACCATCCTGTGCCCTTGACCGCGGGTAGCCCTGCGCCCCTGACCTCGGGTCGCCCTGCGCCCCTGACCGCGGGTCGTTCAGCGCCTCTGACCGTGTGCCGGGAAATTTCAGGTCGCGGAGTGTCGATCCGCCGTGCGGATATCGGCATTCTGCGTCCTGAAGTCGGAGCGGAGGGTTGTGTGTGGAGGGGGAGGTTGTGTGTGGAGCTGGAGGCACGATGTGCGGCGCTCCAATGGAGTTTGAGCGCCTCCTCCATGGCGATTTCGGGCCAGTGATCACCTCGAATGTGGCGCAGAATTCCCAGGGCCGTCTGGACCGCGTGCCGGGAAAGTTCAGGTCGCAGAGTGTCGATCCGCCGCGTAGAAATCGACACTCTGGGTCCTGAAGTCGGAGCGGGAGGTTGCGCGTGGGGCGGAGGGTTGTGTGTGAAGCGGAAGGTTGTGCGAGGCGGGCAGAGTTGCGCGTGGAGGGGAAGGTTGTGCGTGTGGTGGCGCGGAAGCCCGGCGGCCGGTCACCCGATGGGTTTGAGGGCGTGCGCGTCGACGCCGTTGACGTCGGCGCCGGAGAGCGCGCGGGCCACCCACAGCGACCGTGCGGCATCGGCGAGGGAGCCGTTCGTCCCACCCCTGGCCGAGCGCAGGTACCAGAACATGTTCGTCACCTCGCGGGCGATCGCCGCGCCGATCCCGTACTGCGGGTCGATGCCGGCGAAGAGCGCGAGGTCCGCGGCGAAGCCCCGCAGCCATCCTGCCTGATCGCGGGGCGTGCGGGCGGGAATCTCGCCGAGGCGGTTCCACAGCACCGGCGCCACCGTGTACGCCGTGGGACCCGACAGCGGCTGCGGGTCGATCGCCTTCCACGTCGCGACTCCCGAGGCGTCCGGATTGCCGGCGAGGATGTTGTAGTAGTGGAGGTCGGCGTGGATGAGGGTGCTCTCCTCCGACGTCGCGAGCGTGTGCATCCACGTCCGCGCGATCGAGAGCAGACGGGCGTCGTCGCGAACAGTCTCCGACCAGCCACTGAGCATCGCGGCATCCGTGTCGAACGTCGTCAGCCAGCCGGCCGCGAGGTCCTGCACCCGGATGAAGTCGGGGCCGGCGGGGATCTCGAGCGACTTCTGCAGCGCACCCCACACCGGGGGCACATCAGGCAGCGGCAGCACCGAGAGATTGTCCTTCGTCCGCAGCCGCTCCTGCAGGGTGACCCGGAAGCTGCGGTCGTCCCTGATGACGCGCACCGCACCGTGTCCGTTCCACATCTTCAGCGCCCGCAGGGCCTGCGCGTGCGCGGCGGTGTGCGCCGAGGTGGGGGCCGCGAACCGCAGGACCCCTGGTAGCTCTCCTGGGTGAGGACGGGAATGACGAGGCTCTCGCATCCGGCCCACGGGGCTCCGGGAACGTCGTCGAAGCGCAGATTCCACCGGTCGACGACCTCGTTGGCCATGAAGTCCAGCGCGGAGACCCACGCTTCGGTGCGCCCCTCGCCGATGATGTCCTTCGTCGAGCGGTAGAGGACGGGTGGGACCTTCACCGGTCCGCCTCTGCCCGGTCCGCCTCCGCCTGCTCGGCACCTCCGGCATAGGAGTAGCGCAGCGCCTGCGGGGCGGCGAAGACCGCGCGCGTGCGCGCCGACTCCCACACCCGCAGGGCGGCCTGCGGGTCCGTCTGCAGCCAGGGGAGCAGTGCGGCGGCGACCGCATCCTCGAGGTTGAGGGCGAGCTGTCCCGCCGACTCCGGATCGGTCGGGGAGGGGTCGAGCTGCCACGCGGGAGTGTCGGGCTGGGCATCCTCCTTGCCGAGCCTCTCGAGCATCTCGCCGGCCAGGGAGCCGAGCGACTCGAGGCGGGCGACCGCCTCGGCGCGCTCAGGGCTCTGCCGGTCGAAGCGCACTGCGAGGCGCTCGTAGCCGTAGGACGCGGCGCGGGCCTGGTCGAGGATCGTGTTCCACTCCGCGGCGGCCGGGGCGCTCGGGGTTCCGGCGTCGTCGCCGGCCTCGGCGGTCGGAGACGGCGTCGCGTCGCCATCGACTGCGGCGAAGGCATCGCGGAGGCGGCCGTCGGCGTCGTCGCGGATGGCTCCGTCGACGGTGCCGGCGGTGAGCGCGCAGCCGGTCGCGACGTCGACGAGGACCGGGATGAGACCCGAGCCGAGATCAGCCACCGCGTCGAACACGGCGGTGGAGACCGCCTCGGCGGCTTGGATGTAGGTGCGCCCCTGCTCCGTCGGGGGAGGGGAGGTGGCGAGTTCGGTCGGGGGCGCCCAGACGGGGCCGATCGCGTCCCGGAACTTCTGCAGGTCCTCCCCGGCGGTGGCGGGGTCCCCGTCGGCGACGTTCGTCGATGCGAGGATCCGGGCGATGCGGTTGCGCAGCTCTGCGCTCGCGTCGAGCTCGGGAACCTCCGGGGGTGCGTCGATGCGCAGCCCGCAGCCGGAGAGGAGGGAGAGCCCCGCTCCTGCCGCGCCGACGATGAGGACGGAACGGCGACTGACGGGGAAACGCATACGCCAATCGTAGCGGATGCTTAACGTACGTCCGGGCTGTCGCATAGGGTGGGATGAACCCACGCGAGCGATGAGATCGGCAGGCGTTCCCGGGCCTCCTGAAATCCTCGCCCGAGCCGAGAAGAAAGAGATGGTGGAGAGCATGCACGAGGACGTCGCCCGGATCGAAGAGCTGCTGGAAGGTCCCCTGACCGCGGCCGGATTCCACCTCGAATCCGTCAAGGCCGTCGCCGCCGGACAGCGGCGCACGCTCACCGTCGTCGTCGACCTCGACGAGTCGAGCGCGGAGCCGATGTCGATGGACAAGATCGCCGAATCGACGCAGATCGTCAGCGACGCCCTCGACACCGTGGAGATCTTCCGCGACAAGCCCTACCAGCTCGAGGTCACCAGCCCCGGAGCGACCCGCAGGCTCGAGTGCCCGCGCCACTTCAAACGGGTGCTCGGGCGCCGACTCGATGTCAGCACGAAGAAGGAGAACTTCAAACTCGACCTCGAGGAGGTCGGCGAGGACGCGATCACCGGCACCGATCCGGCCCGCCGCGAGAAGCGCACCGTCGGCCTCGGCGACATCGTCAAAGCCCACGTCGAACTGCGCTTCCGCTGATTTGTCCCGGCATGGCCGCTGATCCGGCAGGGGATCCGGCGGGCGCCGAGGCGGGGGCAGGGCGGCACAACCGCTGATCCAGCGGGCGCCGAGGCGGGGCTGTCGTCGCACTGCCCGCGACCGATCCGCGGTGCTGGTGTGGGATAGAATGGTGTGCTTGCATAAGTGAAGACCGACAATTCAATGCTCGTGGGCGACCCCGTTCGCTGGAGCCGGAGAGGATATGGGCTATGGATATCGACCTCGATGTTCTGCGCGTCATCGAACGTGAGCGCGAGATTCCGTTCGACACCCTGATCGAACTCATCGAACAGGCGCTCTTCCTTGCCTACCAGAAGACCGAGGGTGCGTGGCAGGATGCCCGCGCCGAACTCGACAAGAAGACCGGCGAGGTCCGGATCTGGGCCGTCGAGTTCGACAACGACGACAATCCCATCGGCGAATTCGACGACACTCCCTCCGGGTTCGGCCGCATCGCCGCGCAGACGGCGCGCCAGGTCATCCACCAGCGCCTGCGCGACGTCGAGGACGAATCGGTGCTCGGCAGTTTCAAGGGCCGCGAGGGCGAGATCGTCTCCGGCACCATCCAGCAGGGCAGGGATCCGCAGATGGTCCAGGTCGACCTCGGCGAGGTCGAAGCCGTGCTGCCCCCGCACGAACAGGTGCCCGGCGAGGAGTACGGCCACGGCAAGCGCCTGCGCGTCTACATCGCCGACGTCCACAAGGGACCCAAGGGCACCTCGGTGACGGTCTCGCGCACCCACCCCAACCTCGTCCGCCGCCTCTTCGCGCTCGAAGCCCCGGAGATCGCCGACGGCACCGTCGAGATCGTCTCCTGGCCAGGGAGGCCGGACACCGGACGAAGCTCGCGGTCCGCGCGACGAAGCCCGGCGTCAACGCGAAGGGCTCGTGCATCGGCGAGCTCGGCTCCCGGGTGCGCGCGGTGATGAACGAACTCGGCCAGGAGAAGATCGACATCGTCGACTACAGCGACGACCCCGCGAAGTTCGTCGCCCATGCGCTCTCCCCGGCGAAGGCGACGCGCGTCGACATCCTCGACGCCGGCGCCCAGGAGTCTCGGGCCGTCGTCCCCCGCGACCAGCTGTCCCTGGCGATCGGCAAGGAGGGGCAGAACGCCCGCCTCGCCGCGAAGCTCACCGGCTGGAAGATCGACATCGTCGCCGAGGACTGAGACCGCAGGCCGGCCCACCGTCACCAAGGCGCCATCGCCGAGGCGGTCGTCCGGTGGGTCGTGGAGCGAGGTCACAAGGGTCCCTGAGGAAACCCGGCGGCGCCTCCGTGACCCCGGACACAGTCGCCGGTGGCGCGGCGCGGAATAGAAGTGCGGTAGAATTGTTGACTGTGAATGTCGGCAGTGCACCTCGAAGGACGTGCATCGCCTGCAGGAAGACTGCGAACCGGGACGAACTCGTGCGTTTCGTGTATCGACCCGATGAGCAGCCGGCCATCGTCCGCGACGTGTCAGCGACACTGCCCGGACGTGGCGCCTGGATCCACCCGGACGTCGAGTGCCTGATGAAGGCGCGGACCCCGGCACCCTTCGCTCGAGCCTTTCGAACGAAGATCACCGCTTCGGATCTCCCGGAGCTGGACATCGAACCCCAGAAGAACGGGTGAGCTAAGAATGGCTGACAAGTAGTGAGTGTCGTGCGATGACACCCTCACCGGAATTCGAGAGAGCAGTGTAATGAGACCTGCTCTTCACTGATGAGGTTCTTTCCTGACCGGGAAAGAACCCGGACAGGAGAACTGTGGCAAAGCCCCGTGTCCATGAGCTCGCGAAAGAGCTCGGCACAACCAGCAAGATCGTCCTCGAGAAACTCCAGGACATGGGCGAATTCGTTCGCTCCGCCTCCTCGACGCTCGAAGCCCCCGTCGTCCGACGGGTGAAGGAGGCGTTCGCCGATTCCGCGCCTGCCTCCGGCAAGGCGAGCGGCGATTCCGCCAAGAAGCCGGCTGCCAAGCCCGGCCAGAAGTCTGCGGCCAAGCCCGGCGCCCCGGCGGCGAAGCCTGCCGCGAAGCCCGGAGCCAAGCCGGCACCGAAGGCTGATACCGCCGACGCGAAGCCGGCTGCCGCGAAGCCCGCGGCGAAGCCTGCCGCCAAGCCCGCTGCGAAGCCCGCCGCCGAGGCGGAGGCTCCTGCCGCACCGCCGGCCGCCGACGAGTCGGCTGCCCGTCCCGCGGCTCCCAAGCCCGGCGTGCACGACGCCCGGCAGCCGCCGAAGCC
>NZ_JBNFOM010000023.1:0-67825 GCF_057364785.1 Brevibacterium sp. LAARM2_SD2 | reverse complement strand
TTTCGGTCGATTGCAAGCACCCTACGAATGCTAAGCGATCAGAGCTAAGCAATCAGGTGATTGTCCTTGGTGTGGCTGGGATCCGGGACGATCACGGACACACTTTTTGGCCTATAACCCCCGGCTGCGGCCGGAGAGCCGACTGTGCACGAGGTCTGTTGGCCTCCCCGTTGTGGTCGAATAACTGAGGGAAAAACGCCCAAACGGCTCAGAATCCTCGGTTCTTCGACCACAAAAAGCCGAGGAGTCGGCGGATCCCCTGAAGGTCAGTGCCGAGGTCTAGTGTGGTCAGTGCCGGTCGGACCTTGCAGGCGATGACCGGGCGAACCGCCGAGTCCTCGGCGATCCGCACGAGAAGCGAAGGTGCGAAGGAGTGCCCACTATGAGAATTCTTGTCGTCGGAGCAGGCGGTCATGTCGGGCGGGTGGCCGTGGCCGAGTTCGAAGCGCGCGGACACGAAGTCATCTCCGCCTCACGGTCGACGGACCCAGGAGTCGACACGAGCGATCCCGCGTCGATCCAGGCACTGCTCGACGCGGTCGGCGAGGTCGATGCCATCGTCGTCGCCGCCGGCTCCGTTCCCTTCAAGCCCGTCACCGAGCTCACCCGCGACGACTATCTCTCGGCTCTGACCTCGAAGGTGCTCGGCCAGGTCGAGTTCGTCACCCAGGGCCTCGACCATGTTCGGGACGGCGGGTCGATCACCCTGACCAGCGGAGTCCTCAGTCGCGAATCGGTGCCGACCGCGGCAGCGGCCGCGCTGGCCAACGGCGCACTCGAGTCCTTCGTCATGGCCGCCGCCCCGGAGCTGCCGAGGGGGATCCGGATCAATGCCGTCAGCCCCAATGTGCTCGCGAACTCGCCGCACTTCCACAACGCCTTCGCCGGGATGATCCCCGTGACCGATGAGGAGGTGGCCGCGGCGTTCGTGCGCGCCGTTGAGGGCAACGTCACCGGCCGCACCCTGACCGTCTGAGCCCTGCCAGAACGCCTCACCGATTCATCCGCCACCACAGGAGGGCGACGTGGAGCGCGGTCCTCGATTCGGCGTCGTCGAGGGAGACGCCGAGTCGGTCCTGAAGCTTCGCGAGCCTCGCGTAGAGGGCGGGCCGGGAGAGGAATCCGGCCCGTGCCACCGCTGACTTGTTGCCGCCGTGGGTGAGGACGAGTTCGAGGAAGTCGAGCATCTCCCCATCTGGCGACTCGATCAGCGGTCCGAGTTCCCCTTCGGCGAAGCCGCGCAGTCGAGGGTCATCGGCGAGGACTGCGAGCAGTCCGCGCAGCCGCACGTCGCCGGCGCGGTAGAAGACCTGCTCGCGGACATCGAGGGTCGAGGCCACCTCGGCGACCTGGGCGGCCGACTCGAGGCGAGCCGCAGCTGTGAGCAGCGACGGGCTGCTGTGCCCGACTCCCACCGTCCACGTCGTCCCGAGATCGGCGATCCCGTCGAAGACGCGGCGCAGCACCTTCGACTCATCGCCGCGCCCAGGCAGAGCGAGGACGAGACCGAACGACCCCGACTGCAGTCCCGTCGACAGCGTCGCGACACCGGCGCGAGAGGCCGCGGCCGTCGCCTCCTGGATGAGGGCGCGCTCCCACAGCTGGATCCGCGTCGGATCCGTGCTCGGATCCTGGTCGAGGCGGATGACTGCGGGCACAAGCAGCGACCCACCGGGCGGATCGAACCCGAGCGAGCGCGCCCGGGTTCTCGCCTGCGCCTCATCTGCGGCGCCGACATCCATGAGCTCGCGGACGAAACCCGCCTGGGCCTGGAGCAGCAGGTCCCGTTCGTCGGTCTCCGCCATGCGCGTGAGCGTGAGCGCCTGCGCTGCCCGTTCGATGATCTGCTCGACATCGGCCGTGCCGGCCGGCAGACCCGGCACGACGAGGCGACCCCACCGCCTCGACTGCAGGCCGACCGGGATCTGCGGCCAGTCACGCCGCACATACGCGTCGGCCCCGGAGACGAGCGCGACCCAGTCGGCGACGAGCGCCTCTGCTCCCGGACCGGCCTGGGCGAGCACCCGATGGGCGACATCCTCGAGGACGACCGGGGCTCCGAGCAGCTCGGCCGTGCGCGCGACGATCGTGCCGACCTCGGCCCGCTCGAGGCTGAGCTGCGTGTAGGTCTCGTGGATCTCCTGCGCCCGTTCGAGACGCCCGAGCTGCTCGGCCAGCAGCGAGCGGTGAGCGACCTCGGTGATGCGGACGAACTTGATTCGATGCGTGAGGACGACGACGGGAAGGTCGCGCCCGACGGCTGCCCGGCGGACCACCTCGGCGGCCTGCTCATCCGGGGCCCCGGCGTCGTCGACGAGCTCGACGACGACGCCGACGGCACCGGCGGCCTCGAGCTGATCGAGGAAGACCGCCATTGCGGCAGGGGAGCGGCGAAAGGTCTGCGCGGTCGTGAGGACGAGTTCGCCGCCTTCGAGGAACTGTTCGACGTGTTCGGAATCGGCGATGTGCACCCACCGGATCGCGCGGTCGAGGCCGGCCTCCCCGGCGACGATCTCGGGCGCACCGCTGCGGATCTCTTCGAGGTCGAGTACCCCGGCGACGGTCAGGCTCGCTGCGGCCTCCGACCTCTCATTGTTCATTGACACAGTGTAAATCTCTGACCGTCTTGACTGACACTCTGACACTGTCGCGCGGCCAGGTGGGCGACGACGATGGGAGCAGACCATCCCTGTCACCGACGCAGAAGGAAACCCCATGGCCGCCATCTCCCACTGGATCAACGGACGGACCGTTCCCGCCGGACCCGACACCCGCCTCGGCGAGGTGACGAACCCCGCCACCGGAGAGGTCACGGGGGAGGTCGCGTTCGCCGATGCCGCCACCACGGAAGGCGCGATCCGGGCCGCCGCCGAGGCGTTCCCCGGCTGGCGCGACACGTCCCTGGCCAAGCGCACGGCGATCCTCTTCGCCTTCCGTGAACTGCTCAACGCCCGCAAGCAGGAGCTCGCCGAGATCATCACCGCCGAACACGGCAAGGTCCTCTCCGACGCCCTCGGCGAGATCGCCCGCGGTCAGGAGGTCGTCGAGTTCGCGTGCGGCATCGCCGGCCTGCTCAAGGGCGGCTTCTCCGAGAACGTCTCGACGACCGTCGACGTCCACTCGCTGCGCCAGCCGCTCGGCGTCTCAGCGATCATCTCGCCCTTCAACTTCCCCGCGATGGTCCCGATGTGGTTCTTCCCTGTCGCGATCGCCGCCGGCAACACCGTCGTCCTCAAGCCCAGCGAGAAGGACCCGAGCGCGGCGAACTGGCTCGCCGCCCGCTGGCAGGAGGCCGGACTGCCCGACGGTGTCTTCAACGTCGTCCACGGCGACAAGGAATCAGTCGACACGATCCTCACCAGCCCGGACGTCGCCTCGGTGTCCTTCGTCGGCTCCACCCCGATCGCGAAGTACGTCTACGAGACCGGGACCGGCACCGGCAAGCGGGTCCAGGCTCTCGGCGGGGCGAAGAACCACATGCTCGTCCTCCCCGACTCCGACCTCGACCTCGCCGCCGATGCCGCCGTCAACGCCGGCTACGGTGCCGCGGGGGAGCGGTGCATGGCGATCTCCGTCGTCGTCGCCGTCGAGCAGATCGCCGATGAGCTCGTGGCGAAGATCGCCGAACGCACCCGCACCCTGCGCGTCGGCGACGGTGCGACCGAACCCGATATGGGGCCGCTCATCACCGCCGCCCACCGTGACAAGGTGGCAGGCTACATCGATGCCGGCGCCGAGGCGGGGGCCACCGTCGTCCTCGACGGCCGGGACGATGTCCCCGCTGACGGGTTCTTCCTCAATCCGACGCTCTTCGACCACGTCAGCCCGGACATGTCGATCTACACCGACGAGATCTTCGGGCCAGTCCTCTCTGTCGTCCGCGTGCCCGGCTACGACGAGGGCCTCGAACTCATCAACGCCAACCCGTACGGCAACGGCACTGCGATCTTCACCAATGACGGCGGTGCCGCCCGTCGCTTCGAACGCGAGGTCGAGGTCGGCATGGTCGGCGTCAACGTGCCCATCCCCGTCCCCGTCGGCTGGTACTCGTTCGGCGGGTGGAAGAACTCGCTGTTCGGCGACACCCACGCGTACGGCGAGGAGGGTGTGCACTTCTTCACCCGCGGCAAGGTCGTCACCTCCCGCTGGCTCGACCCCAGCCATGGCGGCCTCAACCTCGGCTTCCCGACCCACGACTGACCAGTCCACGGACCACTGACCACCTCACGAACGATCGGCGGTCCGGTCACGACCGGACCGCCTCGGCGAAGGACAATGATGACAACGACCATCGGCACAGCTGCCCGCACAACGGACCCCGCGACTTCTGAGGCGTCACTGGACCGCCCCGACGCCGACGGGCTCGGGCGCGCCGACGACCGAATCACCGCCGAGCAGCTTGCGGCCGGGCGGCGCGCCCACGACCTCGACCGCGCCCATGTCTTCCATTCGTGGCAGGCGCAGGGGCCGTTCGACCCGATGACCGTCGTCGCGGCAGAGGGCTCCTATGTCTGGGACGGCGAGGGTCGGAAGCTCCTCGACTTCTCCTCGCAGCTGGTGAACACGAACATCGGCCACCAGCACCCCGCAGTGGTCGCCGCCATTCAGGAGCAGGCGGGACGGCTGTGCACGATCGCACCCCAGCACGTCAACGACGCCCGCTCGGAGGCCGCCCGCCTCATCGCCGAGCTCGCCCCCGGCGATCTCGACCACGTGTTCTTCACCAACGGGGGAGCGGACGCGAACGAGCACGCGATCCGCATGGCGCGCCTGCACACGGGCCGGACGAAGGTCCTCTCCGCCTACCGCAGCTACCACGGCGGCACCCAGCTCGCCGTCAACGTCACCGGGGATCCGCGCCGCTTCCCCAACGACTACTCGGCTGAGGGCGTCGTCCACTTCATGCCCGCCTACCAGTACCGTTCCTACTTCGGCTCGACCACCGAGGCGGTGGAGACCGAGCGCGCGCTGCGCCACCTCGAGGACCTCATCGTTCTCGAGGGCCCGGCGAACATCGCGGCCCTCGTCCTCGAGACCGTGCCCGGAACCGCCGGCATCTACGGTCCGCCCGCCGGCTACCTCGCGGGCGTCCGGGAGCTGACCCGGCGCTACGGCATCGTCTACATCGCCGACGAGGTCATGGCCGGGTTCGGCCGGACGGGACGCTGGTTCGCCGTCGATCGTTGGGACGTCACCCCCGACCTCATCACCTTCGCCAAGGGTGTGAACTCCGGCTACGTCCCGCTCGGCGGGGTCGCGATCTCGGAGGCGATCTACGAGACCTTCCGCGACCGGGCCTACCCCGGCGGGCTGACGTACTCCGGGCACCCGCTCGCGTGCGCGGCGGCGGTGGCGACGATCGGGGCGATGCGTGAGGAGGGGATGGTCGAGAATGCTGACCGCCTCGGCGCCGAGGTGATCGGTCCCGCCCTGCGCGAGCTCGCCGATCGTCATCCTTCCGTCGGCGACGTCCGGGGGATGGGCTGCTTCTGGGCCGTCGAGCTTGTCCGGAACCGGGAGACGAAGGAGCCGATGGCGGCCTACGGCGGATCGTCTGAGGAGATGAACGCGGTCATCGCCGCCCTCAAGGCAGGTGGTGTGCTCCCGTTCGCGAACTTCAACCGCATCCACATCGTGCCCCCGCTCAACACCCCCGACGTCGATGTCCGCCGCGGCCTCGAGGCCCTCGATCGGGCGCTGGCCGTCGCCGACGGATTCGTGCACTGAATCGGACGCTGGGACCCGGCGGTCGCCTCGGCGGGGTCGTTCCGGCACCGAACGACCGGTGCGCTGGGACCCGGCGGCCGCCTCGGCGGGATGTGAGAGCTGATACATCGTCCCTGCGGCTGCAGGTATTGACCCAGTTCGCAGATGAACGGAAGATGAATGGGGTGACTGCAGGCTGAAGGCTGTGTGAAGCTTCGGCGTCTCACGTTGTAGACTCACACGTGTTTGAGGCCGCTGCCTGGCAGTGCGTTCAATCCCCGGTCCCCGCTGTGTCTACATCCAAGGTCGCTGAGTGGAAATCATCTTCGTCGTCGTGCTCGTCGTCGCACTGGCACTCTTCTTCGACTTCACCAACGGCTTTCACGATACGGCCAACGCGATGGCCACGCCGATCGCCACGGGCGCGATCAAGCCGAAGGCCGCCGTCACCCTCGCCGCGATCCTCAACCTCGTAGGCGCCTTCCTCTCCACCGAGGTGGCGAAGACGATCTCCGGGGGCATCATCCGCGAAGGCGAGGGCGGGGTCCAGATCACTCCGGACTTCATACTCGCCGGCCTCATCGGCGCGATCATCTGGAACATGGCGACGTGGCGGTTCGGTCTGCCGTCGTCGTCCTCGCACGCGCTCTTCGGTGGCCTCATCGGTGCGGCCATCGTCGGTGCGGGCCTGAACTCGGTCGACTTCGGGGTCTTCCTCTCCAAGGTCGTCATCCCGGCGATCGCCGCGCCGCTCATCGCCGGCATCAGCGCCTACCTGTGCACGCGACTCGCGTACTACATCACCCGCCGCAACGGCGACGGACAGACCGCGCACCGGGCGCCGTTCAAGTACGGGCAGATCTTCAGCTCCTCGCTTGTCGCGCTCGCCCACGGCACGAACGATGCGCAGAAGACGATGGGCGTCATCACCCTCGTCCTCATCTCCGCGAACCTCCAGGCGCAGGGCACTGGCCCGCAGTTCTGGGTCATCGCCACGTGTGCCTTCGCGATCGCCTTCGGCACCTACGTCGGCGGATGGCGGATCATCGACACGCTCGGCACGAAGCTCACCACCGTCAAGCCCGCCCAGGGACTCTCCGCTGAGACCTCGACCGCTGCGGCGATCCTCGCCTCCTCGCACCTCGGCTTCGCCCTGTCGACGACGCAGGTCGCCTCCGGTTCGGTGCTCGGGTCGGGTCTCGGCCGCAAGGGTGCCGACGTCCGGTGGTCGACGGCCGGACGCATCGCCTCGGGCTGGCTGCTGACGATCCCGGCCGCGGGCATCGTCGGTGCGGCCGCGGCCGGTGTCGCCCACCTGGGGCTGTTCGGCGTTCTTATCGACACCGCCGTCGCCGTCGTCGCCGTCCTCTGGATCTACCTCAGCTCCCGCCAGGACAAGACTGCCGAGATCTCGAACTTCGACACCGTCGGCGAGGCCGTCAACATCCGCGGCCGCAAGCGCAAGCTGCGCCAGGATCGCAACCGCAAGCGCGCCGAGGCGCGTCGTGAGGCCCGCACCGAGGCGCAGACGAAGAAGGACGCGGAGAAGAAGAGCCGGAAGTCCCAGGCGCGTCGCACTGCGGCGGCCAACGGCGCTGTGACGACGGATGCCGTCGCGAAGGAGGCAGTCGCTGGCACGGCGAGCAGCGCTGGTTCCGCAACGGACGTCCGGGCGACAGGCACGTCGGCTGCCGACGCATCGAGGCAAGACGCCGATGCTGACAAGGGAGGCGCCAAATGATCGAGTGGAGCTCGTTCGCCATCGTGGCGATTGCGACGTGGTTCTCGTCGCTCGTCGTCATCGGACTGTTCTCGACCGCGGTGCGCATGCGCGCGGTCCACATCGATCAGGTCGCCGAGGGCCACGGCAACCCGCTGCTCAAGGCCGGATACTGGGCCGTCTTCGCACTCTGCGGTGCGCTTGTCCTCTTCGGGGTCTACCTCATCGTCCCCGTCCTCCACGGTGCCTGAGCGCTCCCGCCGCGGACTTCGCCGGGTCGCCGTGTCGTCGCTGACATGCGGGCGCTCAGCCTGAGCTCCTCCCGAGACACAGCTCGAACGCCCCGTACCCGCAGTCGCACGCCGCACCCTTAGCGTCACTCCGCACCCGTTGCGCGGCGTCGCACCCGTGGCGCTGCTTCGCACCGGCAGTCGCACGAACAACCTCGAGCACGCCACCCCTGCGCCGCAGCGTTACGTCCTACGTTTGCAAGCGTAGGATTTGCAACTCCGAGGAGTGGTGCACGCATGGTGCAGTGTCGCCGTGCTGCCGCGCCGGCCACATCCCACCGTCGGCATCTATTCACACCCCAAGCGATGCTTCGCACCCGCAGCTGAACGAACAACCTCGAGCGCGCCACCCCCTCGCTGGAGCGCTGATTCCTCCCCTTGCACCGGGATGAATTGCCGCTTCGGGGAGGGTCAGCGGAGCGGCCCGGCGCTCCTGAGACTGCCGGGCCAAGGCGGCCCGGCACTGCGGAGGCCGCCCGGCCAAGGCTGCCACCCGACGCCGCCCGGAACCCCCGACCGACGTCGAACACGACGATCCCCCGACCACCTCGGCGGTGATCGGGGGATCGTCGGTGTCAGTGCGACGCCGTGAGGCTCAGCGGTTCACGTGAACCGCTGCCACACATCCGCACCGCTGAGCACTGCACGTGCTCAGCGACTCACGCAGATCAGCACTTCAGGCAAGGCCGAGGCGCTCGCGGAGGCTGTCGACCTCGGCGCGGAGTTCGGCCGGAACCGAATCACCGAGCTCGGCGTACCACTCTTCGATCGAGGCGAGCTCGGTCTCCCACTCCTCGGGCTTGATCGCGAGCGCCTTGCGCAGCTGCTCCGCGGTGAAGTCGAGGCCCTCGGTGTCGAGTGCGCCCTCAGCCGGGGTGAAGCCGAGCGGGGACTCGACAGCGTCGGCGGTGCCGGCGACGCGCTCGAAGACCCACTTGAGGACACGCGAGTTCTCGGAGAACCCGGGCCACAGGAACGAGTTGTCGTCATCGCGACGGAACCAGTTGACGTAGAAGATCTTCGGCAGCTTCGCACCCTCGGTCTGGCCGATGTTGAGCCAGTGCTGGAGGTAGTCGCCGACGTTGTAGCCGATGAACGGACGCATCGCCATGGGGTCACGACGGACGACGCCGACGGCACCGGTGGCTGCCGCGGTGGTCTCCGAGGAGAGCACCGAGCCCATGAACACACCGTGGTTCCAGTCGCGGGTCTCGGTGACCAGCGGCATCGTCGTGTTGCGGCGTCCGCCGAAGAGGATCGCCGAGATCGGTACGCCGTTGGGGTTCTGCCACTCGGGAGCGAGCGTGGGAACGTTGGCGATCGGGGTGCAGAAGCGCGAGTTCGGGTGCGCGGCCGGGGTCTCCGAGTCCGGAGTCCAGTCGTTGCCCCGCCAGTCGGTGAGGTGCGCGGGCTTCTCGTCGGTCTTGCCCTCCCACCACACGTCGCCGTCGTCGGTGAGCGCGACGTTCGTGAAGATGTTGCCGCCGGCCTCGATCGCGTGCATCGCGGTCGGGTTGGTCGAGTAGCCGGTACCCGGCGCGACGCCGAAGAGGCCGAACTCGGGGTTGACGGCGTAGAGTTGGCCGTCCTCGCCGAAGCGCATCCACGCGATGTCGTCACCGAGTGTCTCGGCCTTCCAGCCGGGGATCGTCGGCTCGATCATGGCGAGGTTGGTCTTGCCGCAGGCCGAGGGGAACGCGGCGGCGATGTACTTGACCTGGCCCTCCGGGTTCGTCAGCTTGAGGATGAGCATGTGCTCGGCCAGCCAGCCCTCGTCGTGGGCGATCGCCGAGGCGATGCGCAGTGCGTAGCACTTCTTGCCGAGCAGCGCGTTGCCGCCGTAGCCGGAGCCGAACGACCAGATCGAGCGCTCCTCGGGGAAGTGGGTGATGTACTTCGTCGAGTTGTTCGGCCAAGCGACATCGGCCTCGCCCTCAGCGAGCGGGGCGCCCACCGAGTGGACGCACTCGACGAAGTCCGCGTCCTGCGCATCGATCGCGTCGAGGGCGTACTTGCCCGAGCGAGCCATGATGAGCATCGAGAGCACGACGTAGGGCGAGTCGGTGACCTCGATGCCGAACATCGGCTGATCCGCCTCGGCGAGGCCCATGACGAAGGGGATGACGTACATCGTGCGTCCGCGCATCGAGCCGTCGAAGAGACCGTTGAGGGTCTCCTTCATCTCCGCGGGGGCGACCCAGTTGTTGAGCGCGCCGGCGTCCTTCTCGTCGACCGAGCAGATGTAGGTGCGGTCCTCGACGCGGGCGACGTCCTCGGGATCCGAGGCGGCGTAGTAGGAGTCCTTCGTGCCGGTGAGGCGCACGAGCGTGCCGGCATCGACGAGCTGCTGCGTGATGAGGTCCCGCTGACCCTCGGAGCCGTCGATCCACACGATCTCGTCGGGGGTGGTGAGGGTGGCGATCCGGCTGACGAACGAAAGCACCTTCTCGTTCTTCGTGGGGGCGTTCTTCAGCTGGTCAGCGACGACGTCATGGTCGAGGACTGTCATGAGTGGTCTCCTGGTGTATCGGGGGTTTCGCGACGGATGTCGGAGGGCGGTACATCTCCACGGTAGGGTGGGCGCAATGGTGAAGATCACCGAATATCGCCGCTCGAAGATGTGCATTGGAACACAACCAGGGCACTTGTGACTTATTCTCGTCAAGCACATGCCGTGTTTTTTGCAGAAGTGTGACGTGAAGTTTCAGATCGATGATCTGCTTGAAAACTGGATCATCGATTTCCTCGCCGAGGCGGTCAACCGTCCCGTGCGTCCCCTTTGGCAGCCGTCCGGCGGAGCGGATTCCTGCGGTCAGCGCTGAACGTTGCGGCGGAAGTCGCCCGAAACTGTGGCGAAGGGCACTGGTCGGAGATTTGAGGTCGGATCGGCATCGTGTGTATAGTTGATCGAGTTGCAGGGCGGGAGCCCGGTGACGATGCGCCACTAGCTCAACGGATAGAGCATCTGACTA
Source organism: Brevibacterium sp. LAARM2_SD2 (assembly GCF_057364785.1). Lineage (NCBI taxonomy): Bacteria > Bacillati > Actinomycetota > Actinomycetes > Micrococcales > Brevibacteriaceae > Brevibacterium > Brevibacterium sp. LAARM2_SD2. The sequence continues at coordinate 57,137 of NZ_JBNFOM010000023.1, read as the reverse complement.
CGGATCAGAAGGTTGGGGGTTCGAATCCCTCGTGGCGCACCACGAAAGGCCCCTCACCAGGAGAGATTCCGGTGAGGGGCCTTCGTCATGTCCGCGTCGTCCGCCCCTAGGACCCCACCACTGACTCCGACGCTGATGGGGCCGGCGCATCACTGGCAGAACGCCCGGGGTGATCAGGCTTTGACCGCGAGCACCGGCACCGGCGAGTCGAGGAGCAGCCGCTGACTCACCGAGCCCATGAGGGCCTTGCCGACCCGGGAACGGCGCTTCATGCCGATGACGAGGCGCGCGATGTCGTCGCGTTCCTCGAGTTCGTCGAGGACCGCCTCGGCGGGATCGCGATCACCGCGACCCTGGCGGCCGACGAGCTCGTACGGCACTTCGGAGGCGTCGAGCACGGTCGTGTCGAAATCGGACTGGATACCCAGCGGGATGACGACGAGGTTCGTGTCGAAATGCCGGGCTTCGCCGATCGCGGCCGTGACGGCTGCGTCGGCTGAGGCGTTGTCGGGGACTGCCACCATGATGGCCATGGTCACTCCTTGGATGCTCGGTGGGCGGGGATGTGTCATCGAGGATACTCGGGACCCTCAGCGACCGTACTTCGTGCGGAACTCCTCTTCGAGGTCCTCGAGGGTCTTGTTCCTCGTTTCGGGGACCATGAAGTAGATGAAGATGAGGGCGAGAACTCCGAGGCCGGCGAACATGAAGAAGGTGTTCGCGATCCCCATGCCGGCGACGACGCTGGGGAAGAACTGGGCCACGGCGGCATTGGCCATCCACAGGGCGAAGACGCAGATGCCCATCGCGAACGAGCGGATCTTCAGCGGGAAGATCTCGGCGAGCATGAGCCATACGAGGGGTCCGAGCGTGCCCTGCATCGAGAAGACGAAGAGGACGACGAAGACGAGGATCGCGTACGCCTTGAACTGCCCGTCCGGGAGGAACACCGCGGAGAGGCCGATGAGGAGGTGGAACGTGCTCGTGAGTGTGAACCCGCCGAGCAGCATGACCCGCCGCGGCAGCTTGTTGATGAGCATGATGCCGACGGTGACGCCGAGGACGGAGAAGAGTCCGTTGAAGGTGTTCGCGATGATTGCGGCGTCGGCGGAGAAACCGGCGTCGGTGAGCAGCTGGGTGCCGTAGTACATCACCGAGTTGATGCCGGTGAGCTGCTGGGCGATGCCGAGGCCGACGCCGATGATGACGAGGCGCAGCACCCACTTCGAGGCGAGGTCGGACAGTCCGCCCGTCTTCGACTTCTCCTCCTCCTCGGCGAGGAGTTCGACCTCCTTCATCTCCGCCTCGGCGCGTTCGGTCGAGCGGACCTGTTTGAGCACCTCGAACGCCTGGTCGTCACGGTGTTTCGAGATCAGCCAGCGCGGGCTCTCGGGGAGGAAGAGCATGCCGATGAGCAGAGCGATCGCTGGCAGCACGGCGACGGCGAGCATGTACCGCCACACGCCCTCGTGCTCTCCCCAGATGTTGAAGATGATCGCGTTGATGACGAAGGCCGCGAACTGACCGACGACGATCATCACCTCGTTGCGGGTCACCAGCGAACCTCGCCGTTCGAACGGGGCGAGCTCGGCGAGGTAGACCGGCACTGTCGTCGACGCAGCGCCGACGGCGAGACCGAGGAAGAACCGGGCACCGGCGAGGAACTGCCAGTTCGGTGCGAGCGCGCACGCAAGCGTGCCGACGATGAAGAACGTCGCGAGCAGGAGGATGTTCGACCGCCTGCCGAAGGCATCGGAGAGCCGCCCGCCGATGACGGCGCCGAAAGCGGCCCCGATTGTGAGGAAGCTGACGACGATCCCCTCGGTGCGCGGGGTGAGTCCGAAGTCCTGGGTGAGCGGCTCGAGGGCACCGTTGACGACGCCGGTGTCGTAGCCGAAGAGCAGACCGCCGAAGGTGGCGACGACGGCGATGATCCCCAACCGGGAGGTGTGCGGACCTTTGGTGTCAGGGGGCAGGTCCACGAGTGACTTCTGTTGACCGCTCATGGCGTTCACTCTCCTTTGAATGACTCTGTGAATGGTGCTGAATGACTCGGTGAATGGTGCGGTTCGGATGTGCGCGGGCGCACGACGGGTAGGGCGATGTCCGCCAGCCTCAGGCGATGGGTGAGCCTGTGCTCGGGTGGGCAGGCGGCCGATATGTCAGGCGACCCTGTCGGTTGTGGTCAGTCGGCGTCACCTCGATGTCCGGCGACGAGGTCGTCGATCGCCTGCTTCTGGTACCGGCTGACGGAGTCGTTGTTCTCGTTCTCCCCGAAGACATTGGAGACGATGAGCGCATCCTCCCGGTCGAGGAACCCTGTCGTCCCCAGGGTCGCGAAGAGGGCCTCGAAGTCGACGTCCCCGTCGCCCACCTTGAGGTGCTGGTGCACCCTCGCCGAGGTGGTCGGCGGGTTCGCGATGTACCGCAGCCCGTGTGAGGCCCGGTGGTCGTAGGCGTCGGAGATGTAGACCGCGCGGAGGCGGTCGCCGAGTTCGGGGACGAGCGTGTCAAGGCAGTCGCCGTAGTGGAAGGTGTGCGGGGCGACGTAGACGAAGCCGATGGCGTCCGAATCGAGCCCGCGCAGCACCCGCCACGCCTCGTGGCCGTCCTCGACGAAGTCGTCGGGGTGGGGGTCGAAGTTGAGCCTGAGGCCCTCGCGTTCGACGCGGGGCAGCAGCTCGTCCATCGACCGGTAGAACGATTCCTCGGAGTCCTCGAACGACTCGGGTCGGCCGCTGAACTCGGTGTTGATCGTGCCCACGCCGAGGTCGACGGCGATGTCGATGACGCGGTCGAAGTTCTTCACCGCAGCCTGCCGTTTCGCCTCATCGGGCCACGCGATCCGCTGCACGGGCAGGAGCGCCGGTACGGTGATCCCGGCGGCGTCGACGCTGTGGGCGAAGCGCTTGATGAGGTCGCGGTCCATCTTCGGGTACCGGAAGTGCGTCGCGAAGTCCGGATGCGGGGTGAGCTGCATGTGCTCGAACCCGAGGTCGGCGGTGGCTGCGGCGAAGTCGAGCAGCCTGTGCGTGTGGTGGAGCGGGGTCGGGTCGTAGGCGATCTTCATCGTCTGCTCCTCACGCGTAGAACGCCGGGGTCGGCGGAACATCGATCGTGCGCTGACCGCCGCCGCCCAGCGAGGCGACTCCCTCCTGGCAGGCGACGGCGACCCGGTATCCGTCCCACGCTGACGGACCGGTCGTCGTGCCCGCCCGGGAGGCGTCGACCCAGGCTTGGACCTGTGCATCGTAGGCGGTGGCGAACCGGGTGGTGAAGTCGGCGTGCTCGCCCATTGAGAAGCGGCCCGCGTGCCAGGTCTGGAGTCCGGTGGGCTCGCCGATGCGGGCGATGCCGGAGGAGAACACCGCCTCGGTGGACACCTGGTAGCCGAACTGGACGCTGACGTTCATTTCGAGGTCGACGAGGACCCCGTTCTCGAGTTCCATGAGCACGAGGATCGGTTCACGCAGGCGCTCAGGCGTGAGCGGATTGCGGCGGGCGAACTTGACCTCGACGGATCTGATCGGCGATCCGGCGAGCCACGGGACGATGTCGAACTCGTGGACGACGGAGTCGGTGATGAGCGATTCCTGCTGGTAGGAGTCGGGGACGACCGCGTTGCGGTGGGCGCACCGGAGCATGAGCAGCTCCCCGGTCTCACCCGATTCGACGAGACCGCGCAGCTGCCGGTATTCGGGGTCGAAGCGGCGCATGAACCCGACCTGGATGAGCCTGCGCCCGCCTGCCTGTTCGGCCTCGAGGACGCGCAGCGAGGATTCGGGGTCGGGAGTGAGCGGCTTCTCGCACAGGGTCGGGATTCCGGCCTCGATCGCCGGCAGGAGCACCGGCTCATGGAGGAAGCCGGGGGTGGCGATGAGCAGACCGTCGACGGCGCCCGCATCGAGGGCGTCCTCGACCCGGGTGAAGGCCTGCGCGGCCGGAGCATCGCCGAGCGCCGCCTGGGCCCGGCCCGTGTCGGGTTCAATGACGGCCGAGACGTTCGCTCCGCTGATCGAGCGGGTGATGCGCCGGATGTGGTCGGCGCCCATCATCCCGGCGCCGACGACGCCGATGCGGAAGTCCTGTGCGTTCATGCTCGCTCCTTGCGATTGTGCTCTCGCCGAGGTGGCTGTCGGTGTCGACATGATCGTGTCCTCAGTGGTCGGTGGCGGCGGACGGGGTCGAGGCGAGGATCGTCTGCAGCGTCCGCTCGGCGATGGGGTAGGGGGCGTCGACGCTGCAGCCGAACATGTCCTGTTCGACGATGGCGAAGGTGTTCGGGTCGAGGGCGGCGACGGCCTCGATGATCGGATCGAGCGGCGGGATCCCCTGGTTCGGTTCGACCATGATTCCCTCGGCGACCGCCTCGGCGAAGGGCTGATCTGACTTGAGGACGTCCCAGATCCTCACCGGGTCGACCTGCTTGAGGTGGAGGTAGCCGATCCGGGAGGGATGGTCCTCGATGAGCCGCAGGTTGTCCCCGCCGTAGTAGGAGAAGTGGCCGGTGTCGAGGCAGAGGTTGGTGAAGCGCTCGTCGGTGAGTTCGAGGAACCGTTCGACCTCGGAGTGGGTGCCGACGTGGGAGTCGGCGTGCGAATGGAACTGCTGGTGGAGGCCGTACTCCTCCTCGAGCGCCTTGCCGAGGGCGTCGTGGCCGGCGGCGAGACGCTGCCAGCCCTCCGCGTCGAGGGTGCGGGCTTCGAGGACTTCGCTGGTGGCGTCCGAGCGCCACAGGTCGGGGATGACGACGATGTGCTCGCCGCCGAGGGCCGCAGTGAGCTTCGCGACGCGTTCGACCTGCTCCCAGGCCCGGGCGAACTGGTCGCCCGACTTGTGGAAGCCGGTGAAGACCGTTCCGCCGGAGAGTTTGAGGCCGCGGCTGCCGAGCTCCTCGCCGAGCTGTGCGGGATCGGTGGGAAGGTAGCCGTAGGGTCCGAGTTCGATCCACGTGTACCCGGCCTCGGCGACCTCGTCGAGGAACCGCTGCCAGGGCACCTGGCCGGGATGGTCGGGGAACCACACGCCCCACGAGTCGGGGGCGGTGCCGATGCGCAGCGGTTGCGTTGCCGCCGTCGAGGTGGTCATGGTGGGTGTCCTTCGTGTGCGGTCGGGTGCGGTGGCCTGTGGGCTGGTGTCGAGTGCAGTGCTCACAACAGCGGCCTCTGCTTCTTGACGGCGATCTCGTACTCGTCGCGGGCAGCCTGGGTGTCGCCCATCGTCGAGACCTCGGCGACGGGGACATCCCACCAGCCTTCACCGTCGGGGGCGTAGACGAGAGGATCGGAATGGATGTGGATGAGCGTCGAGGTCTCCGCCTCCCTGGCTGCGGCGACCGCCTCGGCCAGCCGCGTGCTCGCATCCGGTCCCGGGTCGATCTCGACGACGTCGATGCCGTACGACCGGGCGTTGGCGGCGAGATCGACGGGGAGGACCTCGTCGGTGCGGAAGTCGCTCGCCTCGGCGTCGTACTTCCGGTACCACGTGCCGAACCGGGGTGCGCCCACGGTCTCGGAGAGGTGGCCGATCGAGGCGAAGCCGTGGTTCTGGATGAGGACGACGATGAGCTTGAGCCCTTCGGCGACCGCGGTGACGAGTTCCGTGTGGAGCATGAGGTACGACCCGTCGCCGACCATGACGATCGCCTCCCGGTCCTCACCGGCGGCGTCGATCGCGCGGCGGACGCCGAGCCCGCCGGCGATCTCGTAGCCCATGCACGAGAACGCGTACTCGACGTGGTAGCCGAGCGGATCGTTCGTGCGCCAGAGCTTCTGCAGGTCACCGGGTAGGGAACCGGCTGCCTGGATGACGACGTCGCGGGGACCGGCGGCGGTGTTGACCGCCCCGATGACCTCGGCCTGACCGGGCAGCGCGGCATCGGTGGGGGCCGTGGCCTCATCGACGACGGCGATCCAGTCCGTGCGCTCACGGTCGACCCGTGCGCTCAGGTCCTCACTCACCCGGAAATCGCCGAGGTGCTCGTGCAGTCCCCGGATCCCCTCCCTCGCGTCGGCGACGAGGGGGAGGCGACTGCCGTGCTTGAACGCATCGAAGGCGGCGACGTTGAGGTTGACGAAGCGGACCTCCGGGTTCTGGAATACGGTCCGGCTCGCGGTGGTGAAGTCGCTGTAGCGGGTGCCGATGCCGATGACGAGGTCGGCGTCGGCGGCGATCCGGTTCGCTGCGGTCGACCCCGTCGCTCCGATCCCGCCGAGATTGAGGGGGTGATCCCAGTCGAGGACCCCGCCCCCGGCCTGGGTCGTGGCCACGGGGATCCCGGTCGCCTCGGCGAAGGCCCGCAGCTCGTCCTCGGCGTGGGAGTAGAGGACACCGCCTCCGGCGACGATGAGCGGGGTCCGGGACTCGCGGATCGCTGCGACCGCCCGCTCGAGCGGACCGGTCTCCGGCAGGGGCCGGCGCAGGTGCCAGTCGCGTTCGGTGAGGAACTCGGCGGGGACCTCGATGGTCTCGGCCTGGACGTCCTCGGGCAGGGCGATCGTCACCGCCCCGGTCTCGGCGGGGTCGGTGAGCACGCGCATCGCCGTCAGAGCGATCGAGAAGAGCTGCTCGGGCCGGTCGACACGGTCGAAGAACCGGGACAGCGGCCGGAACGCGTCGGTGACCTGCAAGGATGTGTCGTGCGGGTGTTCGAGCTGCTGGAGGACGGGGTCGGCGACGCGAGTGGCGAACGTGTCGGAGGGCAGAAGCAGCGCGGGCATCCGGTTCGATGTCGCCAAGGCCGCCCCGGTGAGCATGTTCGCCGCTCCCGGACCGACCGAGGCCGCCGAGGCGAACGTCGAAAGTCTCCGGTTCATCCGGGCGTAGCCGACGGACTGGTGGACCATCGCCTGTTCGTTCCGCGCCTGGTGGTAAGGCATCGCCCCGGGCTCGTCATGGTGGAGCTGACGCAGCGCCTGACCGATGCCGGCGACATTGCCGTGGCCGAAGATCCCGAAGGTCCCTGCGATCGTGCGCACCCGGGTATCGCCGTCGACCGTGTACTGGCGGGTCAGGAACGTCATCAGCGCCTGCGCGACCGTCATCGTCGTCATCGCCGTTCTCCTCCATCCTCGGTGGTGAACCCGTCGCGTCCGGGTGCGGCGGCGTTTTGAGTGCCTGTGGTGTCCTCATCGCCGGTCGGCTCCGCCGTGTAGGGCAGCCGCGGGTCGAACTCCTCACCCTCCCATTGTTCGCGGACCCAGCCGTGGGCGGGATCATCGGTGATGAGCCACGCACGGTCGGGGTCGGGGCCCGCCATGACGTTGAGGTAGTAGTTGTCGTAGCCGGGGGCCGCGGCGACGGGGCCGTGGTACCCGTAGGGGACGAGGGCGATGTCGCCGGTGCGCACGATCGCCGAGGTCTCGATCTCCCCGGCCGCCGAGGAGTACGTCGCGAAGAGCGCGAACGGATCGGCCGCAGCCGGGGCGGTCAGACCGCGGGAGACTGCGGATTCGAAGTAGTAGATCTCCTCGAGCCGGGTCTCGGTCCCGGCGATCGCTTCGTCGTGCTTGTGCGGGGGATAGGACGACCAGTTCTCGGCCGGGGTGATGACCTCGCACGCGATGATCTTCACGCAGTCGAGTCCCGCCGGGGTCGCGAAGTTGTGAACCTGTCGGCTCGAGCGCCCGGCCCCGCGCAGCTCGACGGGGACATCGGCCGCAGGCAGGTACTGGACGGGTCGGGTCTCCTCGGTCGGGGCTTCGCACACGGCGATGCGTCCCGAGCCCCTGACCGTCGCGGCGGTGCCGGTGGGCAGGTAGAGGCAGTCGGCAGGACCGTGGAAGACCGAGCGGCGACCGGCGAGGTTCTGCTCCCCGACGATGCCCTCGGGCGCGGAGTACTTCACGGTGAATGTCGGCCCGGACAGGGGCACGAGCACCCGTTCGACCGCCTCGGCGGGGAGGTCGACGGTCGCATCGGCGAGCTCGAGGATCCGCAGGCCGGTGTGCGCCCACCCGGGCAGGGAGGCATCGACGAGGGATTCGCAGGCGCCCGAGCTCAGGGTGTCGCGGCGGTGGAGCCAGTCGTTGATCATGCCGAGGTCCTCTCCGATCCGTGGACGAGTGCGGCCGCCCGGTCGACGGCGGCGCCGACGTCGCCGTCGGCGGGGTAGACGATGGAGCGGCCGATGACGAGGCCGCGGACCCCGGGCAGCGCGAGCGCGGCCTCCCAGCTGCGGAACGTTGCCTCGGGGTCGTCCGAGCGCTCGCCGCCGAGGAGGAGGGTGGGCAGGGTCGTCGCCGCGAGCACTCGGTCCATATCGTCGACGACGGGGATCTTCAGCCATGTGTGCGCCGAGGAGGTGCCGAGGCCCTGGGCGATCCCGATCGAGGTGATGACGGCTTCGGGGGTGAGGATGTTGCGCACCCGATCGTCGGCCCATTCGTTGAGGAAGGGTTCGATCATCACCGGGATGTCCTCGGCTGCACAGTCGTTGACGGCGCGGGCGTTGGCTTCGAGCGCCGATGCGGTCGCCGGGTCACCGAGGTTGATCCGCAGCAGGGTCTTCGCGAGGTCGATGCCGTCGCGGGCCATGCCGGCGGCGGTGTGACCGGTGAAGCGGTCGTCGATCTCGAAGGCCGAGCTGGCGAGGCCGCCGCGGTTCATCGACCCGACGGCGAGCTTGCCTTCGAGGCAGCCGAGGAACGCGAGGTCGTCGAGGACGTCGGGAGTGCCGAGGACGCCGTCGACGCCGGGACGGGAGAGTGCCGTGGCGAGCCGGTTGAGGAGGTCCTCGCGGTCGGCCATGGCCAACCGGTCGTCGCCGACGGCGTTCGCTCCGCGGGCGGGGTGGTCGGCGGCGACGATGAAGAGCTTCGAATCGGCACCGCCGATCGGGCGGCGGGCGCGGGCGGACCACGCGGCGGAGATCGCTGCCGGGTCGTCGAAGCGCGCGTCGCGGAGGCGGGCGAACGCCGCGGGGGAGAGGGTGGGAGTCGGCATCAGCGGTCCTTCGATGTCGAGGCGGCGGGGGTCGAGGGTGAGGTGTGAGCGAGGTCGGCTCCGGCGTTGTCGTTCGCCGAGGCGGTCTGCGTGGTACCGGGGCCACCGACGACGGCGGTCACCTCGGCGGTCGTCGGCATCGCCGTCGAGCACTCCCGACGGGTGGCGACGATGGCACCGGCGACGTTGGCGAAGCGCAGCAGGTACTCGAGATCCCAGCCTTCGAGCAGTCCGAAGCACAGGGCGCCGCCGAAGCCGTCGCCGGCGCCGAGACCGTTGACGACGTCGACGGGATACGGCGGGACCTCGACGCGTTCGTCGACGGTCTTCGCCAGCACGCCCTTGGGTCCCTGCTTGACGATGGCGAGTTCGATGCCGCGCTCGAGCAGGGCGTCGGCGGCGCGGTCGGGGTCCGTCTCGCCGACGGCGATCTCGCACTCCTCCCGGTTGCCGACGGCGACGGTGACGTGGTCGAGGGCTCGGGACACCTCGGCGGTGGCCGTCGCGGGATCGGACCAGAACATCGGGCGGTAGTCGAGGTCGAGGACCGTGTGCTCGGCGCGACCGCGGGCCGCCCAGGCCGCATGGTGGGTCGAACGGCTGGGTTCGACGCTCAGACCCGTGACCGTGGCCCAGAAGATCCGGGCGGTCCGGATCGCGTCGAGGTCGAGATCGGCCTCGGTGAGCGTGAGATCGGGGGCGATCGGGTCGCGGTAGAAGTAGAGGGGGAATTCATCGGGCGGGAAGATCTCGCAGAACGTCACCGGGGTGTTGTGCTCGGTGTCGGTGGCGACGAAACGGTTGTCGACGCCGAGGCGGGTGAGCTCATCGCGGAGGTACCGCCCGAACGGGTCGTCGCCGACGGCGGTGACGATCGCGGAGTTGAGTCCGTAGCGGGCAGCGGCGACGGCGACGTTTGAGGCCGAACCGCCGAGGTATTTGCCGAAGGTCTCGACGCTCTCGAGGCCGACACCGTCCTGGAGCGGGTAGATGTCGACGCCGATGCGCCCGATGCTCACAAGGTCGAACGGGGTGGTGCGCGGGGTCGTCGGAGCGGGAGTCCGGTCGGTCTGCGCGTCGGCCTGCTCGATTCGCGGGTGAGCCGTACCGGTCCGCGGGTGAACCGGCTGCGCGTCAGCCTGCTCGTTCCGCGGGTGATCCTGCGGTGACGGCGAAGGTGTCTGAGTCATGGACGTCGGTTCCCTCCGTGCGGCTGCAGTGCCGCGTGTCTATTTGTCAGGACAAACTATTTGTCATGACAATATCACTCATCGTGCTCTGCGTCACCCCCTTTTTTTGGGGGCGGTTCTGGGGAGTGCTCGCATCCCGGGAGCGGTCGTGAGGCAGCCGCTCGGTTTCGATCCCCCTGGTACGGATCGAACCACCGCGTGCGGATCCACACCGCGCGGTTGCTGCACTCCTCGACGACCACGAGAGTGCCAGCCCCCTCAGCGCCCCCGCCGCTCAGCGCGAGACGAGCGTCGTCTCGAACGAGTAGAGGTCGGGTCGGTAGCAGTGGTCGCCCCATTCGATGATCTGGCCCGAATGGTCGAGCGCGGTCCGGTGCATCGTCAGCAGCGGGGCGCCTGGGGTGATGTCGAGGAGGTCGGCCTCGTCGTCGGCGGCAGCGCGGGCGCCGATCGTCTGATGGGCGACGGAGAAGACGACCCCGCGCTCGCGCAGGGTTTCATAGAGACCGGCGGTGACGAGCTCGGCGGCGGTGATATCGGCGAACGGCTCGGGCAGGACGTTGTGGAGGATCGCGAGCGGCGTCGAGCCGATGAGCCGGAGTCGGCGCAGGTGGAGGGTCGGGGACCCCACCGCCACACCGAGGCGCTCGGCGAATTCCGCGTCCGCCGCCTCGACGCGGTGGCTGAGCACGGTCGTCGCCGGTGCGTTGCCCGACTTCTGCAGGTCCTCGTGGAGGCTCGTGAGATCGACGGCCCGGGCGACGGGGCGTTGGAGGACCTGCGTTCCGACCCCGCGCCGACGCACGAGCAGCCCCTTGTCGACGAGGTCCTGGATCGCCTGCCGGATCGTCGGTCGGGAGAGACCGAGCCGCTCGGCCATCGAGACCTCATTCTCCAGACGGGTGCCCGCGGCGATGTCTCCGGCGGTGATCGCGGCCTCGAGGCGGCGGGCGATCTGGACGTAGAGCGGCGCGGCCCCGGCGGAGCGGTCGAGGGTGCCGAAGAACTCCTCGCTCAGCTCGGTCTCGGGTGCGCGTGCCATGGGGTCCCTGCTTCGTTCCGGTCTCGGTCTGCCCTCGAGCTTACCCGGCGTGATCGCGGGCGGTGAGCAGCACCTCGGCGGCGGTTTCGAGTCCTTCGATCCGCCCCAGCGCCTCGTCCTCGTGTTCGATGTGGACGGCCATGTCGGGGTCGACGGCGGCGAGGGCCGCGACGAACCGATCCCAGAAGTCCTGGTCGTGTCCGCGTCCGAGCGCGACGAAGTCCCAGGCCGAGCCCTCCGGCCATCGGTTGATCGCCGCGCCCCCGCGGATCCGCGTGATCCGGTCCCCGGTGAAGCGCGTGTGCCGGTCGTCGAGGACGCCGTGGACGGCCGCCGCCGGATTGATCCGCACGTCCTTGGCTGCGGCGTGGACGACCCGATCGCCGAGGTGGTCGATCGCGGCGATCGGATCGATCCCTTGCCAGAAGAGGTGGGAGGGGTCCATCTCCGCGCCGATGTTCTCACCCCCGGTGGCGTCGATGAGGCGCTCGAGGGTGGCGGGGTTGAAGACGAGGTTGTGCGGGTGCATCTCGATCGCGATCATCACGCCGCGGTCGGCGGCCCGGCGGTCGAGTTCGCGCCACACGGGCACGGCCCGGGCCCACTGGTCCTCGAGCGTATCGAGGTGCGAGGACTCCCACGGGTTGACGATCCACGTCGGGGTCGCGGCCTCCGCGCGGGCGCCGGGCAGTCCCGACATCGTCACCACCCGGGTCTGACCGAGGCGAGCGGCGACGTCGATGGCGCGTTCGATGTCGGCGAGCGTGGGCGGGCCGATCTCCGGGTTCGGGTCGAGCGGATTGCCGTTGGCGTTGAGGCCCGCCAGGGCGACCCCCGCCTCGGCGAAGGTCGCGAGGTAGTCGTCGCGGGCGGCATCGGAGGTGAGGATGTCGTCGATCGTCGGCATGTGCACGAGAGGGAGGAAGCCGCCGACGTTGATCTCGGCCGCATCGAGGCCGAGATCGCGGATCGCGTTGAGCGCCTCGGGCAGCCCGCGGTCGTGGAGGATGGCCGTGTAGACGCCGAGCCTCATCGGGTGACCTCCTCGGCGACCCCGCCGTTCGCGGCCGAGGCGATGACGGCGTCGCGCACGGCCAGGGCGTGGAGGCCGTCGGCGAAGGTCGCGCACCGCGGGTAGGACTCGGATTCGGGTCGACCGACGACCTCGTCGAGGAAGGCACGGGCCTGGAAGGTGAAGCCGTCGTTCTGACCGATGCCCACGCCTGGGGCGGCCATCGGCACGCCGGTGGCGAAGTAGGGGTGGGCGGGTCCGAGCTGCACGGTCGTCAGTCCGTCGCGGGTGGGATCGCCGGTCGTGTGGCCGAGGGTGATCTCGCCGGGGCGGCGGAAGTCGAAGCCGGCGGATCCGTTCTCGCAGAAGACCTCGATGGCGAAGGTGTTCGGGTGCCCGGCGGCGATGCGCGAGACCTGGAGGGTGCCCGAGCCGGTGCCGAACTCGACGCCGAAGCCTGCGTAGTCGTCGTTGGTCACGGGCTCGTACTCGTCGCTGACTTCGACATGGTCATGACCGGTGACATGGCCGAGGGGAAGCGGGCGTTCGGTGATCGAGGTGTGGAACCGCCCTCCCGAAACCGCGGTGATCGGACCGGCGATGAACTCGACGGAGTCGGTGAGGTGGCTGCCGACGTCGGCGAGTGCCCCGGTGCCGGCACCTCCCTGGTACCGCCAGCTCATCGGCGCGGTCGGCGAGCACGCGTAGTCGGTCCAGTAGTGAGCGTCCACGTGCTGGACGGGCCCGAGAGTGCCGTTCGCGACGAGGTCGGCGATCGCCGCGAGACCCGGGGTGCGGCGGAAGGTGAAGCCGAGACGGGCGATCGTATCCGCGTTCTCGGCGGCGGCGATCATGGCGTCCGCCTCGGGGATCGTATCGGTGAGCGGCTTCTCGCACAGCACGTGCTTGCCGGCGGCGAGGAGCGCCTCGACGATCGGCCTGTGGAGCGAGTTGGCGACGACGACGCTGACGATGTCGATGTCATCGGCGGCGGCGATGTCCTGCCAATCGGTGTCGAAGCGGGAGTAGCCGAAGCGCTCGGCCGTGGTTCGAGCGGCGTCCGGCACGACATCGCAGATCGAGACGAGGTCGATGGTCGGCAGAGTTCCGGTGCCGACGGTCGGGGCGGCCCGCCAGGCGGCGGCATGGGCGCGACCGGCCATGCCGGCTCCGATGACGGCGACGCCGAGTCGTTCGGTCATGACTTCTCCTTCGAAGACTGTGTGGGCACACACCACCCTAGCGAGATATTTGTCATGTCAAAAGAGGATTCACGGAATAATTTGTCACGACATGAATCCCCTCGGCATTGAGACGCGATAGGTCACCCCGTTCACAGGGAATTCCCCGGTGGGAGGTGCAAGCGCCGTTGTATTCTCACGATGGGCACCCGCCCTGCACCCCCGTTGAACCAAGGAAGGTTCCGAAGGAAGCTTCCGTGAAACCGAGGAGTACCGATGTCAGATAAGCCGAGTGTTGTCCTGGTCCACGGATTCTGGGGAGGTGCAGCCCACTGGGCCGACGTCATCGTCGAGCTCAACAAGCGCGGTTACACCGACCTGCATGCGGTGGAGAATCCTCTCACCTCTCTCGCCGACGACGCCGAACGCACCCGCAAGATGGTCGCCCAGATCGATGGCCCGGTCGTCCTCGTGGGCCACTCGTACGGTGGAGCCGTCATCACGGAGATGGGCGATCAGCCCAATGTACTCGGCCTCGTCTACATCGCCGCCTTCGCGCCCGATGCCGGTGAGAGCCCGGGCGGGATCACGCAGGAGATGCCTCCCGAGGCGGCACCCAACCTCGAGCCCGACTCCGACGGCTACCTCTGGGTCAAGCAGGACAAGTTCCACGAGAGCTTCTGCCAGGACCTCGGTGACGAGCAGGCCCTCGTCATGGCCGTCACGCAGAAGGCCCCGCTCGGCTCCACCTTCGAAGACGCAGTCACTGACCCGGCGTGGAAGGCGAAGCCGACCTGGTATCAGGTCTCGACGCAGGACCGGATGATCGCGCCCGACAACGAGCGTCGGATGGCCGAGCGGATGCAGCCGCAGAAGACGATCGAGCTCGACGCGAGCCATGCCTCGCTCGCCTCGCAGCCGAAGGCCGTCGCCGACCTCATCGACGAGGCTGCGGCCGCCGTCACCGCCTGACGCGCTCGCCGCTCGGTGCGGCGGCCGGGCGGCCGTCCACGCGCGGCCGCCTGCCCGGCGCCCGTCTGCCCAGCGCCCGCTAACCCAGCGCCCCGGAGGCGGATCCGGTTCGATATCGCGTCGCGTTTCGAACCAGATCAGCCTCCGGGGCTGTGCTGTCGGGGCGATGTGTCGTCGAAGGTGCGGGGTGCTGCTAAGCGTGCGACGAGCGTCCACTCTGGTGTGCCGAGCGGATCGCGGTCTGCTGATCGGGCGACAGCGGTCTGAGCGCCTCCCGGACCGTCACACCTGAGGCGCGGTGCGCCCGCGGCAGCAGCCACTCGAAGATGAGGTCAGGCCGCTTCTTCGCGGTGTCGCGCAGGACCCAGCCGATCGCCTTGCGAATGAAGAACTCACGCTCCTCGAGCATCGCGTCGGCGAAGCGCGAGAAGCGCTCGAAGTCACCGGCCCCGACGCGCAGTGGCCGCAGGTGGGCCAACAGAGCCGCCCGCCGCACCCAGAAGTCCTCATCGACCGCCCATCTCTCGAGCACTTGATCGAACTCGCCGCTCGCATCGGCGAGAGGACCGGCGAGATCGCCGGCGAGAGGATCCACGAGGGCCCAGGTTCCGGCCTCCCGGATGAAGGCTTCAATGAGATCGGCATCCGCGCCGCTGAGGTGGCCCTTCCCCCGAACGAGCACCATGACCGCCGCCGATCGCCGTTCGTAGATCGGGACCGAGCGCAGTTGCCGCACAGCCGCCGACGGGCGTTCGCCGACCGGTCCGGACCACAGCTCCGTGGCCAGACCGACGACCGCATCGTGGTCGAACTCGGCCGACCGCATCGCGTCCGTGACCACGGCGCGGGTGTCGGGAACGCTCACCCCGTAGTGCGTGAGCGCGCTCTTGAGGTACGCCTTCTCCTTCTCGGCGCGAGTGGGATCCGCGCGGGCACGGAGTTCGGCGTCGATCACCTCGGCGAGGGTTCGGGAATCGGTCACACCTTCCGTGGTCATGGCTTCAGTCTGCATGAGGACAGCGTCCGCGAGGAGGATCGGGTTCGACAAACACGGAGATTTCGAACCCGATCCTCCTCGCGGGCGCGATCACGGAGCGGGCGAACGAATAGCCGGTGCCATCACGGGAGGGGAGCACACGCACCCGACCGATCAGCGCGGATAAGCGGACAAGCCGATCGGCGCAGATAAGCAGACAAGCGGAGGACCCGCCTCGAAATCCGATACCCATTCGAGGGGGTCCTCCGTGTGAGCGTCGTCCGGCAGCAACACCGGTGCCAGGCGACGCCGACGGTCCTCCCACCACAGGCGCAGTCCGTGCCCACGGTCGGCGGACCGCAGATTCTGTGCCGGCGCCCTCAGTCGGTGCCGGTGTCGAACGCGGCCGAGAGGCCCGACCGGTCGGTCGCGGCGTCGACGTCGACGTCGGTGCTCGCGATCTCCTCGGCGCCACCGGCCTCGAGCGATCCGACGAGCTCCGAGGTCGGGCCCGAGACGATGCCCATCGCCGCATACTGCTCGAGGCGGGCACGGGAGTCGGCGATGTCGAGGTTGCGCATCGTCATCTGGCCGATCCGATCCTCCGGGCCGAAGGCGGCGTCGCCGACGCGCTCCATCGACAGCTTCTCCGGGTGGTAGGAGAGGTTGGGGCCCTCGGTGTTGACGATCGTGTAGTCGTCACCGCGGCGCAGGCGCAGCGTCACCTCGCCCGTGATCGCCGAGGCGACCCACCGCTGCATGGATTCGCGGAGCATGAGCGACTGCGGGTCGAGCCACCGTCCCTCGTACATCCGCCGCCCCAGCCGGCGTCCCTCTTCGTGGTAGAGGGCGATCGTGTCCTCGTTGTGGATGGCGTTGAGGAGGCGCTCGTACGTGATGTGGAGCAGAGCCATGCCCGGGGCCTCGTAGATGCCGCGGGACTTCGCCTCGATGATCCGGTTCTCGATCTGGTCGGAGACGCCGAGCCCGTGCCGGCCGCCGATCTCGTTGGCCTTGTAGACGAGTGCCACCGGATCGTCGAAGACCTCGCCGTTGATCGCGACCGGGCGGCCGGCCTCGAAGCGGACGGTGACCTCCTCGGTCTCGACCTCGACGTCGTCGCGCCACGCGGGCACGCCCATGATCGGTTCGACGATGTCGAGACCGGCGTCGAGGAACTCGAGGCTCTTCGCCTCATGCGTCGCACCCCAGATGTTCGCATCCGTGGAATACGCCTTCTCCGCGGAATCGCGGTACGGGTAGCCGTGGGCGACAAGCCATTCGCTCATCTCCTGTCGACCGCCGAGCTCCTCGACGAACGCCGAGTCGAGCCACGGCTTGTAGATCCGCAGCTTCGGGTTGGCCATGAGCCCGTAGCGGTAGAAGCGCTCGATGTCGTTGCCCTTGTAGGTCGATCCGTCGCCCCAGATGTCGACGCCGTCCTCCTTCATCGCGCGCACGAGCATCGTGCCCGTCACCGCCCGGCCCAGCGGGGTCGTGTTGAAGTAGGTCTTCCCGCCCGAACGGACGTTGAACGCCCCGCACTGGAGGGCGACGAAGCCCTCTTCGACGAGGAGGCGCTTGGCGTCGACGAAGCGCGCGATCTCGGCGCCGTACTCCTTGGCCCGAGCGGTCACGCCCTCGAGGTCGGGTTCGTCGTACTGGCCGATGTCCGCGGTGTACGTGCACGGAATCGCGCCCTTGTGACGCATCCACGCGACCGCGCAGGACGTGTCGAGACCGCCGGAGAAGGCGATCCCGACGTGCTCACCGATGGGCAGGGAGGAGAAAACTTTCGACATGCCCCTCACTGTAGCCGTCCCGGGGCGTCTGTGTCGAATTGTTATGCAGGGGAATGAATTTTTATGTGGAGGCGGCGAGGTGGTCCGCCTGGGTGGTTCGCCGAGGTGGTCCGCCGTGCCGTGTCCGGCCGGTCCTGCGACGGCGGCACAACCGCTCGGTTTCGATCCGCATGGCATGGATCGATCCGTACCGTGTGGATCAGAACCGAGCGGTTGCGCCGCCGCGACCCCCGCGCCGCCACCCCGCCCGGCTGGAACGTCAGTCGCGACGGTGGGCGCGGATCGCCTCGGCGACGGCGATGGCATCACCCTCCGGGGCATCGGACTTCCGGTCGGGACGCGCGATGAAGAGGTAGAGGAAGCCGACGGCGAGGACGACGACGAGACCGATGAGGACGACGTAGTCGGCGAAGAACGCCCCGGACTCGCCGGGCCGGGCGAGCAGGATCATCGCGAAGATCCCGTACGCGAGCGCGAGGACGTTGACGACAATGCCCCATGCGCCCAGCGACCACGGACCCGCCGGCTTCCACCCCTTCGCGCGCTGGCGCAGGGAGGCGAGGACGACCATCTGGAAGCTCAAGTAGATGCCGAGGATCGCGAACGAGGTGACCGCGACGAGGATGCCGTCGTTGAACCAGATGAGCACGCAGATGAGCGCCGGGGCGGTGCACGCGACGATGAGGGCGTTGCGGGGGACCTTCGTGCCCTCGGCGACTCGGGACAGCCACCGGTGGCCGGGCATCATCCCGTCGCGGGCGAAGCTGAAGATCGGGCGCGAGGCGGCGGCCTGGAGGCTGAGCACGCACGAGATGAACGCGAGGATCGCGATGAGGAGGAAGAGCTTCGCACCGACCGGTCCGAGGCTGCCTTCGAGGATCGAGGGGATCGGGTCGACGACCTCACCTGCAACGATCTCGTCGAGGTTGGGGGCCGCGAGGACGTACCCGCCGAAGGAGAAGAGGGCGGAGACCGCACCGACGACGATCGTCATGATCATCGCTTTGGGAATGCCGCGGGCGGGGTTGGAGACCTCCTCGGCGACGTCGCCGCAGGCCTCGAACCCGTAGAAGAGGAAGAGCCCGGCCACGGCAGCACCCATGAACGCGGCGAGGTAGCTGCCGTCTCCGGCCACACCCATCGCATCGAAGAACACGGAGAACGGGTGCTTGCGCTCGAAGATGAGGAGGAAGAGGCCGAGCCCGATGACGCCGATGAGCTCGGCGAAGAGGCCGATGCGCGCGATCCTGGCCAGCCACTTCGTGCCGCTGAAGTTGATCGCCAGCGCGAGGACGAGGAGTGCGAGCGCGAGGACGAGGGTGACGTTGCGGGTGAGTTCGAAGTCGAAGAGGCTCGCGACGAAGCCCGCCCCGAACTCCGCCACCGAGGTGATGGTGACGATCATCGCGCAGATGTAGACCCATGCTGCCATCCACGCGTACCGCTTGCCCCACAGCCGCCGCGCCCACGGGTAGATCCCGCCGGCGATGGGGAACTGGGAGACGACCTCGCCGAAGACGAGGGCGACGAGCATCTGACCTGCGGCGACGATGACGATCCACCAGATCGACGGTGGGCCGCCGGCCGCGAGGGCGACCGCGAGCAGTGAGTAGACGCCGACGAGCGGGGAGAGGTAGGTGAATCCGAGCGCGAAGTTCGCCCACACGCTCATCGACCGCTCGAAGGAGTCGCTGTAGCCGAGGACGGAGAGGTGATCCCCGTCGGAGAGGTGGGCTCCCGACCGTGGGGACTGTGGCGGGCGAGGGGTCTGCGGGGACTGTTCTGTCATTTCGGCACCTTTGCGCGAATCACTGTGGGACCCGCTCATCGTAGCCGACCGGGGAGCTGACCAGGGGCGCGGCTTCGCCTGCGCGTCGGAGGCCTCGGTCATCCGCGCGGGGGAGGACGTCGCCGACGCTCCGCCGTACATTGGAGGCAGAGATCAGCGAGACGTCACGATGCGAGGAGGATCCGATGAGCGCCCCCGACCCTGCCGCTGAGCGTCCCGTCCCCACGGCGGATTCCACCCCCGCCGAGGCGGTGCCCGGCGCGCGCCTGTCCGCGGAGTCCGCTGCCCCGACCGGCACCCCCGCCGAGGCGGCCCCTGGCTCGCGCCTGTCCGCGGAGTCTGCGCCCCCGATCGTGCCCACCCGCGTCCCATGGGTCGAGGTCGGCGTGTTCCTCGTCGTCACCGTCGGTCTCGGCTGGCTCGTCTGCCTGCCGCTGTGGCTCTCGGGCAAGGGACTGAGCGACCTCACGTTCGTCCAGCTCACCGGCCAAGCGCTCATGTTCACTCCGCTGCTCGGCACCATCGCAGCGCTCATCGTCCAACGAAGGCGGGCCCGCGAACCGCTCGCGAGCATTCCCCGCCGCCTCGGCCTCTGGCCCCTCTATCCGGTCGGACGGGTGCTCGGAGGGACCGGCCTGGCGGTACTCGCCACCTACCTCCTCGTCCTTGCGACCTATCTCCTCGCCGGCGCGTTCGGCTGGATGCGACTCGACCTCGTCGGACTCTCGGGGTTCTCCGCGCAGCAGCAGGCGCTGCCGGGACTCGAGGAGCTCCCGCTGGGCGCAGCGGTGGCCGTCTACCTCGTCATCGTCGTCGTCAACACCGGGGCGACCGCGCTCTTCGCCTTCGGAGAGGAGGTCGGCTGGCGCGGATGGCTGCTCACCTCGCTGCGGCCGCTCGGCACATGGCCGGCGCTGCTCCTCATCGGTCTCGTGTGGGGGCTGTGGCACGCGCCGCTCATCCTCCTCGGCTACAACTTCGGCCGTCCCGACCTCACGGGCCTCGCCTTCATGGTCGGCGGCTGCATAGCCCTGAGCGTCCTCTTCGGGTGGCTGCGCCTGCGCACCGGGTCCCTGTGGCCGGCCGTCTTCGCCCACGCCGCTCTCAACGCCTCGTCGGGGATGCTGCTCGCTCTCGTCCTCAGCGCCGACTCCCCGACTCCGGACATGGCTCTCGTCACCGTCCTCGGCGTCTCCGGGTGGCTCGTTTCCGCCGTCGTCGTCCTCGTCCTCGTCCTCACCGGGCAGTTCCGGCGGCAGCCGGAGGTCGACGTCAAGCCGCCTCGTCGTAACTCGGCACCCGCCGAGGAATGAATCCGCAGGTCGGCGCGCCTACGAGATTTCCCCACCAGAGCATTGAGCTCAGTCATTCCTTCCTATAGGCTCAAGCCCCGAACGACCTCGTCGCCGAGGCGGTCGGCACCACCTCGGCGGACACCTCGAACCACCCGACGAAGGAGACGCTCATGGCACTGGGATCATCGCTGCTGCGCACCGTGGGACGCATGGCGACCGCACCGATCTTCATCATCGGCGGCTACGGCGCGCTGACCAAGCCCGGCGGGCGCGTGCAGATGGCCGCGCCGACGCTGGAGAAGATCCGGGAGTACGTGCCGGTGCTCCCCGACGATGACGAACTCCTCGTCCGGATCAACGGCGGCATCCAGCTCGCCGCGGGAACCACCCTGCTGCTCGGCATCAAGCCGCGACTCTCTGCGCTCGCCCTCGCCGGTTCGCTCATCCCGACGACTCTCGCCGGCCACGCGTTCTGGGAGGACGAGGAGCCGGAGGCCTCGGCACAGAAGATGCAGTTCGCGAAGAACCTCGCCGCCCTCGGCGGACTCCTCGTCATCGTCGGCACCGAGGACACGCGCCACGCCATTGCGAAGGCCGCGGACAAGGCGGCTCGGAAGGCGGAGAAGCGGGGCTTCCGCGAAGGCAAGGACGCTGTCCGCGAGGCCCAGCGCAGCTGATCGGGCCGGGGGCGTCCCGATACCGCCGTGATCGCGGGTCCCGCCCCTCGCCGAGGCGTCACCTCGCCGAGGCGGACGAACGTCCGTGATCAGCCCCCGAAGCCTCCCGCGGCACAGGGTGGGCGGAGTAGCCTTGTCTGTACCGGATCGAACCGAGCCGACAGGAGCTGACCATGGTCACCTGGCCGCGCGGCATCAGGCGCCTGAGGCACCGCACCGACCGTGAGGTCGTCGTCACCCGAGTCGAGGACTTCAGCGATCGCTACCGGCGCATCCACTTCACCGTTGACGACCTCCTGCACGATCTCACCGACGTCTATCCCACGGCGTGGGTGCGACTGTGGGTTCCCGAGTCTCCGGCCGGTGCCGACGCCAAGGCCGGCGATGGGTCCGCGAAGGCAGGTAACGGCGACGCTGCGACCACCGACCACCCGGGGCCCGCACGCGGATCCGGCCGTGTCAGCCGCCGCGACTACACGTTCGTCGACGTCGACATCCGATCCGGGTCGTTCGCCCTCGACCTCGTACTCCCGCACCACCGCACTGCGGGCGAGGCCGCCTTCGGCCCGGCGACGCGGTGGGCGCAGGCAGCGCAGCCGGGAACGGTGATCAACGCCTGCGTCACCCCGGACCGCCTCGATCTGCCGCGGGATACGAAGCGCCTCATCCTCCTCGGCGATCTCAGCACCGTGCCGGCGGTGAACTCGTGGCTGTCATGGATTCCCGATGAGGTCGAGGCCACGGCGATCATCGAGGACGACGGTGACACGGACGGCATCCCGCAGCGGCAGCGGGCGAACGCGACCTGGACGTGGGTGCGCAGCACCGGATCCCGCGGTCAGGCGCTCATCGACCATGTGCGCGACCTCGGACTCGGCCCCGCAGGTCTCTACGTCTGGGTCGCGGGGGAGCGGGGGCTCGTCTCTGCGGTCCGCCACGGCCTGCGCCGCGAGCTGCCGCTCGACCGGCGGCGGCACTTCTCCCAGGCCTACTGGTCAGACAGACGGTCAGCTCACGTCCCGGCCGGTGAGTCGACGGAATGACAGCCGCCGATCCGACCAACGTCGACCCCGCTGACATCGACGTCTTCAACGACATCGACGACCCCGACCTGTGGGTCAAGCCCAGCCCCCGGGCCGAGATCGCCGTCGTCGACCACGACCCGGCATGGGCCGCCCAGTACGAGGCGCTGGCCGTCGCGATCAGAGGTGCGCTCGGGAAGGGCGTCCTCGCGCTCCAGCACATCGGGTCGACCTCGGTGCCGGGTCTGGTCGCGAAACCCGTCATCGACATCGACCTCGTCGTCGCCGACCCCCGTGACGAGGACGCCTACCGGCCGGCGCTCGCCGAGGCGGGCTACGACCTCGTCATCCGCGAACCCGGCTGGTATGAGCACCGGGCCTTCCGGCACCAGGACCCCGATGGCATCCAGCAACTGCCCCTGAGCAATCTCCACGTCTTCGGCCCCCACTGCCCGGAAGTCGCCCGGCACCGCGTCTTCCGTGAGTGGCTGACGGCGAACCCGGAGGATCGGGAACGCTACGTCGAGGCGAAGCTGCGCGCCGCGGACGAAGCGAACGCCGCGGGGGAGACGACGATGGGCTACAACGCGCGCAAACAGGCCGTCATCCACGAGATCTATCGGCGAGCCTTCGCCGCCGCCGGGTGGATCTGAGGCTGCCCTGTCCGATCGGGTGGCCGCGCCGCAGCTCGGAGCGCCGAGGAGTTCCCCGACCCTGACCCGCCCCGCCGGGGTTGCCGGCACTGACCCGCCCCTTCGACGCTGCCGACCACGACCCCTGCCATCGTCGGTCCGGAGCGACTATGCTCGTTGGATGGCGAAGGCACTTCTCATCGTGGACGTCCAGAACGACTTCACCGAGGGCGGAGCGCTCGCGGTGACCGGCGGCGATGCCGTCGCGACCAGGATCTCCGACTACCTCGGCGAGTATGCCGGGGACTACGACGCGATCATCGCGTCCGCCGACTGGCATGACGGGGAGAACGACAATGGCGGGCACTTCGCGGCGGACCCCGACTTCGTCGACTCGTGGCCGGTCCACTGCGTCGCCGACACCGACGGTGCGGCCTTCGACCCGCTGCTGACGACGAGCCCGATCACCCACATGGTGCGCAAGGGTCAGGGGGTGCCCGCCTACTCCGCGTTCGAAGGGGCGACGGAGACGGGGGACCGCCTCGGCGATCTCCTGCAGAGGCTCGACGTCGCCGAGGTGGACGTCGTCGGCATCGCCACCGACCACTGCGTGCGCGCAACCGTCCTCGACGGTCTCAGCGAGGGCCTTCGCGTGCGCGTCCTCACCGACCTCATCGCCGGCGTCGGCGCCGATTCGAGTGCTCAGGCGCTCACCGAGATGAAGTCCGCCGGCGCCGTCATCGACTGACCTCGGCTCGGTCGGCGCCCCGCGGCCGGCATCGCCTCGGACGCTTCTCAGCAGGCTGAAGCACCTCGTCTCCCCGGCGAATATCCCCATCGAAAGTTGCAGACGAAGTCTCAACCGACAGGCGATGTGCCCGGTGCCCCTGCCCTGATGAGCTGGAGGCATGAAGAATCTGCTCACTCGCACCGGCACGGTCCTCGTGTCGAAACGCGGCGCCTGGCTCGTCCTCGCCGCCCTCGTCCTCCTCGTCACCGTCCTCTTCGGCCTCCTCTCCGGAGCCGGTGAGGACCGTCCCACGCAGTCCGCCCCGCCGGACTCGGAATCCGCGCGCGCCGAGGCGGTCCTCGATCAGTTCCCCGGCGCGAACGAGCAGTCGGTCATGGTCGTCGCCTCCCGCCCCGGCGGCGCGACGCTCAGCGCCGCGGACCGGGACGCGCTCGGCGAGCTGGGGTCCCGCCTCGGCGAGGACGGTGAAGCGGTCGGCGGTCCGATCGTCAGCGACGACGGTGAGGCGGCCCTGCTCATGGTGCCGATCACCGTCGGGCAGACGAACACGGAGACGGCCGAGACGGTCGGCGAGCTGCGGAGGACGATCGCCGCGGATCCCGGTGCGCAGGCGCTCGAGGACACGGGACTGGAGCTGCTCGTCACCGGTGGGCCGGCGATCGGCGCGGACATCGCCTCAGCCTTCGACGGCGCGGACTTCACCCTGCTCATCGTCACGATCGCCATCGTCGCGCTCCTCCTCATCGTCACCTACCGCTCGCCCATCCTCTGGCTGCTGCCGCTCATCGTCATCGGCACCGCCGACGGACTCGCCGGGCGCGTGACCGGGGCGATCGGCGACGGTCTCGATCTGCAGTTCGACGCCGGCATCATCAGCGTGCTCGTCTTCGGGGCCGGCGCGAACTACGCCCTCCTCCTCATCTCTCGCTACCGCGAGGAGCTCACCCGGCACCCGGATCATCGGTTCGCACTCGCCACGGCATGGCGGCACACGGCGACGACGATCCTCGCCTCGAACCTCACCGTCGTCCTCGCACTGCTCAGCCTCGTCCTCGCTGTCATCCCCGGCACCCGCGGACTCGGCATCACCGCTGCCGCCGGCCTCGTCATCGCCGCCTGCGCGGTCCTCCTCGCCCTCCCGCCCGTCCTCGCGATCTGCGGCAGGCGCGTGTTCTGGCCCTTCGTCCCGCGTCCCGCCGACGATGCCGACCCCGCCGAGGCGGCCGACGGTGCCGCTGCCGACCGCGGTGCCGCTGCCGACCGCGGTGCCGCCGCTTCCCGAGGCTCGGCCCAGGGTGCGACCACGCCGACGTTCTGGCGGGCCATCGCCACCCGGGTGGTCGCCCGCCCGGGGATCCACCTCGGTGTCGGCATCGCCCTCCTCGCGGTCATGGCAGCCGGCTTCATCGGCACGACCGTCGGTCTCGACCAGTCGGAGAAGTTCAGGGTGCAGTCGGAGTCCGCCCAGGGACTCGACGTCCTCGGCGAGCACTTCCCGCCCGGGGAATCCCAGCCGATCTGGATCGTCGCCGACGCGGGCGAGGCCGACGAGGTCGTCGACGCGGTCTCGGGCATCGACGGGGTCGTCCGTGCCGGGACCGTCGACGAGGCGACGGTCGAGGGATACCGGATCGCGAAGATCATGGTCACCGGCGAGTACGAACCCGACAGCCCGGAGGGACTCGCCCTCGTCGAGACGATCCGCTCTCAGGTCCACGCGGTCGACGGCGCGCACGCCGAGGTCGGAGGGGCCGCGGCGACCGAGCTCGACGCCCGTGACGGCAACGCCCGGGACCTCGCGACGATCGCTCCGCTCATCCTCGCCATCAGCTTCCTCGTCCTCCTCGCTATCCTCCGGGCACCGCTGGTCGCCCTCACCCTCCTCGTCGTCAACGTCGCCTCGACGGCGGCGGCGATCGGCCTCGGGTCGGCGCTGAGCAGGGTCTTCTTCGGGCAGGCGGCGATCGACGCGCAGGTGCCGATCCTCGCGTTCCTCTTCCTCGTCGCCCTCGGCATCGACTATTCGATCTTCCTCTCCCACCGGGCGAAGAAGGAGTCGGCGCTCCACGGGTCGAGGCAGGGCATCATCGAAGCCCTCGCCCACACCGGCGGGGTGATCACGAGCGCGGGCATCGTCCTCGCCGGGGTCTTCGCCGCCCTCGGTATGCTCCCGCTCATGGTGCTCGGCCAACTCGGGCTCATCGTCGGCGTCGGCGTCCTCGTCGACACGGTCCTCGTCCGCACCGTCATCGTGCCCGCGATCATCGCGCTCGCCGGTCCCCGGATCTGGTGGCCGGACCGGGCGATCACCGAGTTCGCGCCGGATGCGGGGACGGGAACCCGCGGCGAGGACAGCACCACCGCCCAGCTGGTATCGCGCGCGAACGTCGGCCTCGCGGTCGGGGCCGACGTCGCAGTCGAGGAAGGTTCCGCCCGCACCGGCGGTCCGATTGGGTACGCCCGGTGACAGTCGGGACCCAACCGGGGCGGTCCGCGGCCGCAGCAGAAGACGCGCGGACGCCTGCGGATGCAGGTTCGGCCGCCGCGGCGGGCCGCCCCGACGACTATCCTGACGGTGGGGGAGAAGGAGGAGCAGTGGGCCCACACAGGTGGACGGCGCGGACGATGGAGATCGGTCAGCACGCGATCGCTGTCGTCCTCACCGTGATCTCGAGCCTCCGGGCGATCACTGCGGGAGCCCCGGTTCTCGCAGTGGTTGCGGTCAGTCTCGTCCTCCTCGCCTGGTACGGGTTCGGCGCGGTGCGGGCCGCCCGCAGCGGCTCGGTCGACCTCGCCCGATGGTGGCTGCTCGTCCTCGCCGCGATCTGGCTGCTCATGCTCGTCTCTCCGCCGAATTCATCTGGGTCGCGTTCCTCCTCTGGCTGCTCGCCGGTCACCTCTTCTCCCTGCCCATCGCCGTCGTCTTCACCGCCGTGACCTACCTCGCGACCGTCGCGGCACCGCTCATCCACCACGGAAGCGTGAGCACTCCCGCGGTCATCGGCTCCCTCATCGGCGCGGTCTTCGCCCTCGGGCTCTCCCGCGGATACATCGAACTCCTCCGGGAGGGACGCCGACGCGAGGAGCTGCTCCAGTCGCTGGAGGCCGCCCACCGCAGCCTCCTCGACGTCCAGGACGAACTCGCCCTCACCCAGCGTCATGCGGGAGAGATCGAGGAGCGGACCCGGGTGTCTCGGGACATCCACGACACCGTGGCCCAGGAGATCTCCTCGATCCGCCTCATCTCCCACGCCGAGGCGGATCGCACGACAGACGCCCATGCCGCGCAGGTGCTGCGACAGGTCGAGGATCTCGCCGCCCAGGGGTCGCGCGATGTCCGTCGGATCATCGCCGCACTCGCCCCGGCCGAACTCGAGGATGCCGCCCTGCCCGCGGCCATCGGCCGCCTGCTCAGCAGGCTCGAGTCCGATACGACGATCCTGGCGGACCTCACCGTCGATGAGACTTGGCCGGCCCTGCCCGCCGAGGCGGAGGTCGCCCTCCTGCGGACCGCGCAGTCGGCGCTCGCCAACGTCCGTCAGCATGCGCAGGCCACACGCGTGCGCGTGAGCCTGAGCGACCTCGGCGATTCGATCAGAATGGACATCGTCGACGACGGCGTCGGCTTGGCCGACCCACAGACTCGGACGCGGAAGACCGACTCGGGGTTCGGACTCGACTTCATCGCCTCGCGGATGCGTGAACTCGGGGGCGAGCTCGACATCGAGACCGCCCCGGGAGCGGGCTTCGCGATCTCGGCGACGCTTCCGCGAGGAGGGCGCAGATGACGATCAGGGTCATCCTCGTCGACGACCACCCTGTGGTCAGGGCCGGGCTTCGCGCGGTCATCGACGTTCCCGAGCACATCGAGGTCGTCGGAGAAGCCGGCAGTGGGGAAGAGGCGCTCACCCTCTCCGAGCGGTTGAGCCCTGACGTCGTCGTGTGCGACCTGCGTCTGGGTGAGGGCATGGACGGGATCGCGACGACTACGGCTCTGCGGAACATGCCGACACCACCCGCGGTGCTCATCCTCACGACCTTCGACCATGATGCGGAGATCGTCGCAGCCTTGAGCGCCGGCGCGGCGGGCTACCTCCTCAAGGACATCGAACCGACCGAAATCTCCGTGGCGATCGAGCGCGCGGCCCGGGGCGAGACCTACCTTCCGCCGGAGATCAGCGCGAAGGCGATCGCGCAGATGCGCAATCCCGGTCCGCAGCTCACCCGCCGGGAACGTGAGGTCGTCGCCCTGCTCGCCACCGGGGCCTCGAATGCGCAGATCGCGCAGGAGCTCTTCGTCACCGAAGCGACCGTCAAGAGTCACCTTGTCAACGTCTTCGCCAAGCTCGGCGTCGATTCGCGAGCGCGGGCGATCCGGGTCGCGGAGGACCTCGGTCTCGTGTGAGGCAGTCCGTGGGGGCAGGTTGATCGGGCGTTCGGCCCGTGGCGGCATCCCGGCCGAAGCTGCGCCCGCAGGTGGCACGCACCTCGTCCCAACTACGGTCTGTCATGCCGCCGCGCCCCATGGCCTACATCCCGAGCCCGTAGTGCTCGGCGAAGGGATCCCAGTCCGGATCGCTGTGGACCTCGAGTTCGACGGTGCGGGCAGCAGTGGTCGCCGCCTCTTCACCGACCAGGCGGGCGATGAGCGCGGCAGTCATGTCCATGCCCGCCGCCACGCCCGACGACGTCCACCGGTCCCGGTCCTCGACCCAGCGGGCGTGCGGCACCCATTCGACGTCCGTCCCCTGCGCCGACGCCCAAGCGAAGGCCCGCTTGTTCGACGTCGCCCGGTACCCCTCGAGCAGCCCGGCCGCTGCGAGCACCGCCGAACCGGTGCACACCGAGGTGACAACGGAGGCCCGCGACGCCCACGCGGCGATGAGGTCGAGCAAGTCGTGGTCGTCGACGAGTCCTCGCGTTCCGCCTCCGCCGGGCACGAGAACGATGTCGGGAACCGACCCCGATGCCAGGGAGTCGGACAGGGAGTCGGTGGCGACCACCTCGGCGCCCTGACTGCTCCGGACCGGTCCCGGGCTCGCCGCGAGGTAGGTGATGGCGAAGCCGTCGGGGACGACGCTGAGCAGTTCGACGGGACCGAAGACGTCGAGGAGTTCGAAGCCCTCGAAGAGGACGATGCCCACGGTGCGCGGTGACGGACTCATGGGCTCATCGTAGAGCCCGGTGGTGACACGAGATCATCGGTGCGGGACCGGGCGGGATCCACACCGCCGACAGCTGGCGCTCGACCATTGCCCGACAACGTGACTACACGTGGACTACGATCAGCTCATGAATGTGAGGATTCCCCGATGAACCTGCGCGCCGTTTTCGCCGTCACGGCTGCGACGTTGCTGGCGGCGACCGGCTGCAGTGCCACTGCTCCGTCCACTGAGCAGACACCGACTCCCACCACCGTCCCCACCCTCAGCGACCCGATCGAGCTCGACTCCCTGTCCTCCGTCGTCGTCGACGACGGTGTCGGCCGTGCGCTCATCACCGACTGGAATGCCCAGAAGGTGCGCGTCATCGACGCGACCGGCAGCGAACTGTGGAGCAGGGACACCCTCATCGACGACGAGCGCGGCGGGGCGGAGGCATACTTGGCCGGTGAGAACGTCATCATCCATGATTACTCGGGCACGACGACGGCCTACGCGTGGTCGGACGGCAGTGAGCAGTGGTCGTTCACGGTGCCCGGCGATGAGGGCACCTGCCACCCGGCCACGGGATTCGGGTCGCAGACCACGGGAGTGAGCCCCAACCTCGGCGAGGGCGACCTCATCCTCCTCGCCTACCTCGGGATGGAGGACTCGGGGTGTGAGCCGACGTCGCCGGAGGGCAACCTCATGGTCGTCGCCCTCGATCCCCGCACGGGGAAGGAAGCCTGGCCTGCGCTGTCGTTGGGCGAGGAAGCCCGGACGTTCGGCGGCACAGCGGTCAACATCTCACCCGACCGGTCGACGGGATACCTGTCCTGGGACGATGATGGGACATCCGCGCTCAGCCGGATCGACCTGAAGACGGGGGAGCATTCGACGATCTCGCTCGAGACCGCGCGCACCGTCGACGACACGGGTGTCGACTACTACGACGTCAGACCCACCACGGACCCGGCGTCCGCCCTCTACGTCTACGGAGCCGAGGACCCCGACGATCCGCTCTCGGCCGCGGTGACGCGCACCGCCGTCCTCGACCTGCCCGCCGCCCCTCCGCAGTCGACGGATCCGGTCATGGCGGTCGCCGACACTCAGGGCTCGGGCACGCAGGGCGCCGGCGCGCAGACCGAGGCGACGATGGAGGACATCGTCGAGCCCGTGTGCGCAGTCGAACCCGCGTTCACCCCGCAGGGAGAGCCGACGTGCCTCCAGCCCCAGCTCTACGCCTCGGCGATCAAGTACCAGGGCTCCACCGGTGGACTGAAGGCATGGACGGCGGATGCCCCTGAGGCGGGCCTCGACTCCCTCGGGTTCCCCGGCGCCCCGCAGACCGCCCCCGTCGACGGGCCCGACGGCCCCCTCGTCATCGTGCCCGGGCTGCAGAAGTCGGTCGACGCGCTCGATGCACGGACGGGAAGGACCGTCTGGTCGGCAGGCGACGTGAGGACCGTCTCTGCTCCCACCGCGGAGGACGACGCCCAGTTCGGCATGCCGTGGGGCGGTCAGGGAGTGCTGCCCGACCTCGGTCTCGTCGTCGTCACCGACGCCGGGACGACGCGCTTCTATGAAGCGGCGACGGGCAGAGAGGTCTCTGAGAAGCAGACTTCCGAGTTCGCATCTCTGTCCTCGAGCCGGCGGTTCGTGCTCGTCTCCGACGAGGACTCGACGACGATGTGGGTCGTCATCGACCGGTGACCAGGCGCCGTTCGCTCGTGTGGGTTCGTCGATCAGCTGGCCTGACCGTCAGCGCCTGAGCCGCTCAGCGACCCGTGCGGTCGAGGAGCCGATCGAAGGTCTCGCACAGCGGCCAGAACTGCTCCCACGGCAGCGGCGTGCCCGCCAGCGACGCTTCGAAGAAGCTCAGGTGGGTGAGCCAGCCCGTCGCGTAGGAGTCGATGAGGTCGCCGAGGCCCAGGTGACGCAGAGTGAGCACGCTCGCAGGCTCTTCGTCGCCGCCGTCGGCTGACCGCCCGGAGGTGGACGTGCCGTCGGCTGACGGTCCGGAGGCGGACGTGCCGTCGGCCGACGGGCCCTCCACGCCCTCTCCGCTGAGATCGCCGGCGGCGACCGCCACGGAGATCCGGCTCGTCGGCTCGTCCGGGAACGACCACGTCATCTCTGCGGAGTGGCCGTCGATCGCAAGGACCTCCGACCGGCACAGGTAGCTGTCGGCATGGTCGACGATGATCTCACCGCCGAGGCGGCTGTCGAAGGTCAGCGGTCGCCCGAGCCACTCGCTGAGAGCGTCGACGTCCTGCAGATGCGCCCACACAGCGTCGGCGCCGGCCGGCAGTCGCCAGCCGATCGTGAGGCAGTCGGCCGAGCGGTCGGGGTCGATCTGGATGACGGGCATCGTGTGTCACTCCTCGCATCGGGTGGAGGGGTCCCCGTGCCACGGGACCCTGTGCCCACGAGACTAGCCGACCTTCCGGGGCGGCCGGCAGAGCCTGACGGGGTGGACGGCGACCCGATCACATTCGCGTCACCGTTCCGCGGCGAACGGTCCGCAGCCCGATCCGGCTTGTACCCTGAGCGCTATGGACACCGCAGAAGAGTTCGCACCGCTGGTCCTCATGGTCGCCGTCGTCTGCGTCTCGCCGCTGCTGGCCAGGCTCACCCGCGGATGGGTGCCCGACACGGTGTGGCTCCTCCTCGGCGGTCTCCTCATCGGTCCCTCCGTGCTCGGACTCGCCCACCCGTCAGAGAGCCTCGGCCTCCTCTCAGAGATCGGACTCGGCCTCCTCTTCCTCCTCGCGGGCTTCGAGATCGACCCGCAGGCGATGAAGTCGCGGCAGGGCAGGCTCTCGTGGCTGGTCTGGGCTGTGAGCTTCGCCCTCGCCGTCGGCTTCTCCGCACTCTTCGCCGGTGATCTCGGATTCTTCGGCTGGGCGGCCATCGGCCTGGCCCTCACCTCGACTGCCCTGGGCACGCTCCTGCCGATCCTCACCAGCGCAGGGGTCCTGCGCACCCCCGTGGGAGCGGGCACGATGGTCCACGGCGCCGTCGGCGAGCTCGGCCCCGTGCTCGCCATGGCCCTCCTCCTCTCGGGACGCAGCTTCTCCCTCAGCGCCCTCATCCTCGTCGCCTTCGTCGTCATCATGGCTCTCACCGTCGTCATCCCCCTCCACCTCGGCAGCCGCATCCCCTCCCTGCAGCGGGCGATGATCGACGGCGCCAGCGGCACCTCCCAACTCGTGCTGCGCACGATCATGCTCGTCCTCATCGCCCTGATGTTCCTCTCCGCCCTCCTCGACCTCGACGTCGTCCTCGGTGCGTTCATGGCCGGCATGCTCGTCAAGCGGATCGCCCCCGCCGAGGCGGTCGAACGTCTCGAGGTCGGCCTCCAGACCCTGGGGTTCTCCTTCTTCATCCCCGTCTTCTTCGTCTACTCGGGGATGGGCATCGCCCTGGCCGCCGTCGCCGAACAGCCCCTCACCCTCCTCTGGTTCTTCACAGCGATCCTGCTGCTCAGAGGTCTGCCGCTCATGCTCGGTGAGCGCTTCCTCTGCATCACCCCCGGCGTCAGCGGTCTCAGGGAGCAGGCGCAGGTGGGCCTCTACGGGGCCACGGGACTGCCGATCATCGTCGCCGTGACCTCCCTGGCTGAGAGCTCCGGTCTGCTCACCGCCGACATCGGGTCCCTCCTCGTCCTCGCCGGCGCGTGCACCGTCCTCGTCTTCCCGGCTCTCGCTGCGGTCCTCCGGTCCACCAGGGCGCCGTCGGAGACGAGCCTCGACGAGACGCGGTGAACGGGGAGACACGGGCGAGGGCGCGTGAGCGCTGCGGCGAACCGTCCGCGACGCGGGTCTGAACTTCTCGTGTCGGATGGTTGTAAGTTAAATAACTGATAGGTAACTGCCGCGCGTGTCCTTCCTGGTGACAGCGTTCCGTCTCAGCCGGTGAGGCCGTGGGATTCACGATCTGAGGCTCCGGAGGCTGTTGCCGTCCATGTCCGGGAGGTAGGCTCGGCGGTGCATGAGACCACAGACGGAGGCAGAGATGGCGGATATGAAGAAGGTGCTCCACAGCCTGACTCATAACCCCGCCACCCGACGCATCGGGGCGCTGTCGGGCAACACCAAGGGCATCGACGGCGACGAGAAGTCCGATGCCGAGCGCACGCAGGCCACCGACGCCTCGGCGGGCGAAGGCACGGACCGCGGAGGCAGCGGCGATCGCGGCGGCCAGGGCTCGGACGGCACGGACCGTTCGCACGGCACGGACCGCCTCGGCGAGGATCCCACCGGCGATGACGCGGCCGGCTCCGGTTCCGGTGCGGCGGGACCCGGCGGACCCGGGAAGCGGCCGCTGCCCCACGTCGGCGAACTCACCTCGGCGAGCGAAGAGGCGATCGTCGACCCGTCCGAGGCGATCCTCGAGAGCATCGACCTCGACTCCTGGAAGTGGCCGGAGTACTTCGCCTTCGCGCTCACCCGGATGGAGGAGATCTTCCCCAGCGCCGGGATCCCGCGCGGCATCGGCTCCGTGTGCGAGTACATCTCGCAGGACAACGACTTCCGGTCGCTGACGATCGATGCGAAGAAGTGGACCGCGGCAGACGACGAAGGCTGGACGACCGTCGGCGACGTCCTCGCCAACACCTTCACCGACGCCTGGCTCGTCACCCGCGGCGGGGTCGCGATCGCCGAGGAGTACGCGTGGCCGATGAAGCCGGCCCGGCGCCACATGCTCTTCTCCGTGAGCAAGTCGATCGTCTCGATCGTCGTCGGCGCGCTCGCCGATGCGGGACTGCTCCGCGTCGACGACCTCGTCACCACCCATGTTCCCGCGCTCGGCAAGAGCGGCTATGCCGGGGCCACGATCCGCGACCTCCTCGATATGCGCTCGGGCGTGAAGTTCTCCGAGGAGTACCTCGAGGACGGCTCGGAGATCCGCAGGCTCTTCGAGGCCGTCGACTTCGCGCCGCGGACCCCCACCTCGGCGCACGGGATCAAGGACTTCCTCACCGGGCTGACGAGCGAACGCGAACACGGGTCCTCCTTCGTCTACCGCAGCTGTGAGACCGACGTGCTCGCCTGGGTGTGCGAGAACGTCGTCGGACGCCCGTTCGCTGTCGTCGCCAGCGAATTCGTGTGGTCGCGCATCGGTGCCGCCCACGCGGCGCAGGTCTGTCAGGACCGATGGGGCGGCTCGATCGCCGACGGCGCCATCAGCACGACCCTGCGCGACCTCGGTCGCTTCGGCGAGATGATCGCCCGCGGCGGGGTCAACGCCGACGGCACCCGCGTCGTCTCCGAGGCCTGGGTCGACGACATCTTCGCAGGCGGTCCTGACTCGGCGCAGGTCTTCGCCGAATCCGCCTCCGGCCAGTCGTATCCCGGCGGGATGTACCGGAGCCAGTTCTGGGTGCCCTCGGCCAGTCGAGACGTCGTCATCGGCATCGGCATCCACGGGCAGATGCTCTACATCGACCGTGCCACGCAGACCGTGGGCGTCAAGCTCTCCTCCGATCCGGAACCCGTGTCCCTGGCCGCCCAGCACGGCACCCTGGCGATGTTCGAAGCCATCACCGAGGCTGTCCCCGCCGAGGTGGTCCCCCCGACCCCATCGGCGCTGCCCGAGAAGGCGGTGACCCCCGGGCCGCTCACCGGTGCTGCCGAGGCGCGGACCGGGACCGTCGAGGCCCCCGGCGCTGCCGGTGTCGCCGGCGCACCGGCCGGTGCAGGGACGGAGAATCCTGCCGGAACCGCGGGGTCGAATCCCGCGGTGGGTGCGGGCGCGGCCCCTCCGGCAGGGGCCGGGTCGGGAGCCGCCGCACCCGTCGGACTCCACGCCGGGACCGTAGGCAGCGGTCTCGTCGCAGGCGGGGGAATCGGCGTGGCAACCCTGCCGGGAATCGTCCCCGGCAGCTACGCGTACTGACTGCGCGCACGGGCGAAGGCGACCGCAGCCGAACACACGGCGACGACGGAGACCGAGTTCGCCCCGGCGCGAGCCGTGGCCCCCGGCCCGACCCCCGCCGGGGTTCCCGGTCCGACGCCTGCCGGGGTTACGCCGACAGGCCCAGGTGAGTGCCTAGACTGGAGGGCACGATGACTGCCGACGCACTGCTGCCCTCAGCACGGCGCACCCCGCGCCCGAAACCTCACCGCATGGCCGTGCTCGTGCTCGCGGGGGTCTCGGCGATCGACCTCGGCGTCCCGGTGCAGGTCTTCGGCGCCGAGTCGAACAGCGTCGGCCAGGTGCCCGGGACGGCGACGACCGCCGGTGGCTGGCCCTACTCGGTGACCGTGTGCGGGGTCGAACCCGGAACGGTCACCGGAGCCGACGGACTCTCCTTCGCCGTCGACCACGGGCTCGAGGCGCTCGCCGAGGCCGACACGATTCTCATCCCCGGGGCCTCCTCGGCGGTCGCAGGGGAGGCCCCGGCCGCTGTCATCGGCGGACTCCTCACCGCCTTCGAGCGGGGCGCGCGGATCGCAGCATTGTCGACGGGCACCTTCGTCCTTGCGCGCACGGGTCTCCTCGACGGCCGTCGGGCGACGACCCACTGGTCGACGGCGCAGGCGCTCGCCCGCCGCTATCCGACGATCGACGTCGACGAGAACGTCCTCTTCATCGACGAAGGTCAGCTGCTCACCTCGGCGGGGGCCGCCTCGGCGATCGACCTCTGTCTCCATCTCATTCGGCGCGACCACGGTGTGGGCCTGTCCAACCAGGTCGCCCGCCGTCTCGTCGCCGCAGCCTATCGGAGTGCCGGGCAGGCGCAGTATGTGCCCCGCAGCGTTCCCGAGCCCCTCGGCGACGTCTTCGCCGACACCCGGCAGTGGGCGCTGCAGCACATCGGGGAGGAGCTCACCCTCGGCCAGCTCGCCGCGAACGCCGGAGTCTCGGTGCGCACATTCTCCCGGCGCTTCGTCGAGGACACCGGGTACACCCCGATGCAGTGGGTGCTCCGCGCCCGCGTCGACCTCGCCCGGGAGCTGCTGGAGAACACCGACCTGGGGATCGAGCAGATCGCCGACCAGGTGGGGCTCGGCACCGGGGCGAACCTGCGGATGCACTTCCAGCGCATCCTCTCGATCTCCCCGAACGAGTACCGGCACACGTTCTCGGGCTGAGACACAGCTTGTCGTGGTGAGAGCAGGTGTGGCCGGAAACTTTCGCTTTGTGGCAATAAGACTGGCGAGAACCTTTCGCAGGTTGTCGTGCTGGCCACTGTTGTCGGGTCGTCGCGCTGGGGATCATGGTGATGTACCGGTTATCAGACCTCCCAAGGAGAGACATTGACCCGCATCGCCATCAACGGATTCGGTCGCATCGGTCGCGCCACCCTGCGCGCGCTCAGCGAGCGCAACAGCGAGATCGACGTCGTCGCGATCAACGACCTCGGTGACGTCGAGGAGCTCGCTCGTCTCCTCAAGTTCGACACCACCCTCGGACGCTTCCCCGGAACCGTCGAGGCCACCGGCGACAGCATCGTCGTCAACGGCCACTCGATCCGCGTCTTCGCCGAGAAGGACCCGGCCCAGCTGCCGTGGGGCGACCTCGACATCGACGTCGTCCTCGAGTCCACCGGCCGCTTCACCAAGGCGGACAAGGCCCGCGCACACATCGACGCCGGAGCGAAGAAGGTCCTCGTCAGCGCCCCCTCGAAGGGTGCGGACGTCACCCTGGCCTACGGTGTCAACACCGATGCCTACACCCCCGAGGCGACGATCATCTCCAATGCCTCGTGCACGACGAACGCACTCGCCCCGCTTGCGAAGGTCCTCGACGACCTCGCCGGAATCGAGCACGGCTTCATGACCACCGTCCACGCCTACACCGGCGACCAGAACCTCCAGGACGGCCCGCACAAGGATCCGCGTCGGGCGCGCGCTGCGGCGGCGAACATCATCCCGACCTCGACCGGCGCGGCGAAGGCCATCGGACTCGTGCTTCCGGGCCTCGACGGCAAGCTCAGCGGCGACGCGATGCGCGTGCCGGTTCCGGTCGGCTCGATCGTCGAACTCAACACGACGGTCTCCCGCGACGTCACCCGCGACGAGGTGCTCGCCGCCTACCGCGCGGCCGCCGACGGACCGCTCAACGGCATCCTCGACTACGAAGAGGAGCCCGTGGTCTCCTCCGACATCGTCGGGCAGCCCGCCTCGTCGATCTTCGACGCCGAACTCACCCGCGTCGACGGCCGCAACGTCAAGGTCGTCGCCTGGTACGACAACGAATGGGGCTTCTCCAACCGCGTCGTCGACAACCTCGAACTCATCGGCCGCAGCTGAGACCGGCGGTTGAGTTCAGCGGCGCCTGAGCTCGAATCGCACTGCGGGGCGTCCCTCATCGAGAGGGGCGCCCCGCAGTGCATTCACCGGTCGCAGGCTGCGTGTTCGGGGTGTGCCGAACACGCCGCCTGCGTGGGATCAGACGTCGTCGGCGCCGGTCGTGCCGCCTTCGTTCTCCCAGCGCTCGACGGCGCGGACCTTGAGCCGATTGAATCGCAGGCGCACGCCGTATCCGCCGTCATCGCCGTCGGGGATGAAGTGGGCGCCGTAGTGCTCGAGAGCGTGGACGAGTCGACGCTCCTGTTCCGAGGTGAGGTCGTCGCGGCACTTCTCGTAGTCCTTGAGGTCGGCCTTGTCGATCTCCGCCTGCGCGGCGACATCGGCCGCCGAGACCTGGCAGAGGATCCGTGCCGCGCGGGCCAGGGGCCCGTCGATGATCATCTCTTCGCTGTTCATGGCTCAACACTGCCAGACCGATGTTGCACGTGCCAAGACGCGCTGTCAGTTCCCTCTCGGCGACGATTGCGGAACGCCATCGGCGTTTTTCGCCGATCGCCGTTCGAATCCACTCCGATCATCTCATGTCAGTGCCGAGGATTACGCTCGTCGTCACCCTCCCGGCCACCAGGGCCGGGGAACCCGCATCGCGAAGGCGATGCCCGACGAAAGGTCAGACCGATGGAGATCACGACCGACGGAGTCGACCGGCTGGTGCAACGCTGTCGAGAACTCGTCGCAGACGACGAGCGCCCGCACCCGATCAGCCACCCGCAGAGTCTCGCGCTGTGCATCATCGATGCGATCTACGCGACCGGCTCCCACCCCACAGCCGTCGCCAATGTCCTCGACCGATACGTGTCGAGACACGGGTACCGGGACGGGGCGAAAGCGCTGCGGTACTCGATCGCGGCTGCCGGCGGCGCGAAGGCGTGGGCGGAGACCGTCGCATGCAATCGCAAACCCGCCAACACCCATCCCGGCGCCCCACTCAAGGCCGAGGTCGTCGACCGGGCGACCCGGCTCATGGCCGATCTCGACATCGACACCGTGCCCGATCTGCTCTCGGCGATCGGGCCCGACGTCCGCGAGAACCCGGTCGCCGAGGGATGGACGGCGCTGCCGAGTCAGCACTCGGCGGTGACCTACTTCCACCTCCTCTCCCTCGCCGGCTCCGATCATTTCGAGCCCGATCGGGTCGTCCTCCGGTATCTCGGTGAGACCGTCCGCGCCGCGCCGACGGTGCCGATGGGTCGCGCACGGTGGAAGCCGTTGCCGACGCCGAGGAGGTGGCCGAGCCGATCGGTGACCATGGCGGCGGCGAGGCTGGAGGTGAGAGGGAGGGCAGAGGCGAGACGGAGACGCTGACCCCGGACGCGCCCGGCGGCTCATCGACATGGCGGCACCCGTCCTCCGCGTCGATGCCGCGGATCTCGCCAGGCTCGTCTGGCAGGCCGCCCATCGCAGGATCATGCCGGCCGGGATCGGCCGTCAGGACGACGAGGAGCCGGTGCTCAGCGCACGAGCCGGCTGATGGCCACCGCTGCTACCCCTGGGCCCTCGCCTTGCGGTTCTCCTTGACGAAGGCGTAGACGAAGATGCCGATGATGAAGGCGAAGGTGATCCACAGGGCGTATCTGTCGATGACTGCAAGGACGTCGACGGCCGCTTGGCCGAGCTGATAGCCGAGCATCGCCCAGATGAGCGTGAAGATGAGGCTGCCGATGAAGTCGGCGATGAGGAAGGTGCGCAGGCGCATGCCCGTCCACCCGGCGACGATGAAGACGAGCGTCTGCGGGATTCCGGGGCAGCGGGCGATGACGGTCATGAGGAAGAGCGCCCAGCTGGGAATGCCCTTGAGCCGCTCGATGCGTTTGAGCTGCCGTTCGTCCTGGGCGAAGAGCCGGAGCACACCGTCGGCCCAGCGCCGACCGGCGAGCCAGAACGCCCAGTCGAGTTTGACCATGCCGACGAAGCCGGCGACGATGACGAGCCACAGTGGGATCTCCCCGACCCGGGCGTAGGCGCCGGCGGCGACGATGGCGGTCTTCGCCCCGTTGATGAATTCCTGGAGCACCGGGGCGTTGACGAGCATCCACGGGCGCAGCGGCAGAAGCGCGAGGTAGATGATCGGGACGCCGATGATGACGAAGAGGAGCAGCTTGTCGAGCGGTGCCGCCTTCCCCTGCCAGGGTTTGAGCGCCGCCCAGGGGTTCTCCTTCGCTGCCGCGGCGGTCGACTCGCCGTTCGCGGCGGGGGCATCGTCGTCGGGGAGGGAGTCGTCGCGGCGGTCGTGTTCGTCGTCGGGGCGGCGTTCCACGCTGATGGGATCTCCTGCGGCTGCGTCGGCGGTGGGCGTTCACAGTATCGCATGCCTGCGTGGACGCCGCTTAAGAAGACTCTCATCGCCGATCGCTCGACATCGACCGCGGCCTTGGGCAGGGTGGAAGGTGTGGGACGACAGTCGAAAGTGATCAGCGCGGTGGTGACCGGGCTGGTCGTCATTCTCGCGGTGCTGGCCTTCGTCCTCGTCCGCGGAACGTCCCACCCCGAACGCCCGGACCTCAGCCCGGTCAAGGTCACCCCCACTGCCACGGTCACGGACGGAACCGGCGATCCGAACGGAACGGGGTCCGCGCAGGGTTCCGGCGCCCCCGACGGCAGCGCTGGTGATTCCAGCGGTTCTCGGGACGGGGGGCAGACACCTGACGGCAGCGGATCGGGGGGTGACGCCTCGGCGAAGGGACGGGGCGAACTCCAGCACTCCTACGAACCGGCACCGAACCCGCCCCGGGAGGTGCCCTCCGACGGCGACGATGACGACGACGGCGCCGGCGACGACGGCGACGATGATGACGACGATGACGGCGGTGACGATGACGACGACTGATCGTCGCATCCGGCTCACCGTCGAGAACCGTCTGACGATCGCGGTCACCCTCCTCTCCGTGCTCGCTCTGACGATCGTCGGCCTCGTCCTCTACTCGGTGGAGTCGAACAACGTCTCCAACCGCCTGTCCGCGTCGATGTCACAGGAGATCGCCGAGATGCGCGCCTTCGCGCAGACCGGCGTCGACCCGGAGACCGGCCAGCCCTTCACCTCGGTCGACCAGATGCTCGGGCAGTTCCTCGCCCAGAACCAGCCTGACGCCCACGAAGCGCTCTTCGCGTTCCTCAGCGACGGGCGCGTCCTCTACCAGGGAGAACCGAACACCCTCATCCGCGGCTCGCGCTCGCTCGAAGACGCCGTCGAAGCCGAATCCGACCAGGGAGGTGAGTTCTCGCTGCGGATCGACGGCAACGAGTACATCGGCTACGTGCTTCCCGTCTCCGCCATCACCTCGGCGCCTGGGGATGCCACCTCAGCGTCGCCGACCCCGCTGGAGCAGCAGGCGGACCGGGGCAGTGACCGAGGCGGGGAGCCGGGAGAGGAGGACGCGCGCGGTGCCTTCGTCGTCGTCACCAACGCATCGGACAGCCGGGCCGACCTCACCCAGGTCATGCAGCTCTACGTCGTCGTCGCCCTGCTCGCTACCCTCATCATCTCCGGTATCTCCTCCGTGCTCGCCCGTCGTCTGCTCTCCCCGGTCACCGAACTGCGACAGACCGCCCAGTCGATCTCCGCCGGTGATCTCAGCAGCCGGATCGAGACCCGCGGCAGCGACGACATCGCCGAACTCGGCCGCACCTTCAACGCGATGCTCGACCGGCTCGAATCCTCGTTCGCGACGCAGCGGCAGTTCCTCGACGACGTCGGCCATGAGCTGCGCACGCCGCTGACCATCCTCAGCGGCCACCTCGAGACGATGAACGCCGCCGACATCGACGACGTCGACGAGACCCGGGCGCTCCTCCTCGACGAGACAGACCGGATGACCCGCCTCGTCGAAGAGCTCCTCGTCCTCGCCCGCTCCCGTCGCCCCGACTTCGTGTGCCCCGGCAGCGTCGACATCCCGGCCCTGCTCCACCATGTCCTCGCGAAGGCGACGGGGCTGGCGTCGCGGGACTGGCAGGTCGACGTCCCCGAGTCGTTCGTCCTCCGTGCCGACCGCCAACGCCTCACCCAGGCGCTGCTCCAGCTCGCCGCGAACGCCGTCAACCACACCGAGGAGGGCGGGACGATCACCTTCGGTGCCACGGAGGACGCGACCCACGTCCACCTGTGGGTACGCGACGACGGCCCAGGAGTCCCGCCGGAGATCGCGACTGACATCTTCGAACGCTTCACCCGCGGATCCACCGAGGGCAGCGGCTTCGGACTCGGACTCTCGATCGTCGGTGCCATCGCCGAAGCCCACGGCGGCACCATCGTCCTCGACCCGACCGAGGTCGCGCCCAGTTCCGCATGATCCTGCCGAAAGGACACCAGTGAAGAGCATTCTCGTAGTCGAGGACGAGGACCGGATCTCGTCCTTCATCGCCAAGGGCCTCGGGGCCGCCGGGTTCACCACGGAGATCGCCGCTGACGGCATCACCGGCCGCGATCTCGCGATCACCGGTGACTTCGACCTCCTCGTCCTCGACATCGGCCTGCCCAGCCTCGACGGCTTCAGCGTCCTCGAACAGCTGCGCGAACAGCGGCCCTCCCTGCCGGTGCTCGTCCTCACCGCTCGCGACAACGCCGAGGACACGATCTACGCCCTCGAGTCCGGCGCCGTGGACTACATGATCAAGCCCTTCCGCTTCGGTGAGCTGCTCGCGCGGATCCGGCTGCGGCTCAAGGAGACCGTCCAGGAGTCTCCGACGACGGAGCTGACCCGCGGCGACGTGCGCATCGACCTGCTCGGACGTCAGGTCTGGGTCAATGAGCGTATCGTCGACCTCTCGGCGCGCGAGCTCTCCCTCGCCGAGATCCTGCTGAGGAACCGCGGCAGTGTGCTCTCCCGCGAACAGCTGCTCTCCCATGTCTGGGGTTTCGACTTCGACCCCGGATCCAACGTCGTCGACGTCTACGTCGGCTACCTCCGCCGCAAACTCGGCAGCGACTTCGTCACGACCGTCCGCGGATTCGGTTACCGCGTCGACTGAGCACGACCTGGCGCGCCGACTGTGCGGGCCACGACAGCTGACCGCCCGCCGCCGATGGCAACCCGCGCGCAGCCGGGGTCGAACACGAACAAGCGAACCTGTCGGGTCGGGCGCACATGAGAGTTCTCTCATCCCCGTCTTACCTGGGGCTTAATCTTCGCGGCCAAGCTGAGTGGTATGACAGAGAATCTGAGTATCGCGCTCTTCTCCCATGACTCCCTGGGGCTGGGCCACATCCGCCGCAACCGGGCGCTCGCCTTCGCTCTCGCCGCGCAGCTGCCCGAACTCACCGGTCGACCGGTGAGCGGCCTCCTCATAGCCGGCAGCCCCGAAGCCGCCCGCTTCGACCTGCCGACCGGATGGGATTGGATGATCCTGCCGGGAGTCACCCCCGCGAACGGCGGATATGCTCCCCGCGCGCTCGCCTCGACGATGGAGGGACTGCGCAGCCTGCGATCCGCAGCGATCACCGCCGTCCTCGACCAGCAGCAGCCCGACCTCTTCATCGTCGACCGGCACCCCTTCGGCATCGACGGCGAACTCGCCGAGGCGCTCGACCGCTGCCGCGTCCACGGGACCCGCACGGTCCTCGGGCTCCGGGAGGTCCTCGACGACCCGGCGGTCATCGCCGGCGAGTGGGACCGTGTGGGCGGCCCCGACGCCGTGGCCCGAGCGTTCGACGAGGTGTGGGTCTACGGCGATCCCGAGGTCTACGACCCCCGCGCCACCGGCGAAGTGCCGGCCGAACTGGCTCGCCTCACCCGGATGACCGGATACCTCTCGCTGGCCCGCCGCGAACCCTCGACGCCCGTCCCCGCGGACGATCCCGCACTCACGGATGCCGCGCCCTTCGTCCTCACCTGCCTCGGCGGGGGCTCCGACGGTGCCGCCCTCGCCGAGCGCGCGATCCTCGCCGCCCCACCCGCAGGCCTCCGCCACCTCGTCGTCGTCGGCCCGCAGATGGCGACCGCCGAGGTCGACCGCCTCACCGCCCTCGCCCCCGTCGGCACCTCCGTGGTCCGGCACAGCCCGGACATGCCCGGCCTCATCGCCCGCGCCGAGGCTCTTGTGTGCATGGGCGGATACAACACGATGGCCGAGGTCATGGCGACCCGGACCCCTGTCCTCGTCATCCCCCGCGTCGGCCACCGCCAGGAGCAGCCGCGGCGCGCCGCAGCCCTGACCGCCGCCGGTGCCCTTGACTCCGCACCCCTGACCGAGGCGACCCCGGAGTTCCTCCGCGACTGGTTCGGCTTCCGGGCCGGGTCCGAGGTCTCCCGCGATCACATCGACCGCGACGGCCTGCGCCGGGTCCCAGTCCTCGCCGCCGAGCTCCTCTCGACCGCAGGCACCCTCCCGTTCGCTCCCGCCCGCCCGACCACCCTCACCGAGGAGGCCCGCTGTGCCGTCTGAGACCGTCCCCAGCCAGGTCCCGCCTCGGCGGGCCTATGTCCTCAAGATGTATCCCCGGTTCTCCGAGACCTTCATCGTCTCCGAGATCCTCGCCCGCGAGGCGGCGGGGGAGGACATCGTCATCTTCTCCCTGCGCCCGTGCACCGACGCTCGGTTCCACCCGGAGCTCGCCCGGGTCCAGGCCCCGGTCATCCACGTCCCCCGCCCCTCGAGCGCCCACGGATTCTGGCAGCTGTGGCAGGAGGCGGCAGCGGACCCGGTGCTCGCTGACGGGACGGCCGAGAACCTCGGCGACCTCGTCGGACTCGACCACGACGACGCCGCGCAGTCGCTGGCCGTCGCCCGGCTCGCCCGCGAGCACGGCATCACCCACCTCCACGCGCACTTCGCCTCGGTGGCGACGACCGTGGCCCGCGCCGCATCCCTGCTCACGGGGATCCCGTACTCGTTCACCACGCACGCGAAGGACATCTTCCACGACAGCGTCGTCACCGCCGACCTCGCCCGGAAGACCGCCGACGCCGACCACGTCGTCGCGATCAGCGACTTCAACCGGGACTATCTGCGCCGGCGCCTCGGACCGGTCCTTGCCGAGCGGATCCACGTCGTGCGCAACGGACTCGAACTCGACCGCTTCCCCTACCGTCCGCGGCGCCCCGCAGGCGGGGTCGCGCGACTGCTCGCCGTCGGCCGCCTCGTCGAGAAGAAGGGTTTCACCCACCTCCTCCCCGCCCTCGCACTCCTCCGGAAGTCCGGGCGGGACGTTCGACTCGACCTCGTCGGCACCGGCCCGCTCGAGGCGGAGCTGCACGAGCAGATCACCGAGCTCGGCCTCGCCGACATCGTGACGATGCACGGGGCACTGACCCAGCGGGAGGTCACAGCGATGATCGATGACCACACCGCCCTCGTCGCGCCGTTCGTCCCCGGCTCCGACGGCAACGTCGACGGTCTGCCCACCGTCCTCCTCGAGGGCATGGCCGCGGGCATCCCCTGCGTGGCCGGCAGCGTCACCGCCGTGCCCGAGATCGTCATCGACGGGCGGACCGGCTGGCTCGTCGACGGCACCGACCCGGATGCCATCGCCTCCGCCGTCGCCGAGGTGATCGGCCTGACCGCCCATGATCCGCAGTCCCTGCGCCGGATCACCGATGCCGCGCGCGACCGCGTCGCCGACCTCCACGACTCCCGGCGGCAGGCCCGGGCGCTCGCGGATCTCATCGACCGGCCCGCTGACGATGTCGACCAGCCGCTCGAGGAACTCGAGGTCGCCTCATGAGAATCGCCTACGTCCTCCTCGACCCCGGCATCGGGATCTTCGGCACCAAGGGTGCCAGCGTCCACGCCCAAGAGGTCATCCGCAGCTTCCGCGCGCTCGGCCACGAGGTCACCGTGTTCTGCACCCGCACCGATGACGCGGTGCCCGCCGACCTCGCCGACCTCGACGTCGTCCGCCTCGAGCTGCCCGCAGGGCTCGAGCGCGGCGGCCGGGAGATCGCCCTCCTGCGGGTCTCCGACCTCCTCGCCGACCTCGTGGCCGGCGAGCACACAGGCATCGACGTCGTCTACGAGCGGTACTCCCTCTTCTCGACGGCCGGGGCGAGGATCAGCGAGCACCT
Source organism: Brevibacterium sp. LAARM2_SD2 (assembly GCF_057364785.1). NCBI lineage: Bacteria > Bacillati > Actinomycetota > Actinomycetes > Micrococcales > Brevibacteriaceae > Brevibacterium > Brevibacterium sp. LAARM2_SD2. Next base: position 12,394 of record NZ_JBNFOM010000023.1, on the reverse strand, counting down.
CGGCGTGCCGCTGCTCCTCGAAGTCAACGCTCCGCTCATCGATGAACAGCGCACGCACCGCGGACTCGTCCACGACGATCATGCGGTCAGGGCCACGGCCGTGAGCTTCGGGCAGGCGGCACGGCTCGTGTGCGTGAGCGAGGCCGTCGCCGAGTGGGTCCACCGCGACTACCCGGGGCTCGACGATGTCGCCGTCGTGCCCAACGGCGTCAACACCGACCGCATCGTCCCCGGCACGCGCGGCCCAGGCGACCAGGCACCCGATGCTCCTGTGCACATCGGCTTCGTCGGCACCCTCAAACCCTGGCACGGCACCGACCGGCTGCTGCGTGCGGCCGCCGGACTGCGCGGGGCCTTCCACCTCGACATCGTGGGCCACGGTCCCGAAGCCGAAGCGCTCGCACGCCTCGCCGACGACCTCGACCTGGGGGAGCGGGTGACCTTCCACGGCGCCGTCGCCCCCGCCGACGTCCCGGCCCACCTGCGCGGATTCGACATCGCATCCGCCCCCTACCCGGGCGGGCCGAACTACTTCTCCCCGCTCAAGGTCTATGAGTACATGGCCGCGGGCCTGCCCACCGTCGCCTCGGCGGTCGGGGCCCTGCCCGACCTCATCGCCGGCACCGGGACCGGGCTCCTCGTCCCGCCCGACGACCTCGCCGCCCTCACCGAGGCGCTCCAATCGCTCATCGACGACCCCGCCCTGCGCACCCGCATGGGTGAGGCCGCCCGCGCCGAGGCGCTGGCCCGGCACTCGTGGACGAGCCGGTGCCGCGACATCCTCGACCCCGTCCTCCTGGAGACAGCATGACGACGAGCCCGACCCGCCCCACCCCGAGCGCCCTGCGACGGACGCTGCGGATCATCACCCCGCACCTCGGCGGCCACACGTGGCTGATCATCGCAGGCCTCCTCGCCCTGCTCGCCGACGTCGTCTTCCGCATCCTCGAACCGTGGCCGATCAAGATCGCCGTCGACGCCGTCACCGCAGCCCTCGGGGCGAACATCGACGCGAGCTTCGACCTCGGGACGGGGGTCGCGACGACGCTCGCAGCCGCGGCGATCGGCCTCGCCGTCATCGTCGCCGGACGGGCCGTGACCAACTACGCCTCGACGATCTGCTTCGCCCTCGTCGGCGCGCGGGTCGCCACCCAGCTGCGCACCCGGGTCTTCGACCACATCCAGGCGCTGTCGCTGAAGTACCATTCGCGCGCCTCGATCGGCGACACCTCGCAGCGGCTCGTCGGTGACATCGGCCGCCTCCAGGAGGTCGCCGTCACCGCGGGCCTGCCCCTGCTCGGCAACATCATCACGCTCGCCGTGCTCCTCGTCGTCATGGTCGTCCTCGACCCCGTGCTCAGCGCGATCGTCCTCGCCACAGCCGTCGTCTACGGTGTGCTCTCCCGGGTCTCGACGCCGAAGATCACGACCGCCTCCCGCTCGACCCGCAAGGGGGAGGGCCGCCTCGTCGGGTCCGCCGCCGAGGCGCTCGGGGCGATCCGCGTCGTCCAGGCCTACGGACTCGAACGCACCGTCGCCGCCGACTTCGCCGACGGCAACGAACGGGCCCTGCGGGCCGGGGTGCGTGCCCGCCGCCTCGCCGCCGGCCTCGAACGCTCGACCGATGTCCTCGTCGGCATCTCCCAGGCCCTCGTCCTCGCATTCGGCAGCTTCCAGGTGCTCCGCGGGGCGATGACCCCCGGCGACCTCGTCCTCTTCCTCCTCTACCTCAAGATCGCGATGAAGCCGCTGCGGGACATGGCGAAGTACACCGGACGCATCGCCCGCGCCACCGCCTCGGGGGAGCGGATCGCCGACCTCCTCGACGAACCGATCGAGATCGCCGACCGCCCCGGAGCGGTGGCGATGGGACCGGTGCGCGGCGACGTCGTCTTCGACGGCATCCGCTCCCGCGACGGGCACGGCCGGCCGCTCTTCGACGGCCTCGACCTCCTCATCCCCGCCGGTCAGAGGATCGGGATCCTCGGCGCCTCGGGGGCAGGCAAATCGACCCTGACGAGCTACCTGCTCCGCCTCGCCCAACCCGAGGAGGGACGCATCTACCTCGACGGCTACGACACCGGCAACGTCACCCGCGCCTCCCTGCGCGGCAGCGTCTCCGTCCTCCTCCAGGAGTCCGTCCTCTTCGCGGCGACCGTGCGGGAGAACATCCGGTACGGCCGCCTCGACGCCACCGACGCCGAGGTGGAGGCCGCCGCCCGCGCCGCCCGTGCCGACGAGTTCATCCGTGCCCTTCCCGAGGGCTACGACACCGTGCTCGGCAACCGCGGGGACACGCTCTCCGGCGGGCAGAGGCAGCGTCTGGCGATCGCCAGGGCCCTCGTCCGCTCCGCCCCGGTCGTCGTCTTCGACGAGGCGAGCACCGGGCTCGACCCGCGCACCCGAGCGCAGGTCACCGAGTCCCTGTGGGCGCTCACCGAAGGCCGCACCGGGATCGTCATCACCCACGACGTCGCCATGGTCAGAGGCCTTGACCGGGTCGTGTGGCTCGAGGACGGGCGGATCGTCGAAGACGGCTCTCCCCAGGATCTCGCAGCCGACCCGACGAGCCGCGTTGCCCAGTGGATGAGCGACCAGGCCGAGGACACCGTGAGCGCCGGGGTGTCGCAGGAGCCCGTCGCCGAGGCGGCCCCCGTCGCTGAGGCGGCCGCCGTCGACACTGCTGCCGACGACGCAGCCGCAGACGACGCGTCCCGCACCGCCGTGGGAATGGGAGCCGCCCGATGACGGCAGTCGAGTCGACCGTGACCATTGCGACAGCTCCGACGGCGAACGGTTCTGCCTCCGGAACGACCCCCGACTTCGGTGTGCCCTTCCTCGCCGACCTCCGCTCGCCCGGGGCCCTGAGCGCGCACCTCGGCTTCCCCGTGGAACCCGTGCGGATCCGGATCAAACCCGGCCGCAGCGCGATCGTCGCCTGGCGGCGGCCAGGGGTCGACCACCTCGGAGGGTGGGGGTGGACCGCGGTGATGGCCGATCCCGACAAACTCGCCAACCTCCGTCGGCGTGCGGCGCGGGTGGGGGAGACCGTGCTCGACCACGCGGTGAGCGACACCGGGTTCGTCCTGCTCAGCGGGGGAGTGCGCGCCGATCCGAAGCTCGCCCGGCCCCTCGTCGCGGCTGCGACGACCCTCGACCTCGACTCGTGCACGGTCGTCGGCTGCAACCCCGGCCGCCGGGTGCTGCTGCGCGCTCCCGACCGCGGTGCCGAGTTCGTTCGGATCGGCACCGGCTCCCTCTCTGCCATGGTCGCCGTATCCGAGCAGTGGCTGAGATGGGGCCTGCCGACCCTTCCCGTCCACCGCCTCGGCGAGCAGGAGAGCGCCGTGCGCACGCCCTGGTGGGGCAGTGGGGACCTCAACGGGAATCCGGATCCCACCCTCGCCGAGGCGGTCGGAGAGTCGATCGCCCACCTCCATGCGCACGGTGCCGGGGAGGTAACCCATGTTGAGATCGGTGCCGAGCCGCTTGCGATGCTCGCCGACGCCGAGCGCGCATTGTCGCGTCTCCTCGGCGAGGACGGACGAGTCGCCGAGCTGACGCGTCGGATCGGCGAGCGGCTCGAATCCGCGGGAGTCCTCCGCGGCAATCGGGCGATCCACGGCGATCTCAGCCCTGACCAGGTGCTCGTCGGCGACGGCGACCCGCGGATCATCGATCTCGACCGGGCCGGGGTCGGACCGACCGGTATGGACCTCGGCCGGTGGACCGCCGCGTGCCGGCTCCGCGAGGACGGACACGGCCCGGGCCTCGAAGCGGGCTTCCTCCGCGGGTACGACCGCGCAGGCGGCTTCACGATGCGCGCCGAGTCAGCCGGGGTCGCGGGTCCGACCGCTGCCGGGGCACTCGAGGCATGGACGGCCTGGGCACTGCTCGTCACCGCGATCGAACCGTGGCGATCGTGCCGCGCCGACTGGCGGGAGCACACCGACCGGCACCTCGTGCTTGTAGAGGAGGCACTCGGCTCAGGATCCGGTCGTAGCGGTCGCCGGTCAGCTTTCGCTGACGCTGACGCCGGCACCGACTCCGGCTGCGGCGCGGACTCCGGCTCCGGCACGGACGCCGACTCCGGCACCAGCGCGGGCACCGACGCCGACGATGCCGCCGACGCCGACTCCGGCACTAGCGCGGGCACCGACGCCGACTCCAGCTCCGATACCAGCTCTGGCATTGGCGCGGGCGGTCAGATCCCGTCGACAGTGCGCATCGAGGGTGCAGAGGCACGGGTGCGGCGGGCGTGGCCGGCGAAGAAGGGGCGGATCGCCTTCGAGGCGATCGTCGATGGTGGGCTGCGCGCGGGATACCTCGATGGGGTCTCACCCCCAGGGGTGCACCAGGTGACCATGCTCCCTGCAGGGCACGATCCGGAGCTTCCGGGACTCGCACGTCTCCTCCGTGAAGGGGCAGCCCGGGTGGTCTCGCATCGGCCCGGCCGCCGCGCCGTCGTCGCTCTCGCCGACGGCACCTTCGCCAAGTGCGTGCGCGAGGGCAGAGCTGCGGCCATCCTCGCCGGTCAGGACCGCGCAGCTGCCTTCGCCGCAGGGTTCACCCTCCCCACGGTCCTCGACTCCGACGACTCGACCGTGCGCCTGTCTCGAGTCCCAGGACTCGACCTCCATGATCCCGCCGGCTCGGGGAGGACTGGGCGCGCGCCTGGACGGCCTGCCTCGACGCGTGGGTTCGGGCCGGCAGTGCGCCCGACGGCGGCTCCTTCGCCCCGGATGCTCCAGAGCACACCGCGGCGGACGAAGCCCGCGTGCTCGAGGACTGGCGCGACCGGGCCGACGACCACCTCGGCGCGCTCACGGCCGGACTCGATCCGCTCCTCGCCGCGGTCACCGGCGAGCTGCGCGCGAACGCCGGGACCGTTTCAACCTCAGCGGGTGACCACGTCTCTTCTGTGTTCGGCGGTCGCAGGCCCGGGACCTGGGGTCCCCTCCACCGCGACCTCCACGACAAGCAGCTGATGTGGGACGCCGAGGCGGGGCCGGGACTGCTCGACGTCGACACGGCGTGCGCGGGGGAGCGGGAGCTCGACCTCGGCAATCTCCGTGCGCACGCCCGGTGGCGGCGAGAACAGGGGATCTGGTCTCCGGCTCAGACCGACGTCGTGCTCACGGCGATCGCGGACGCCGCCTCGGCGAGCGGGTGCGATCCGGATCGGGTGCGGCTCTTCGAACGCGCCTCCCTGCTCCGCCTCGTCTGCGTCTACGCGTTCCGACCGCAGTGGTCGGGCCGGACGGGAGCGCTCCTCGACGCGGCGGACTGATCGGATGGGGACGGGCCTGGCTCAGCTCTGCGTGCTCCGACGGGCGTCTCCCCAGATGTCGACGCCGGAGTCGACGGCGAAGTCGTCGATCGCGGAGAGCTCGTCGTCGGTGAACGGCGCGGAGTCGAGGGCGGCGACGTTGTTCTCGAGCTGGTCGACGCGGCTCGCGCCGATGACGAGGGAGGAGACCCTGGGATCGCGCAGCGCCCAAGCGAGCGCCATCTGGGCGAGTGACTGGCCGCGGGCGGCGGCGATCTCACCGAGTCCGCGGATCCGGGCGAGGTTGTCCTCGGAGAGGAACCCGTCCTTGAACGACGGAGTGTCCTTGCCGGCCCGCGAGTCCTCGGGCACTCCGCCGAGGTATCTGTCCGTGAGCAGGCCCTGGGCGAGCGGGGAGAACGCGATGACGCCGAGTCCGTGCTCGGTGGTGGTGTCGAGGAGACCGTCGTCCTCGATCCAGCGGTTGAGCATCGAGTACGAGGGCTGGTGGATGAGCAGCGGGGTGCCGAGGTCGTCGGCGATCTGAGCGGCGCGGGCGGTGTCGGCGGCCGAATACGAGGAGATGCCTGCGTAGAGGGCGCGCCCCGAGCGCACGGCGGTGTCGAGCGCGCCGATGGTCTCCTCCAGCGGAGTCGAGGCGTCCGGGCGGTGGGAGTAGAAGATGTCGACGTAGTCGAGGCCGAGGCGGGCGAGCGACGCGTCGAGGCTCGAGAGCAGGTACTTCCGGCTGCCGCCGGGTCCGCCGTAGGGGCCGGGGTGCATGGCCCAGCCGGCCTTCGTCGAGATGATGAGCTCATCGCGGTAGGGGCCGAGGTCCTCGCGCAGCTGCCGGCCGAAGTTGATCTCGGCCGATCCGGCAGGCGGGCCGTAGTTGTTCGCGAGGTCGAAGTGGGTGATGCCGAGGTCGAAGGCGCGGCGGACCAAGTCGCGCTGGGTCTGGAAGGCGACATCGTCGCCGAAGTTGTGCCACATGCCCAGCGACAGTGCCGGCAGGACGAGACCGGATCGGCCCACCCTGCGGTAGGTCATCGAGTCGTAGCGGTTCTCGGCAGCGGCGTACACGGAGTCTCCCCTCAGCAGGCGAACGGTGGCTTCGTTCAGCTTAGGTCACTGCGGCTGATCAGCCGTGATGCCTGCCTCCGCGGCGAAGTTGCTGATCCGTGCGGCGAGCTTGAGGTCGCGGTCGGTCACGGCACCGGTGTCGTGGCTCGTCAGGGTGATCTCGACGCTCGGGTAGGTGAGCGTGATGTCCGGGTGGTGGTTGGCCGCTTCGGCGGCGGCACCGACCCGGTTGACGAACTCGAGTCCGGTGGCGAAGTCTCCCGTGGCGTAGGTGGCGACGATCGTGTCGTCGGCGCTGTGCCAGTCGCTCAGCCCCGCGGCCTCGAGGGCGTCGGTGAGTGTCTCTCCGGTGTATTCAGTCATGTCACCATGCTAGGAACTGGCGTCTCCCACGGGAACCCCTCGCGACGAATGCGTGCGCTCAGCCGCGCGGTTCGCATCCGCATCCCGGCCATCCGCGCGGTTGCGATCCATATGCTGCGGATCGATCCATGCCACGCGGATCGGAACCGAGCGGTTGCCGACCCGCCGCAACCCCGCCCTCAGCCTGACGGACGGGTGCTTTTCGCGCGATGGCGGCGCACGGCATCGCGATTGGCGCACCGGACCGAGCAGTACCGTTGACGGCCGCCGCGCGTGACGTCGACGACGACGTTCGCACACGGGTCGCCCGGAGACAGCCCCGCCGCACACCTGCCGAGACGGTGCATGCCGCGCGTCGTGAGGTGGAGGGCGGTGCCGACGCAGATGACGGCCCGCAGCACGTGGGCCAGCGACTGATCGGCATCACGGTAGTGCAGGTGCCAGCCCTCGTCGTCATGGTCGACGAGCCGCGGGAATGCCGCCGCGCTCGCCATGATCGCGTTGAGCAGCTCCGCGCGGGCTTCCGGGCTCTCGGCATCGACGACCCTCAGCCATTCGTCGATGACGGCGCGAGTGTCGCCGAGGTCGGTCGGTGTCGGCGTGAATCCCATCGTCATCCCGAATTCCCGAGTCCGTGCTTCGATTCCGGCGCGGTCGCCTGGCCAGTCGTTGGCCAGCGAGGCTGCGAGGAGAACGGCGTACTCACCGTAAGGGTTGAGTTGCATAGGACCATTACACCAGGCTGGAGTCATGGAAGCCAGGACAGAGCAGACGACCACACGGAACCCGTCCCCGAACGGAGACGCCGACGCTTGCGAACACGGCTGGCTGACGGAGTCATGCCATCGGGTCTCGACGGGGACGGTCGCCTACGTCCGGTGTGCACGCTGCGGTCGCCGGCGGGTCGACCACCTCGGCGAGGATGCCCGCGTCCCGACCGCCCTCTCGCGCTCGGTCAGGTGACCGCGCGGGTCGCATCCGCATCCCGGCCATCCGCGCGGTTACGATCCACACGCTGCGGATCGATCCATGCCCTGCGGATCGAAGCCGAGCGGTTGCCGACCCGACCGCAACCTCGCCTGCAAGAATTAGACCAGTGGTCTTGAAATCGGATGTGACTTGTGCCTCAATGGGGAGGTGACGAAATTCCATTCGATCCGCGACCAGCTCCTCGATCGCCTCGAGGGCATGGCCGCCGGGGAGCAGTTCCCGCCCGAGCGCCAGCTCGCCGAGCAGCTCGGGATCTCCCGGATGACTCTGCGCCGCGCGATCGACGAACTTGTCGCCCAGGGCGTCGTGCGCCGGCGCCACGGCGCGGGGGTCTTCGCCCTCGGCCCGAAGTTCGACCAGCCGCTGGCCGCGAGCTCGTTCACCGAGGACATGCTCGCCCGCGGACTCACTCCCGGCTCGCACGTCCTCGGCTTCGACCGCGGCCCGGCCGGGGCGCATATCGCCCGGAAGCTCCACCTCGGCGAGGACGACGAGGTCGTGACGATCCTCCGCCTCCGCCTCGCCGACGCGGAGCCGATCGCCCTCGAGGAGCTCCACATCCCCGCCGCCCGCGTCCCCGGCCTCACCGCCGATGACCTCGAGGACAGCTCGTTCTACGAGCTGCTGGGCACCCGCTTCGGCATCGAGCTCGCCCACAGCGTGCAGACGATCGAACCGACCCTCCTCGACGCCGACGAGTCCGCCCACCTCGCGGCTCCACTGCAGGCTCCGGCGCTCCTCTTCGAGCGGATCTCGCGCTGCGCCGACGACGTTCCCTTCGAGTTCGTCCGTTCGGTCTACCGCGGTGACCGCTACAAGGTCCGCACCGAACTCACCGTCCCCGTCCGACCACCCCGCCCCGAAGGCAGCCCCGCAGCCCGCCCCGCCAGCGCGCGCCGAGGCCCGCCCCGCAGCCCGCCCTGCAACCCCCACCCCTGCAAGCGGTGACCGGGCATGATCATCGCCGGGCTGATGACGGGAACCTCGGCCGACGCCCTCGACGTCGCCCTCGCCGAGTTCGTCCACGACCCGTCCGCGGACGAGCTCGGGGTGCGCCTCCTCGCCGGCGAGGAGATGCCCTTCGACCCTGCCCTGCGCACCGACATCCTCCGCCTCCTCGAACCCGTCGAGCTGCCGCTCTCCCTCGTCAGCGACGTCGACGGTCGCCTCGGCCGCTTCAGCGCCGAGGCGCTCGCCCAGGTGTGTGCGAACGTCGGGCCGTCCCCGACCTCGTCGTCTCCCACGGCCAGACCGTGCGCCACGACATCGCCGAGGCGCGGGTGACCTCGACCCTCCAACTCGGCCAGCCCGCGTGGATCGCCGAGACCCTCGGCGTCCCCGTCCTCTCCGACGTCCGCTCCCGCGACATCGCCGCCGGCGGGCAGGGAGCCCCGCTCGTCGGGATCCTCGACGCCATGCTGCTCACCGATGCGGATACCCCGACCGCGCTGCTCAACCTCGGCGGGATCGCCAACGTCACCGTCATCGCCCCGGACCAAGACCCGTTCGCCTTCGACACGGGTCCCGCGAACGCCCTCATCGACGTCCTCGCCCGCCGGATCACCTACGGTGCGCAGTCCTGCGACGTCGACGGGGAGCTCGCCGCCCGCGGAAGGGTCGACGCGGCACTGCTGAGCGACCTCCTCGGCGAACCCTATTACCGGCTGCCCGCCCCGAAGTCGACGGGCAAGGAGCACTTCCATGCCGCTTACCTCGACCGATACCTCGCCGACCATCCTCGGCTGAGCGAAGTCGACGCGATCGCCACGGTCACCGCGCTCACCGCCCGCACGATCGCCGAGGCGGTCCGTCCCCACGGCGTCACCGCGGTCATCGCCTCCGGGGGTGGGACCCGGAACCCGACGCTCATGCGTGCCCTGCGCGCCGAGCTCGGAGAGACGGTCACCCTCGAGACGACGGACGCGGCCCTCGGCCTGCCCGAGGGGTCGAAGGAGGCCGTGCTCATGGCGCTCATCGGCTGGCTGAGCTGGCACGGCCTGCCCTCGACCGAGCCGAGCCTCACGGGCGCCGCCCGCCCGACCATCGCCGGACGGCTGAGCCCGGGGTGGAGGCCCCTGCGGCTGCCCGCGCCCCTGGAGCGCCGGCCCCGCCGGCTGCGAATCCTCGGCGGGCCGCCGCACGACCCGCCCTCGCCCGACGCGAACCCCACCTGAGCCGACCCCCACCGACGCGAATCCCACCGAAGGAGCACCGACCATGCAGATGATCGACCTCCTGGTGATCGTCGCCTACCTCGTCGCCACCGCCTGGCTCGGCCTCAAGCTGAGCGGGAAGCAGAGCGGACTGAGGGACTACTTCCTCGGCGGACGGGATCTGCCCTGGTGGGCGGTGTGCCTGTCCGTCGTCGCGACCGAGACGAGCGCACTCACCGTCATCGGTATCCCCGTGATGAGCTACCTCGGCGACATCTCCTACCTTCAGCTCGCGCTCGGCTACATCGTCGGGCGCATCATCGTCGCCTTCCTCATGCTTCCCCGCTACTACGACGGCGAGATGATCACCGCCTATGCCTACCTCGGCAAGCGCTTCGGCCAGTCGACGCAGACCACGGCGGGCATCACCTTCCTCTTCACCCGCCTGCTCGCCGACGGCATCCGCGTCCTCGCCGCAGCGATCCCGCTCAAGGTCATCCTCGACGGCCTCGGCGTCCACACGTCCTACTTCGTCATCATCGTCGTCCTCGCGCTCGTGACGATCGTCTACACGTTCATCGGCGGGATCAAGGCCGTCGTCTGGGTCGACGTCGCCCAGATGGTCCTCTACGTCCTCGGCGGGGTCCTCGCGATCGTCGTCATCACCGCGAGCGTCGGCGGAGGATGGCTCGCCGAGGCGGCCGCCGCCGGAAAGCTGCAGATGTTCGTCTTCGAGGGCAACCCGATCAACGCGGCCGGATCGTTCATCCCCTCGTTCGTCGGCGGCGCCGTGTTCGCGATGGCCTCCCACGGTTCCGACCAGATCATCGTCCAGCGGCTCCTGTCGTGCCGGACGAAGGCCGACGCGCAGAAGGCGCTCATCGTCTCCGGCTTCGTCGTCTTCGTCCAGTTCGCGATCTTCCTCGCCGTCGGACTCGCCCTGTGGGCCTACTACGACCAGGCCCTGCCCGCCGACCTCGGGCTCACCCGCGACGACGAGATCTTCCCCCTCTTCATCATCGAGGGCCTCCCGCCGGGGATCTCCGGCCTCCTCCTCGCAGGCATCCTCGCCGCCGCGATGTCGACCCTGTCGTCCTCGCTCTCGGCCCTGTCGTCCTCGACCGTCACCGACGTCTGGGCCCGGTTCAGGCGGACCCCGCTCACCGACGCAGGGGGCCTCAGGGTCGGCCGCTGGGCGACGATCGCATGGGGGATCGCGTTCATCCTGCCGGCCACGGTCTTCGAATCCGACTCCGGCAACATCGTCATCCTCGCCCTCGGCATCGCCGGCATCACCTACGGCGGCCTCCTCGGCGCGTTCGTCTTCGGCATGGTCAACAAGCGCGCGACCGCCGTCGATGCGAACATCGCCTTCGTCCTCGCCATCGCCGTCAACGCGTACTTCTTCATCATGGAGAAGTACGTCACCGGTGAGATCTGGGTGGCCTGGCAGTGGTACCCGCTCCTCGGCGTCATCGTCATGGTCGTCGTCGGCGGGCTGCTCTCCATGCGCCACCCGTCCGCCCCTGCCCGCACCCCCGCCGAGGTGGAAGGAAGCCTCCGTCCATGACCGATCAGTCCCAGCCCGCGCCGTCAGCCGACGCCCGGCCCCGGCTGTCCCCGACAGAACAGCGCAACCCCCGCAGTGCGGGCCTCGACGACCTCGATGCCCTCGGCGTCCTCCGCCTCCTCAACACCGAGGACCGGGTCGTCATCGACGCCGTCGCAGCCGCCCTGCCGCAGCTCGCGGCCCTTGTCGACACCGCCGCCGAGCGGATGCGAGCCGGCGGAACCGTCCACTACTTCGGGGCGGGGACCTCGGGTCGGCTCGGGGTGCTCGACGCGAGCGAGCTCATGCCGACGTTCAACCTCGAACCCGGCCGCGTCGTCGGACACATCGCCGGAGGAGAGCCCGCCCTCGTCAACGCCGTCGAGAACGCCGAGGACTCCCTGACCGACGGACGCACCGCGGGTGCCGCGCTGGGGGAGCGGGACGTCGCGATCGGCATCGCGGCAAGCGGGTCGACGCCCTACGTCCGCGGCGCCCTCGAAGCCGCCCGGGCGAACGGCGCGCACACCGTGCTCATCTCGAACAACCCGCACGCCCCTGTCGCCGATGCGGCCGCCGCCCACATCGTCCTCGACACCGGCCCCGAGGTCGTCACCGGGTCGACCCGGCTCAAGGCCGGCACCGCGCAGAAGCTCGCTCTCAACGGCTTCTCCACCGCCCTCATGGTCGCCCTCGGCCGCACGTGGGAGAACCTCATGGTCTCCGTCGTCGCGACGAACGCGAAGCTGCGCGACCGCACCGTGCGCATCCTCACCGACGCCGCCGACCTCGACGAGGCAGCGGCCCGCGACCTCCTCGCCCGATGCGGCGATGACCTCAAGACGGCGTTGGTCGTCTCCTTCGCCGAGGTGACTCCCGCCGTGGCCGCCGAGCTGCTGAGCACCCAGGACGGTTCGGTGCGGGCGGCGATCGCCGCGGCCGGCCCGACCGGCGGATCGGCTCCGCCCGGCGGCCCGAGTCAGACCG